>NZ_FOVS01000003.1:0-298511 GCF_900115235.1 Pseudomonas sp. NFACC24-1
TGAAGCCGGACTTGGCGTCGAGGATGAAACTCTGGGTCCATTCCTCGGCCTTGCCCTGGGCATTGTTCGGGTTGGTGAAGTTGCGGTTGAAGTAGGCGTTGCGCAGGTTCAGCGTGGCCTTGGCGTCATCGACGAAGCCTTCGGCGCTGGCGGCGGTTGGCAGAAACGCGGCAAGGCTGCTGCAACCGAGCAGGATCAGGGCGGGGCTGGCGTTGAGAAGGGTACGGCGGTTTGGACGGCGATCGGGCGAAAAACGGACACGTGTGCTCACTATGACGCTCCCTACTTTTTTGTTGTTTTTATTTTTGTCATACGTCGTCGTACAACATTGGAGGGATTATTTGGAAGCGGCTGCTCATTGTCAACTGGCCATTATCGGAATTATCCAACTCAGCTGTGCTTCAAGATGAGGCGTTTCAACGGCTGTCGCTGGACGAGGTCAAGATCCCAGGCGTAGCGCCGGGCAGATCTGTGGTTTGAGGATAGTGGGAAGGGTGCTTGGTTGTGCGATGACTGGTCTAAGACATTAGTCGAATGCCCACGATCTAATTGACAGTGAGGTCTCTTGTGGCGAGGGGATTTATCCCCGCTGGGCTGCGCAGCAGCCCTAAAGACGGCTGAATGCAATCAGCCTGACACACCGCTGCGACAGTAATCGGGGCTGCTTCGCAGCCCAGCGGGGATAAATCCCCTCGCCACAGGTGTGTGGTTGATCCTATTCCCAGTCTAAACAGGGTTGTGTTTATCCAGATGTAGGATCGTTCTGGATCGGGCTACGTCGTCTTGCGCCGTTGCCTACACCTGCGCCAGAATCCGCCGGCTTGTGCGCCTGGGGGCCAGGGCTCTATCGTTTCCGGGTCACTGAATTGAATCAGTGATCGGGTTTGGTAGCCCGGGCTGTCGGTGCATAGCGTCATCTCTTGCGAGTGCAATCACGCACTTCGCTTTTTGGTGGCCATGCGCAGGGTCTCTTCGGAGGCGCCGGCTCCGATGCCCGGTCTACCAACCTTCGTATGGCCGCCACCCTAATTCGTTTGGTAGCGAGAGGGTGTTGGCTCCCTTCTACAGCATCGGAGCTTCAACTATGTTCAAAGTAACCCCCAACCCACCGAACACTGATCCAGCCTCGCCGCGCAAAAAAACCAAGCCTCAAAAACACGACGAAGTCACCGACCGCGTCCTCGACCATTACCTGAACCCCAAACCGGACAAACCCGAAACGGATCCTGCCCCCGGCCAGCTCTTCACCGTCAACAAAGATATCGACACCGAAAGCCTGCTCGCCAACCTCAGCGAAACCCTGGCCTCGGCCAACGCCATGGTTGAGGACCTGGCCTTCGACCTGAACGGTTCGCGCCGACATTTCCTCCTGGGTATCCAACAACTGATCGAACTGGGCAGTCTGCTGGCCAACCGCGCACTGGATAACGTCGAACAGCGCCAACCGACCTAGCGCACACCCGTGGCGAGGGAGGCTGCTCCCTCGCCACGGGCGCTTCTGAGTACCGTGGCCCAGGTACACATACGCATAATTATGCAAACTGTTTTAACTCAGGTCGTTTGCTCGCCAAAGACCCAATGGGTCAGCACGTTAATTTAGTTAGGAGTTATTAAATTTATTGAGCACGAATGTTCCTATTGGCCCTTTTGATCTCTCTGAGCCGTTGGACCTTTTTCCAAGCATCGGCCTTGACCGCCAGTTGGGCTCTCGAGACTGCCTTTCGGAGGGCTGATCTATTCAGCACTTCTCCTCCATCACCTAATACGAGCCCACCTTGTTTGGAAAAATCCAAATTTGCTAGAGCGTCCGTAAGCCGTCTTCGAACTTCTCGACTGGCATCTATGGTGGTATCTGGATTTCTTTTTACAAAACGCTCCCATAACTCGACCCTTTTCGCTTGTCTATCTTCAAAGGCATAAACTCTTTTTTGATTTTTCGTTGGGTTTGCGGTTCGAGAATAAGGTCGTGTAGCTCTCTGTCGGGGGGGTAATCGTGCTGCCACACTGGGCGTCTTTGGGGCAGCCGAGGGCGTAACGGTATTGGTCAGGGCCGGCCCCGCTATTGGGAAGGTTTGCGGATTTATTTGCGGAACTGCGGGAAGTTGGGAGGCAGGACGGGTAATAGTTTTTAATGAAAGGTCCAGGGGCGCGCTAGATGAAAGGTCTAACACAGGGTTGCCGATGAGGAAGTCTATTTTAAAAATTTTTATTAGAACGTTCCCAGTTGGATCATACCAATTAACCGGATCCCCCCCACAATAAGCATACGCATTGATCCCCCCATCACCAAACGGACTCAACTCGTCTGGACTGTTAAACCGCATCAACACCGGATTGAAAGCCCGATTACCCTGTCCCAACAGATAGTGCCCGGTGATCGGTTCAGGCCGCTCGCCATTGAATCCGAGCAAACTGCTCAACCCACTTTCCCCCGTACGGTGACCGTAGGCGGTATAGGCCATCCGTTGCAAATCTGTGTCCGTCACCGCCGCCAACGGCGAACGCTGTTGATCCGTCGCCAGCAGTGTCGTCTCGGTCACACCGATGACACTCAGCCGCTGAGCCAGCGGCTGTTCCCCGTTGCGCACGATCGTGAGCTGTGCCTCGCTGTCGATTTCATTGACCAGTTCGTTGTTCTGATAGAAGCGTTGTGTACCGGGATGCCCGAGCGGTGTCAGGCCTGTGAGGCGATCCAGTGGATCGTAGTGATAGCGGCATAGGATGTTTTTCGACGAAGCTGACATGGACTGGGTCTCCCGGGTGCGCTCGGCTGTGTCAGGCTCGGGTATTTCTCGGAGGACGTCTACTAGCAGAACTGTTAGTCCGGGATAGGGAGGGCATTAGATAATTCAGGTGAGGCTGATGACGCTATCGCGAGCAGGCTCGCTCCCGCAGGGATCCCCAGTGTTTTCAAAAGTGGGTGAATGCTAGTCTTGAGCAACGCTGTTGCCAGGGAGCCCTCATGGGCAATCACAAGATCGAGATTCGTCGCAGTAACGTCGAGAAAATCCTGTTGGCCGCCGAGAAGGTCTTTGCCGAGAAAGGCTTCGGCAGCACCGCCATGGCCGACATCGCCGCCGAAGTGCAATTGCCTCGTTCCAACCTGCATTACTACTTCAGCACCAAGAGTGAACTGTACAGCGCCGTGCTGTTCGATCTGCTGGAGGTGTGGAAACAGGATGCCTTGTGCTTCGAAATGTTCGACGACCCGCGGGTGGTGCTCAGCAGCTACATCCGCGCCAAGATGAACCACTCCCGCAGCCGGCCCTACGGCTCCAAGGTATGGGCCAACGAGATCATCCACGGTGCCCCGACCCTGGGCCAGGCACTGGACGCCAGTCTCTATGACTGGGCCAAGATGAAGGAAGCGAAAATCCGCCAGTGGGTGGAGGACAAACGCATCCTCCCGGTGGAGCCCTCCAGCCTGCTCTACATGATCTGGGCCTCGACCCAGCACTACGCCGACTTCGACCACCAGATCAATATTCTCAACGACCACCAGCCGCTGTCGGACATGCAATTCGAACGGGCGGTGCAGACGGTGACCGGGGTGATTTTGCGGGGGATCGGGTTGGAGCCTTGAGAATTTTTGGTGAGGCTGATGGCCCCTTCGCGGGCCAGCCCGCTCCCACATTGGGTCTGTAGTGAACACACTATCTGTGAACGACAGCGATCCATTTGTGGGAGCGGGCTTGCTCGCGAAGAGGCCAGCCCTGACACCTCAAATTTCAAACCGCGACATGATAGGGATTGCGCGGATCATGGTTCCAATCCAGGAACGGCTTGCCGGTGTCCACCGTCACCATCTCGATGCAGTCCTGCACCGGGCAGGTGATCTGGCACAGGTTGCAACCCACGCACTCTTCATCGATCACTTCATATTTACGCGTACCGTCCGCCTGCTTGAGGCTGGCGATGGCCTGGTGTGAGGTGTCTTCGCAGGCGATGTGGCAGCGACCGCATCCGATGCAGGCCTCCTGGTCGATCTTGGCGATGACCTGGTAGTTGATGTCCAGGTACTTCCAGTCAGTGGTGTTGCCCACCGCGCGACCGGAGAACGCCTGGAGGTTGGCGTGGCCGTGCTCGTCCATCCACCGCGACAAGCCGTCCTTCATTTCGTCGACGATGCGAAAACCATGCAGCATCGCCGCCGTGCAGACCTGCACCGCGCCGCTGCCAAGGGCGATGAATTCCGCCGCGTCGCGCCAACTGCCGATGCCGCCGATGCCGCAGATCGGCAAGCCTTGGGTCTGCGGGTCGCGGGCGATTTCGGCGACCATGTTCAGGGCGATGGGCTTGACCGCCGAACCGCAGTAACCGCCATGGGTGCTCTGGCTGCCGACGCTGGGCAGGGCGACCATGCGGTCCAGGTCGACGCTGGTGATGGAGTTGATGGTGTTGATCAACGACACCGCGTCCGCACCGCCCCGATGGGCCGCCCGCGCGGCGACGCGGATGTCGGTGATGTTCGGCGTGAGCTTGACGATCACCGGCAGCGAGCAATAGGTCTTGCACCAGCGGGTCACTTGCTCGACGTATTCCGGCACCTGGCCGACCGCCGCGCCCATGCCCCGTTCCGGCATGCCGTGGGGGCAGCCGAAGTTAAGCTCGATGCCGTCGGCGCCGGTGGCTTCCACCAGGGGCAGGATGCGTTTCCAGGATTCTTCGACGCAGGGCACCATCAGCGACACGATCAACGCCCGGTCCGGCCAGTCCTTTTTCACCTGGGTGATTTCCCGCAGGTTGATCTCCAGGGAACGGTCGGTGATCAGCTCGATGTTGTTGATGCCCAAGACCTCGCGATTGGCACCGTAGTGGGCCGAATAACGCGAGGACACATTCACCGCCGCTGGATCCTCACCGAGGGTTTTCCAGACCACGCCACCCCAGCCGGCCTCGAAGGCGCGGACCACGTTGTAGGCCTTGTCGGTGGGTGGCGCGGAGGCCAGCCAGAACGGGTTGGGGGCTTTGATGCCGGCGAAGACAATCGACAGATCGGCCATTTACGCAGCCTCCACGTTAAGCATCAGTTGAGCGTTGATCGCCTCGGCGGCGAGCTTGCCGTGCTGCACGGCCTGCACGGTGAGGTCCTGGTCCAGGCTGGTGCAATCGCCGCCGGCATAGACACCGGGAATGCTGGTGCGCAGGTGTTCGTCCACCAGGATTCGCCCGTCCTGGCGCTTGAGCTCCCGGGCCAGTGGGTCCACCAGTGCGTTGTCATCGAAGGCTTGGCCGATGGCTTTGAAAACGGCGTCGGCGGCCAGGTCGAAGGTCTCGGCACCGATGACCAGTCGACCGTTTTCCAGATGGGTCCGGGAAAAGCGCATGCCGCGCACATGCCCGGCGTCATCGAGCAACACCTGTTGCGGTTGGGCCCAGGTCAGCAGACGCACCTGATTGGCCTTGGCGATGTCTTGCTCATGCAAGGTGGCCCCCATGTCCTCGAGGCCACGACGGTAGACCAGGTTGACGTCCCGGGCGCCGAGGCGAGCCATCTGCACGGCCATGTCGATGGCGGTGTTGCCGGCACCGAGCACGATGCAACGGTCGGCCAGCGGCAACTGGCTGAGGTCGTCGGCCTGGCGCAGTTCGCGGATGTATTCGGTGGCGGCCAGCAGCCCCGGGGCCTGTTCGTCGCTCAGGCCCAGTTGTTTGCTGGCGGCCAGGCCGAGGCCGAGGAACACTGCGTCGAACTGCTGGTGCAGGTCGCTCAGGCTCAGGTTCTCGCCGAGTTTCTGGCCGTGACGGATTTCGATGCCGCCGATGTCCAGCAGGAAATCCAGCTCGCGTTGGGCGTAATCGTCCACCAGTTTGTACTTGGCGATCCCGTATTCGTTGAGGCCGCCGGCCTTGTCCCGGGCTTCGAAAATCACCACGTCATGGCCATGCATCGCGCTGCGGTGCGCACACGCCAACCCCGCCGGCCCGGCCCCGACCACGGCGATGCGCTTGCCGGTGGTGGCGGCACGCTTGAACGGATGTTCGCTGAAGTGGGCGTTGTCCACCGCGTAGCGTTGCAGCGAGCCGATCAACACCGGCGCGCACTCATGGGCGTTGTTGCGCACGCAGGCTTGCTGGCACAGGACCTCCGTGGGGCAGACCCGGGCGCAACTGCCGCCGAGGATGTTGGCCGAGAGGATTTTCTGGGCCGCGCCTTGGACGTTGTCCTGGTGGATGTTGCGAATGAACGAAGGAATGTCGATCTCGCTCGGGCAGGCGTTCACGCAGGGCGCGTCGTAGCAGTACAGGCAACGGGACGCTTCCAGGTGGGCCTGGCGCGCGTTGAGCGGCGGCGCCAGGTCGCTGAAGCGGGCGGCGAGGGTGGCCGGGTCTTCCTGGGAATGGGGGAGGTGACTCAAGGGCTGGATCATGGAGTGGGCCTCACGGTGTTTGAGGTGCTGCCTCTGGTGGGCAGTGGTTTTTTTGGGGGACTTGATCGTTCCCACGCTCCGCGTGGGAATGCCTCTGGGGACGCTCCGCGTTCCGCTTTGGGACGCAGAGCGTCCCGGGCTGCGTTCCCACGCAGAGCGTGGGAACGATCAATTTCAGCGTTTCACGGCGGTTGGCTTATTCAACTCCGCCCGCTTGCTCAGCAAATCGAACACCGCCGGGTAGGCCGGTCGTTCGATGTAGCGCCCGGCGCCGCGCTCGGCCCGCAGGTCGCCGTCGGCCCACACCAGCCGACCCTGGCTGATGGTGTGGCTGGGCACGCCGCGCACGGTCTTGCCTTCGAAGATGTTGAAGTCCACTTGTTGGTGGTGGGTCTTGGCTGAGATCGTGCGGCTGCCCTGGGGATCCCAGAGCACCAGGTCCGCATCGGCGCCGACGCGGATCGCCCCCTTGCGTGGGTAGAGGTTGAAGATTTTCGCGGTGTTGGTGGAGGTGAGGGCGACGAAGTCCTGCATCGACAATTTGCCGCTGTTGACCCCCTCGTCCCAGAGCACCGCCATGCGGTCTTCGATACCGGCGGTGCCGTTGGGGATCTTGCTGAAGTCGTCACGCCCGGCGGCCTTCTGTTCGGCGCAGAAGCAGCAGTGGTCGGTGGCAGTGGTGTGCAGGTTGCCGGACTGCAAGCCGTGCCAGAGTGCCTCTTGATGCCCGCGTGGGCGGAAGGGCGGGCTCATCACGTAGCCGGCGGCGGTCTGCCAGTCGGGATCGCGATAGACACTGTCGTCCAGCAGCAGATGCCCGGCCAGTACTTCACCGTAGACCGGTTGGCCCTTGCTGCGGGCGTAGGTGATTTCGTCCAGGGCTTCCTTGGTGGACACGTGCACCAGGTACAGCGGCGTGCCCAGGGTTTCGGCGATGCGGATGGCGCGGCTCGCGGCTTCGCCTTCCACTTGCGAAGGGCGTGACAACGGATGGGCTTCGGGGCCGGTGATGCCCTGGGCCAGCAGCTTGCGTTGCAGGTGATAGACCAGTTCGCCATTCTCGGCGTGCACGGTGGGCACCGCGCCTAATTCCAGGCAGCGCTCGAAGCTCGCCACCAAGGTGTCGTCGGCGGCCATGATTGCATTCTTGTAGGCCATGAAATGCTTGAAGCTGTTCACCCCGTGATAGCTGACCAGCTCGGCCATTTCTTCGCGGACCTGTTCGCTCCACCAGGTGATCGCCACGTGGAAACCGTAGTCACTGGCGCTTTTCTCGGCCCAGCCCCGCCATTGATGAAAGGCTTCCATCAGCGACTGCTGGGGGTTGGGAATCACGAAGTCGATGATCGAGGTGGTGCCGCCGGCGAGACCCGCCGCCGTGCCGCTGAAGAAGTCTTCACTGGCGACCGTGCCCATGAACGGCAACTGCATATGCGTATGGGGGTCGATGCCGCCGGGCATCAGGTATTGACCGCTGCCATCGAGCACTTCGACAGCGCCCGGAACATCCAGGTTGTCACCAATGGCCTTGATCACGCCGTCGGCGCAAAACACATCGGCGCGATAACTTTCATCATGGGTAATAACGGTGGCGCCACGGATCAACAGAGACATTCCGAGTTCCTCGCAGGCATGACCGACTGTTGCCGGTTCTTTATGTTTTATCGATCACGGTAGGTAAAGTCGTGCCGGTTTATATTCTTGTCACAACTGTCAGGATTAGACGCTAGCTGGAGTTTGTGAAATGAGCAAGATTATTTTTTATAAGCTTATGCGTTAAATAACTTATTGAAATTTAAAGATTAAATTATAAGTTCACCAAAATGGTGAGCCTGCTCACCATTTTGACGCACTTGACAGGATTATTATTTGAGCGAGATTTGTCATGGTAAATCAGCGGCTTGAAAGCGTTGCAAGTGCGGCCTAGACACCTCGCGTCGATCCGGGGTGCACCACTTTGAATCTTCCTCTCGACAGGGCGTGAAGGTCATCTAGCCTAAAGGGCGATATGCAGGGAGTGAAACAAGGCAATAACGTGGCTTTAAAACGTTAAACATCAAAAGGTTGAAAGGGTTATATCGATCATCCGGTCAGCTCGGCGCATTATCCGGCACGGTTATTGAGTGCCGTCGTGGGTCTGGCGGGGTGGTCGGTAGCACGCGTGCAAGTACTCCGGCCATCGCCCGTCGATGAGCAAAAATAATGAAAACAGTGGAGCGGACATGACCAGATCAACAGTGACCGAGCGCGACGGATTGTTCGAGCTTGAAGCCGGCAGCGACGTCCTCGACAGCCCCCGTTATAACCACGACATCGCACCGACCAAGGTGCACGAGCGAACCTGGAACAAATGGCACATCACCGCACTGTGGGTGGGCATGGCGATCTGCGTGCCGACCTACACCCTCGGCGGCGTGCTCACCGCCTATTTCGGCCTGACGGTGGGCGAGGCGCTGCTGGCGATTCTGTTTGCCAACATCATCGTGCTGATCCCCCTGACCCTGAACGCCTTCGCCGGGACCAAGTACGGCATTCCGTTTCCGGTGCTGTTGCGCTCGTCCTTTGGTGTCATCGGTTCCAACGTACCGTGCCTGATCCGTGCCCTGGTGGCGTGCGGCTGGTTCGGTATCCAGACGATGTTCGGCGGGCTGGCGATCCACCTCTTTCTTGGCTCGGTGTTCGACGGCTGGAAGAGCCTGGGGGGCACCGGCGAAGTGATCGGCTTCATGGTGTTCTGGGTCATCAACCTGTGGGTGGTGTTGCGCGGCGCCGAGTCGATCAAATGGCTGGAAACCTTGTCTGCGCCGCTGCTGGTGCTGGTGGGCGTCGGTCTGTTGGTGTGGGCATTGCCCAACGTTTCATTGACTGAACTGATGGCGGTCCCGGCCAAGCGGCCCGAAGGTGCCGGGGTGACCGGCTATTTCCTCGCCGGGCTGACGGCCATGGTCGGTTTCTGGGCCACCCTGTCGTTGAACATTCCGGACTTCAGCCGGTATGCCAAGAGCCAGAAAGACCAAGTCGTGGGGCAGATCATCGGCCTGCCGTTGACCATGTTCCTGTTCGCCTCCCTCGGCGTGGTCATGACCGCCGCCTCGGAAAAACTGGTGGGGGTGACCGTCTCCGACCCGGTGACCCTGATCGGGCACATCCAGAGCCCGGTGTGGGTGGCGCTGGCCATGGTGCTGATCATCGTCGCCACGCTGTCGACCAACACCGCCGCCAACATCGTTTCGCCCACCAATGACTTCCAGAACCTGGCGCCGAAACTGATCGGCCGCACCAAGGCCGTGATGCTCACCGGGCTGGTGGGGTTGGCACTGATGGCCCACGAACTGTTGAAGAAACTCGGCCTGATCGTCTCCGAGGTCAGCCTCGAGTCGGTCTATTCCAATTGGCTGCTGGGTTATTCAAGCCTGCTGGGGCCGATTGCCGGGATCATGGTGGTGGATTATTTCCTGATCAAGAAACAGCAACTGGACCTGGCCGGGTTGTACCGCGACGACATTTACCCGGCGTGGAACTGGAACGGCTTCATCGCCTTTGGCGTGCCGGTGGTGCTGACCTTGTTGTCCCTGGGCAGCGACGCGTTCAGCTGGTTCTACAGCTACGGCTGGTTCACCGGCTCGGCGCTGGGTGGGGTGATTTATTACGGGTTGTGCAGCATGCAGGGGGCTAGCCCGGCTGTCGCCAAGTCACCTCTGCAATAACAGATGAATGCGGTTCCTGTGGGAGTGGGCTTGCTCGCTCCCACACTGGACCGCGTTGAAATGAGATAACGGCCTGAAGGAGATCCCCATGAACGCAGCCATCGACGTCCTGCAATCCACCCACCCGCACATCAACCGCGACCGCCTGTGGCAATCGCTCATGGACCTGGCCCAGCTCGGTGCCACGGTCAAGGGCGGTGTGTGCCGGCTGGCCCTGACCGACCTCGACCGCCAGGCCCGGGATCTGTTCGTGCAATGGACCGAAGCCGCTGGCTGTACCGTCAGCATCGATGGGGTGGGCAATATCTTCGCCCGGCGCCCGGGGCGCAATCCGAACCTGCCACCGGTCATGACCGGCAGCCACATCGACACCCAACCCACCGGCGGCAAGTTCGACGGCTGCTTTGGCGTACTGTCCGGGCTGGAGGTGCTGCGCACCCTCAATGACCTGAACATCGAGACCGAAGCGCCGTTGGAGGTGGTGGTCTGGACCAACGAAGAAGGCTCGCGCTTCGCCCCCTGCATGATGGGCTCCGGGGTGTTCGCCGAGAAATTCACCCTCGAAGAAACCCTCGCCAAGACCGACGCCGAGGGCATCAGCGTGGGCCAGGCGCTCAATGCCATTGGCTATGCCGGCCCGCGCCCGGTCAGTGGGCATCCGGTGGGGGCGTATTTCGAGGCGCACATCGAACAGGGACCGATCCTCGAGGACGAGGGCAAGACCATCGGGGTGGTGATGGGCGCCCTGGGGCAGAAGTGGTTCGACCTGACCTTGCGAGGCGTCGAGGCTCACGCCGGTCCGACCCCGATGCACCTGCGCAAGGACGCCCTGGTGGGCGCGTCGATCATCGTCGGCGCCGTCAACCGCGCCGCCCTCGGTCATCAGCCCCACGCCTGCGGTACGGTCGGTTGCCTGCAGGCCTATCCGGGCTCGCGCAACGTGATTCCCGGCGAGGTGCGCATGACCCTGGATTTCCGTCATCTGGAACCGGCGCGCCTGGACTCGATGATCGCCGAGGTCAAGCAAGTGATCGAAGACACCTGCCGGCAGCACGGCCTGACCTTCGATTTGAAACCCACCGCCGACTTCCCGCCGCTGTATTTCGACCAGGGCTGCGTCGATGCCGTACGCGGGGCCGCCCAGGGGCTGGGCCTGTCTCACCTGGACATCGTCAGCGGTGCCGGCCATGACGCGATCTTCCTCGCCGAACTGGGCCCGGCCGGGATGATCTTCGTACCCTGCGAAGGCGGCATCAGCCACAACGAAATCGAAAACGCCGCCCCCGACGATCTCGCCGCCGGTTGCGCGGTGTTGCTGCGAGCGATGCTGGCGGCCTCCCAGGCGATTGCCGAGGGGCGCATGGCGGCGTGAAGGGTAGAAGATCGCAGCTGAACGTTTATGTAGGAGCTGGCGAAGCCTGCGATCTCTTGATCTTGATCTTGATCTTTCGCTCTCGACTCAATTGGTAATGGAAAGATCGCAGCCTCGTTGCACTCGACAGCTCCTACGTCGCTGCTATGGGGAACGTGTCATCAATGGGGATGGTCGTAACTTCCATGCGCGCCTGAATCACATGGAGACCCAATGAATCAGCAAGTCCCGACCACTGATACCAACCGTCGTCAATTGCTGCAGATCATTGCCGGATTGTCCGACGGGGTGATGTTGATCGAGGTTGACCAGACCATTGCCTGGGCCAACGCCGCGGCCTTGACCATGCACGGGGTCCAGGACCTCTCTGAGCTGGGCACCACGGCCCGGCAATACGCCCAACGATTCAACTTGCGTTACCGCAACAACCATCCGCTGACAGAGGACAGCTACCCCATCGCCCGGGTTGCCCGTGGCGATGAGTTCAGCGATGTGTTGGTGGAGGTCACGCCCAAGGCCGACCCGGATCGCACCTGGGTGCATCGGATCCGAAGCATGGTCCTGGCCGACCGCAACGGCGAGCCGGAGCTGCTTGTGTTGATCCTCAGTGATGCCACCGAATGGGCCAGCGCCGAGCAGCGCTTCGAGAAAACCTTTGGGGCCAACCCGGCGCCGGCGGTGATCTGTCGTCTCAGCGACCTGCGCTACATCAAGGTCAATCCGGGGTTCCTGGAGATGACCGGCTACAGCCGCGAGCAGGTGATCGGGCGTTCGGTGTATGAACTGGATGTGCTCGAAGCCGCCGAAAAGCGCGACCTGGCCGTCGAGCGCCTGGGGCAGGGCGCGACGATTCCGCAGATGCAGGCCGAGTTGAAATTGCCCGATGGCACCACCAAGCAGGTGGTCGTCGCCGGCCAGCCCCTGGACCTGCATGACGAAGACTGCATGCTGTTTTCCTTCATGGACATGGAGCCGCGTCGCAAGGCGGAAACGGCGCTGCGCCAGAGCGAGGAGCGTTTTGCCAAGTCGTTCCGCCTGTCGCCCGTGCCCACCCTGGTGTGCAGCGCCGAACAACAATTGCTGGAAATCAACGAAGCGTTTCTCCAGACCACCGGTTACGCCAGCGAAGAGTTACTGGGTAAAACCGTGGAGGAGATCGGTTTTCTCGACAAGGACGCCGGCGCCGCGCTGTTTGCCCGGCTGGAAAAGGCTGCCGCGGTCTCCAGTATCGACGTCAAGGTGCATAAGAAAGGCGGTGAGCTCATCGATTGTGAGGTCGCTGCCGACACGGTGCTTATCCAGGACAAGCCCTGTTACCTGCTGGTGCTGATGAACATCACCGAACGCAAGCGCTCGGAGCTGGAGCTGGTGGCGGCCATCGAGGAGGTGATGAAAGACGCGTCCTGGTTCAGTCGGACCCTGATTGAAAAACTGGCCAACGTGAAGAGCATCAACGCCCAGGTGCCGAGCGTGTCATTCACCGAACTGACGGCCCGGGAACGGGACGTGCTGGGGCTGATCTGCGAGGGGCTGGCAGACAAGGAAATCGCCGCGAGGCTGAAGCTGGCGCCCAACACCGTGCGCAATCACGTGGCGACACTGTATTCGAAACTGGATGTCCACAGCCGCAGCGAGGCGATTGTCTGGGCGCGAGAGCGGGGTCTGTTCGCCGGCGAATGGCGAATGAAGGCACCATGATAGCCAGTGCAAATGTACCGGGCACACTGGTGCAAATTCGGGTTTTGAACCGGGGAACGGTTCCTTAGGCTATGGGGGTGCGGCATCGTTTGTGATGTCGCGTCCCCGCGAAACACTCAAGGAATATGCCACGATGTGCAGTGAACGAACCCGATACGAGCGCGACAGGATATCTATTCGGACCAGGAGGCCGGCGCTGTCCACCGTTCATTATTTCGCTCAGGGCTGAGGTGCATCCCATGACCCATTTGGCCCCCTTGCGTGCCCGCCTCGAAGAAAGCTTTACGCCGCTGGCCTGCGAATGCAGCCTCAATGGCGACGGCACCCTCACCGTGCGCCTGTATCACCGTGAAAGCGGTGAGGTGGACTTGGTGGTGAGCGGCATGAGTGTCGACAGCGTCCGTTCGGAAGAAAGCCTGGCGAAGCTGATCGAGGAGTTGCGTTATGAGCTTGAAAACACTCCGCTGCATCGCAGTGAACCTCTATAGATAAACATCAGGCACCCCACCCTCCGTAGGAGCTGGCGAAGCCTGCGATCTTTTGATCTTGATCTTTCGCTCTCGACTCAATTGTCTGGAACAAGATCGCAGCCTCGTTGCACTCGACAGCTCCTACACAGCTCCTACACAGCTCCTATAAGGCTGAGGGGATGTGGTTTCCCTACAACAACGCCCCCCGGCAATCGAGCACCAGCCGCGCGCCACCGTGTTCGCTGCTGCCCACCTCCAACGTAAAACCGTGCAGATTGACAATCGCTGCGACGATGGACAGGCCCAGGCCGAATCCGCCGTGCTGGCTGCTGCCCTCTGCGCGGTAGAAACGGCGGAACACCGCCTTGCGCTCCGCCTCGGGAATGCCCGGGCCGGAGTCGAGCACTTCGATGCGGGTGCTGTCGCCTTGGTCGACCCCACGCAGGATCACGGTGCCCCCTGGCGGGGTGAACTTGATGGAGTTGCTCAGCAGGTTCGACACCGCCTCGAACAGCAAGGCCCGGTCGCCGTTGAGCAGGGGCAGGGCGTCGGGCGCCTCCAGGATGAAGGTCAGTTCGCCTTCCTCGGCCAGGGGCAGGTAAAAATCATGCAGCTCCTGCAATAACTGCAACGGATCGAGGCGTACGAAGCCCGAGCGCCGTTGCTGGTCTTCCAGTTCGGAAATCCGCAACAAACCACGAAACCGCGCCATCAGGGTGTCGGTCTCGGCGATTACCTGGTCCATCTGCAAGGCCTCGGGGGAGCCGTCCGGCGCTTGCTGCTGGATGCGATAAAGCTGGGCACGCAGGCGCGTCAGCGGGGTGCGCAGGTCGTGGGCGATGTTGTCGCACACGCCCTTGACCTCATTCATCAGGCGTTCGATGCGTTCGAGCATGGCATTGACGATCGCCGCCAGCATGTCCAGCTCATCGCGCCGGCTCGACAGCGGCAGGCGATGGGTCAGGTCGCCGGCGACGATGGCTTCGGCGCTGGCCTGCAACTGGCGAATCCGTCGTAGCGGTCGGCGGCGCAGCAGGTGCCAGCCAGCGATGCCCGGCAGGATGGTCAGCGATACGCCCCAGAACAGCGCGTGCAAGATGATCCGTGTGACCGCGAACAGCGAGCCGTTGTCCCGCGCCAGGATCAGCCAGCGGCCGTCCTGGGTCCGGGTCGCCACCGCGTCGCAGCTATCGGAAGGCACGCCCGGATCATCGGAATCGACGCAGCCGCCAAGCATGTGGATCCTGCCGTCAAGGGGCAGGTCGGCAGGCACGCGCAGGATCGGCCCGCTCAAATGGCGCAGTTGCGCATCGAACAGCCCGTAGGCGTCGACACCGCGCTCGTCCAGCGTCAGGCTGGCCATGAGCGCATCTTCCAGTTGGTCGCCGTGGATCCGGGCGAACAGGTGCTGGCGCTGCATCAGGGAGTGTTTGGCCAGGCTGTCGAGGTAGCCAAACACTTCGTAATACATCACCCCCATCAGGATCGCGCTCCAGATCACGAACAGCGAGCTGTACAGCGCCAGCAGGCGGCTGCTGGAGGAGCGCCAGCCCTTAGCGGGGTTCAGCAATGACATAGCCGGAACCCCGTACCGTGCGAATCAGCGGTTCCAGGCCCGGCGGGTCGATTTTCTTGCGCAGGCGGCCAATGTGGACGTCGATCAGGTTGGTGCCGGGGTCGAAGTGATAGCCCCAGACTTCCTCGAAAATCATCATGCGCGAGAGGATTTGCCCACTGTTGCGCATCAGGAATTCCAGCAACTTGTATTCGGTGGGCAACAGGCTCAGCAGTTGCCCGTTGCGGCTGGCTTCGCGGCTGATCAGGTTCAGCTCCAGGTCGGCTACCCGCAGTACGGTTTCCGGCTCGCGGGCGCCATTGTTGCGCCGCAGCAGCACTTCGACCCGGGCGGCCATTTCGTCGGTGGCGAACGGCTTGGTCAGGTAATCGTCGCCGCCGGCCCGCAGGCCGCGCACGCGTTCATCCACATCGGACAGGGCGCTGATCATCAGGATCGGTGTGGCCACGCCCATGGTGCGCAGCGTGGTGACGATCACCAGGCCGTCGAGCTCAGGCAGCATGCGGTCCAGCGTGATCAAGTCGTAGTCGCCGCTGACCGCCCGTTCCAGGCCTTCGCGGCCGTTGTCGACCCAATCGACGTCCAGGCCGTTGCGGGTCAGCTCGGCAACGATTTCACGGGCGGTCACGGCGTCGTCTTCGATGGTCAGGATGCGGTTCATGGGCGGTACCGTGTAGGGAAGTTGGAGCGATTGCACAGCATTCTGCCAAAAATTACCTGTCGGCTTTCTGAAAAAAAGTTCATGGACCGGCACGCCGATTCGCTGGCCTGGATCAACACTTGGTCACAAATTATCCCTAACATGAATTTCGCG
Source organism: Pseudomonas sp. NFACC24-1 (assembly GCF_900115235.1). Lineage (NCBI taxonomy): Bacteria > Pseudomonadati > Pseudomonadota > Gammaproteobacteria > Pseudomonadales > Pseudomonadaceae > Pseudomonas > Pseudomonas sp. NFACC24-1. Next base: position 16,009 of record NZ_FOVS01000003.1, read on the forward strand.
CGCACTATCATGTTGCGTCTGTTGCCCCGCTTCGGTGCGCCGTTGCCGGGTACCGACGCGAACCGGTGGATGTGTGCCGCAAGGAGCCGAAACTTCACTGAACCTTCAAGGAAGAGCAGCATGATGCAACCTCAAGACGTTCTACGTCGAACATTCGATATCCAGCCGTTGACCCGCGCCGATATGACGGTGCGCCTGGACGGGCAAGCCGTCAACGCCGCCCACGGGGAAACCGTCCTCACCGTCATCCAGTCCCTGGGGCAACGCCAGGTCGCCCGCAACGACCACGACCAGATCAGCGGCGCCTACTGCGGCATGGGCGTGTGCCAATGCTGCCTGGTCAAGATCGACGGCCGCCACAAGCGCCGCGCCTGCCAGACCCTGGTGCGCCCTGGCATGCAGATCGAAACCCGGGCCAACCGCATGACCGAAACGGAGGCGCCATGAGCCTCGATCCGGTGATTGTCGGCGGTGGGCCGGCGGGCATGGCTGCGGCCATCGAGCTGGCCACCCACGGGGTGCGTTGCACCTTGCTCGAAGAGGCGCCGCGCCTCGGCGGCGTCGTGTACCGCGGGCCGCTGCGCGATGGCGTCAGCCTGGATTACCTGGGGCCGCGCTACAGCGAAGCCCTGGAAAAACTCCACGGAGAATACCAGCGCCATGCCGGGTTGATCGATGTGCGATTGGGCAACCGTGTCATCGGTGCCGAAGGCTTCCGGGCGTTGATGCTGCTGGATGCCGACGAGCGCCTGGGGGAGGTCGCCTATTCCCATCTGGTCCTGGCGGCCGGTTGTCACGAACGCAGCGTGCCGTTTCCTGGCTGGACGCTACCGGGGGTGATGATGCTCGGGGGCCTGCAATTGCAGATCAAGAGCGGCGTGGTCCGGCCGCCGAGCCCGGTGGTGATCGCCGGCACGGGGCCGTTGCTGCCGCTGGTGGCCTGCCAGTTGCACGCTTCGGGCGTAGCGGTGGCGGGTGTCTTCGAAGCCTGTGGGTTCGGCCGGATCGCCAAGGAAAGCCTGGCGTTGCTGAACAAGCCGCAGTTGTTCCTCGACGGCCTGAGCATGCTGGCCTACCTCAAGCTCAATCGCATTCCCGTGCGTTATGGCTGGGGCGTGGTGCAGGCTGATGGCGAGGGTGAGTTGAGCCACGTCACCGTCGCGCCTTATTCCGCGACCTGGGAACCGGACCTCAAACGCGCCGAACAGGTGCCGGCCCAGACCCTGGCGGTGGGCTACGGGTTTATCCCGCGGACTCAATTGAGCCAGCAGATGGGCCTGGAGCACGGTTTCAGCGAGGACGGCTATTTGCGGGCCGTGTCCGATGCCTGGCAACAAAGCAGCGAAGCGCACATTCACCTGGCCGGCGACATGGGCGGGATCCGTGGCGGTGAAGCGGCCATGCTCAGCGGGCGCATCGCGGCGTTGTCGATCCTCATGCAACGCAACGTGCTGGATCCGTCCACGGCCCTGGCCCACCGGGAGCGTTACCAGGCGCAACTGGCGCGGATCATTCGCTTTCGCGCCGCCGTGGATCGCTACACCCGGCGTGGTGCCGGGCAAACCGCGTTGCCTGCCGCCGACACGGTGATCTGCCGCTGCGAGCACGCCACCCGCGCCGACATCGACCGGGCGCTGGAGCAAGGCGTGCAAGACATGGCCAGCCTGAAGATGCGCACCCGCGTGAGCATGGGCGATTGCCAGGGGCGGATGTGCGTCGGCTACTGCAGTGACCGCTTGTGCGAAGCCACCGGGCGTGCCGACGTGGGTTGGCTGCGGCCGCGTTTCCCCATCGATCCGATTCCCTTTTCAGCGTTCCAGAACGCCGGCACGGAGGCCGTTTCCCATGATTAAGGACTACGATGTGGTCATCGCCGGTGGCGGTGTGATCGGGGCCTCGTGTGCCTATCAACTGTCCAAGCGCAAGCATCTGAAGATCGCCCTGATCGATGCCAAGCGCCCCGGCAACGCGACCCGCGCCTCGGCGGGTGGGCTGTGGGCCATCGGTGAGTCGGTGGGCCTGGGTTGCGGGGTGATCTTCTTTCGCATGATGTCGGCCAACCGCAAGCGTCAGACCCAGGGCGCCGCCGTGGCGGTGGATGCCAGCACGCCGCACATCCTGCCGCAGTCGTTCTTCGAGTTCGCATTGCAGTCCAATGCGATGTACCCGCAGTTGCACCGGGAATTGATCGACCGCCACGGTATGGATTTCAAGTTCGAGGAGACCGGGCTCAAGTTCGTGATCTACGACGACGAAGACCGTTTGTACGCCGAGCACATCGTCGCCTGCATTCCCCACCTGGCAGACCAGGTACGCTGGCTTGACCAGGCGGCCTTGCGCGAGGCAGAGCCGAATGTGAGCCATGAGGCCCTGGGCGCCCTGGAGTTTCTCTGCGATCACCAGCTCAGCCCGTTCCGCCTGGCCGACGCCTACACCGAAGGCGCCCGGCAGAACGGCGTCGACCTGTTCTTCAACACCAACGTGACCGAAGTGTTGCGCAGCGGCACGCGGGTGACCGGGGTGCAAACCGCCGAGGCGGGGACTTTCCACTGCCGGACCCTGATCAACGCGGCCGGCGCCTGGGCGGCGGACCTGAGCGAGCAGGCCACCGGCGTGCGGATTCCGGTCAAGCCGGTCAAGGGCCAGATCCTGCTGACCGAACGCATGCCGAAAATCCTCAATGGCTGCCTGACCACCAGCGACTGCTATGTGGCGCAGAAAGACAACGGTGAAATCCTCATCGGCAGCACCACCGAAGACAAAGGTTTCGACGTGACCACGACTTATCCGGAGATCGAAGGGCTGGTGCAAGGCGCGGTGCGCTGTATTCCGCAGTTGGTCGACATCAACCTGAAACGAACCTGGGCCGGCCTGCGCCCGGGCTCGCCCGATGAACTACCGATCCTGGGACCGATGCGCGGGGTGGAAGGCTATCTCAACGCGTGCGGGCATTTCCGCACCGGCATCCTGACCTCGGCCATCACCGGCGTGTTGCTGGACAAACTGGTGAACAACGAGCCCTTGCCGCTGGACATCACGCCATTCCTGGCGGACCGCTTCGAGGTGGCGCCGGTGGTAAAGCCAAAGGAAATGGAGCTGGCCTGAGCAAATCCTGTGTGGGGTCTGTGATCAATACATATCCCGCAGTCAACCGAAAACAAACTGTGGAGTTGTGGTGAGTGCATATCCCGCAGACATCCGGGAACAAACTGTGGGAGCGAGCTTGCTCGCGATGGCGTCAGGTCAGTCAGTATCCATGTTGACTGGTACACCGCTATCGCGAGCAAGCTCGCTCCCACAGGGATCCAGGGTGGATCGGAACCCTGCGCTTATTCCATCGGGGTGCTGACAAACGCCTCCAGCCCTTCGGCATAGGCGGTGAACGCGCTGATCGATGGGAATGACTTGCCCTGCACCTGGTCCGACACCACCAGGTGGGTGAAGCTCCAGGCCACTGCCAAGGTGATGCCCGCCTGATCGAGTGTGCCATCGGTGGCCAGTGGCTGTTTCGCCAGTTCCTGTTCGAGCATGCCATAGGCCGCCGCCAGTTGGCCTTCCACACGTTCGACCCAGGGGGCGTGTTGGATTTCTGTCGGCCGCAGGTTGCGTTCGTAGTAGATCTGCACCGACTTCTCGCACGCCGCCAGGGCCAGGCCGATCAGGCGCAGTGTGCGCAGCCGTTGCCCACTGTCGACCGGCATCAGGCTTTTTCCCGGCGCGGCCAAGGCCTCGAGGTAGTCGATGATCAACGTTGAATCCATCAGCACGTTGCCATCGTCCAGCACCAGGGTCGGGGCCTTGACCACCGGGTTGATGCGCTGGAACCGTTCGAAATGCCTGAACACCGAAACGGACTCGTGTTCCAGGGCAACCCCCAGGCACTTGGCGGAAATGGCGACACGTCGCACGTAGGGCGAGTCCAGCATGCCGATCAGTTTCATGACGTCTCCTTCAGGAAATCTTGCGGGCGTTAATCCTCGAACCCGACCTGTTCATGGATCTCATCGACCTTGAGTTCCAGCCGGTAAGCCACGGCGATGAACAACGCCTGGCACAGGCACAACGTGGCGCTCAACGAACGAAAGGCGAACGAACTGCCTTCGTTCACCAGCAACACTGCGTTGGCCCGCTTGGCCAGGGGCGAGAGGTTGCTGTCGGTGATGATCAGGGTCTTGGCTTGGTGATGCTGGGCAATGCGCAGGCAGTGCTGGGTTTCCTTGCCGTAGGGCGTAAAGCTGATGGCGATGACCAGGTCGTTGGCCCGCACACTGCGCATCTGCTCGCGGTAGCTGCCCCCCAGGCCGGATACCAGGTGAATGCGTTTGTTGGTGTGTTGCAGGTTGTAGACCAGGTAATCGGCGACCGCGAACGAGCGGCGTACGCCCACCACGTAGATATTGTCGGCATTGACCACCAGGTCCACGGCCTTTTCGAACGCCTGGTCGTCCAGCTCCAACCCCAGGCGCTCGATGCCCGACAGGGTCGCATTGACGCACTCACGGGCCAGGTCGCCGCCGCTGGCTTTCTGCGACTTGTTGGCGATCATGCTGCGGATGCGCTGCTGATAGTTCTGCACCGGCGTGGTCTTGTGGGTGTAGGCCTCGCGGAACAACGCCTGCATTTCGCTGAACCCGCTGAAGCCGAAGCGCTGGGAAAACCTGACGATGGCCGAGGGGTGCACTTCGCATTCCCGGGCGATGTCACTGATGCGGTCGACCATGATCCGGTCGCTCTGCTGGCTCATGTAGCTGGCGATGCGCTTGAGCTGACGCGGCAGGCTTTCGTATTCGTCGGTGATCAGTTGCAGCAGGCGCTCGGCATTGATCGGTGGGCTCGGGAGGGCGGGTTCGGACGCGCTCTCGGACGGCGCCGGCAGATCATCGGGGCGGGTCATAGAAAATCCTTCTGGCTTGTTCTTATAGGGCGGCCCGAAAAAAGGCCGGCCCTCGACAATAGGTTGGCTGCTCGCAGTCTACAGCGTAGGCGCAGGGAAAATCATGGGCGGACAAATGTTGCAGCAGATGCTGAAACGATGCACTGCGTCTGGTTCGCTTTGGTTGTGGTGAGTTGGAAAAAATATTCCACATAAAAAATTTATAGAATAATTATTGATTATTGCGCGCTGCTCGTTTTAGTCTGCATTCACCAACAGCGTTGGCGCCGGTGTCGGCGACAAGCGCAGGCTGATAAAAATAACAGGAGCCAGCATGGGCCAGACTCGTTTTGCCAGTGGGCGTCAATTGGATGTGATTTGCCTGGGACGCCTGGGCGTCGACCTCTACGCGCAGCAAGTCGGCGCGCGCCTGGAAGATGTTTCGAGCTTCGCCAAATACCTTGGCGGTTCCTCGGCCAACATCGCGTTCGGCACGGCGCGCCTGGGCCTCAGGTCGGCGATGTTGAGCCGGGTAGGCGATGACCACATGGGCCGCTTCCTGGTGGAGTCCCTGGCCCGCGAAGGCTGCGATGTCAGTGGCATCAAGGTCGATCCCGAACGCCTGACGGCCATGGTCCTGCTGGGGATCAAGGACCGGGAAACCTTTCCCCTGGTGTTCTACCGGGAAAACTGCGCCGACATGGCGTTGCGCGCCGAAGACATCGACGAAACCTTCATTGCTTCCAGCAAGGCGTTGCTGATCACCGGCACGCATTTCTCCACCGACGGCGTCTACAAGGCCAGTATCCAGGCGCTGGACTATGCGCAAAAACATCAGGTCAAGCGAGTCCTCGACATCGATTACCGGCCAGTGCTTTGGGGCTTGGCGGGCAAGGCCGATGGGGAAACGCGGTTTGTGGCCGACCAGAAAGTCAGCCAGCACGTGCAGAGCATCCTGCCGCGTTTCGATCTGATCGTCGGCACCGAAGAAGAATTTCTCATCGCCGGCGGCAGTGAAGATCTGCTGACCGCGCTGCGTACCGTACGCTCGCTGACGGCGGCGACCTTGGTGGTCAAGCTAGGCCCCCAGGGTTGCACGGTGATCCATGGTGCCATTCCGGCCCGGCTCGAAGACGGCGCCATTTACCCTGGCGTGCGGGTCGAAGTCTTGAATGTACTGGGCGCCGGCGATGCGTTCATGTCCGGATTTCTCGCCGGCTGGCTGGAGGATGCCAGCGATGAACGCTGCTGCCAGTTGGCCAATGCCTGCGGTGGGTTGGTGGTGTCGCGCCATGCCTGCGCCCCGGCAATGCCGACCCGGGCCGAACTCGACTATTTGTTCGACAGCCCGGTGCCCATCACCCGGCCGGACCAGGATGTCGTGCTGCAACGCCTGCATCAGGTCAGCGTGCCCCGCAAGACCTGGAAACAGCTGTTCATCTTCGCCTTCGACCATCGCGGACAACTGGTGGAGCTGGCCCAGAAGGGCGGCCGCGCGTTGAGCAGCATCGGCGAACTCAAGCAACTGTTCATCCAGGCGGTGGCGCGGGTCGAAGCCGACCTGCGGCACCAGGGCATCGAGGCTGATGTCGGTCTGCTGGCCGACCAGCGCTTTGGCCAGGATTCGCTGAACGCTGCCACTGGCCGCGGCTGGTGGGTGGCACGGCCGGTGGAAGTGCAGGGTTCGCGGCCACTGGCTTTCGAACACGGGCGCTCCATTGGCAGCAACCTGATCGCCTGGCCCCAGGAGCAGATCATCAAGTGCCTGGTGCAATTTCACCCGGACGACGAACCGCTGCTGCGCCTGGAGCAAGAGGCGCAATTGATGGGGTTGTACAAGGCCTCCCAGGCCAGCGGTCATGAATTGCTGCTGGAAGTCATTCCGCCCAAGGATCATCCATCACCGCACCCGGATGTGCTCTATCGCGCCCTCAAGCGCCTCTACAACCTGGGCATCTTTCCGGCGTGGTGGAAGATCGAAGCCCAGGGCGCGGATGAGTGGCAGCAGCTCGATGAGCTGATCCAACAGCGCGACCCGTATTGCCGTGGCGTGGTGCTGCTGGGCCTCAACGCCCCGGCCGCCGCGTTGGCCGAAGGGTTTCGCCAGGCCAGCCAGAGCAGCACTTGCCGCGGTTTTGCCGTGGGCCGCACGATCTTCCAGGAACCGAGCCGGGCCTGGCTGGCCGGGGAAATCGATGATGAAACGCTGATCCAACAGGTGCAGGGCCGGTTTGTGGAGCTGATCGAGGCCTGGCGTGCTGCGCGGGCGTGATGGCGTTACAAGGCCTTTGTGGCGAGGGGATTTATCCCCGTTGGGCTGCGAAGCGGCCCCAAACTCTGGCAACGCGGTGTGTCAGGCAATTTACATTCAGCCGTCAAGGGGCTGCTTCGCAGCCCAGCGGGGATAAATCCCCTCGCCACAGTGATGTATTCACAAATGGTTTTCGATATTCAGTTTGAGAACAATAAAAGGTGCAGCCATGCCCGCTATTCGAATTGGCATCAACCCGATTTCCTGGAGCAACGACGACTTGCCATCGCTGGGCGGCGAGACGCCGTTGAGTACCGCGCTGAGTGAAGGCAAAGCCATCGGCTACGAAGGCTTCGAGCTCAACGGCAAGTTCCCCAAGGACGCCAAGGGCGTCGGCGATGTGCTGCGGCCGTATGACCTGGCGCTGGTCTCCGGCTGGTATTCCAGTCGCCTGGCCCGGCGCTCGGCGGCGCAGGAGATCGACGCCATCGCCAGCCACGTCGAGCTGTTGGCGCAGAACGGCGCCAACGTACTGGTGTACGGCGAGGTCGCCGACTCCATTCAAGGCCAACGCATTCCATTGGTCGAGCGGCCGCGTTTTCACACCGACGAAGCCTGGCAAGCCTACGCTGACAAACTCACCGAACTGGCGCGCTTCACCTTGTCCCAAGGCGTGCGCCTGGCCTATCACCACCACATGGGCGCTTATGTCGAGTCACCCGCGGACATCGACAAATTGATGGCCCTGACCGGTAGCGAAGTGGGCCTGTTGTTCGATTCGGGTCACTGCTACATGGGCGGTGGCGAACCGTTGCAGGTGCTGCGTAAACACATCGAACGGATCTGCCATGTGCATTTCAAGGACGTGCGCAAGCCGGTGGTGCAACTGGCGCGCAATAACCTTTGGAGCTTCCCCGACTGCATCATCAACGGCACCTTCACCGTGCCGGGAGATGGTGACATCGACTTTGCCGCGTTGCTCGATGTGCTGCTGGCCGCCGACTACCAAGGCTGGCTGGTGGTGGAAGCCGAGCAGGATCCCGCCGTAGCGCCGAGTTATGCCTACGCCAAGAAGGGCTACGACACTCTGCGTGCCTTGCTGGAAAGGAGTGCGTCATGAGCCTGTTGATCAAGAGCCATCCCAGCGGCCGAACCATGGTCCAGTTGCCAGCGGGTGAGTTGGAATACGTCGGGTTCGCCGCCTACCGCCTGGGCCTGGGTGAAACCCTGCCGGTGGCCGCCGGGGACCAGGAGCTGTGCCTGGTGCTGCTCAGTGGTCGCATCAGTCTCAAGGGCGAAGCGCCGGGGCAGGGCGCCTTCGATTGGGACAACCTGGGTGATCGCCAGTCGGTGTTCGAGGACAAGTCACCCTATGCCGCTTACCTGCCACCGGGCAGCCAGGCCCAGGTCACTGCCCTGAGCGATGTGCAGGTGGCGGTGTGTGCCGCGCCAGGTTCGGCGCGTAACGAATACGGCCCACGGCTGATCCGCCCGGAGAGCATGAAACGCAGCGTGCGCGGCAAGGGCGCCAACACCCGTTATGTCTGCGACATCCTGCCGGACAGCGAACCGGCCCACTCGCTGCTGGTGGTGGAAGTGCGCACGCCGTCGGGACACTCCTCGAGTTACCCGCCACACAAGCACGACACCGACGACCTGCCACACCAGAGCTTTCTCGAAGAGACCTATTACCACCAGGTCAACCCGTCCCAAGGCTTCGTGTTCCAGCGGGTCTACACCGACGATCGCAGCATCGACCAGGCCATGGCGGTGGAAAACAGTGACCTGGTGGTGGTACCCAAGGGTTATCACCCGGTCAGTGTGCCCTACGGGTACGAGTCGTATTACCTGAACGTCATGGCCGGCCCGAAGCGGGTCTGGCAATTCCATAACGATCCGCAGCACAGCTGGCTGCTGGATCTCTGACCCCATACATACGCAGGGAGAACAAGAACAATGAGCGACGCCCCGGTAGTAGGCCATTACATCGACGGTCGAGTGCAGGCCAGCGACAACGCGCGCCTGAGCAATGTCTTCAACCCGGCCACCGGCGCGGTGCAGGCCCGGGTGGCCCTGGCCGAACCGGGCACTGTCGACGCGGCGGTGGCTTCGGCGCTGGCGGCGTTCCCGGGCTGGTCCGAGCAGTCGTCCCTGCGTCGTTCGCGGGTGATGTTCAAGTTCAAGGAATTGCTCGATCGGCATCACGACGAACTGGCGCAGATCATCAGCCGTGAACACGGCAAGGTGCTGTCCGACGCCCACGGTGAAGTCACCCGGGGCATCGAGATCGTCGAGTACGCCTGCGGTGCGCCGAACCTGCTCAAGACCGATTTCAGCGACAACATCGGTGGCGGCATCGACAACTGGAACCTGCGCCAGCCCCTGGGCGTATGCGCTGGGGTCACGCCGTTCAATTTCCCGGTGATGGTGCCGCTGTGGATGATTCCCCTGGCGCTGGTTGCCGGCAACTGCTTCATCCTCAAGCCTTCGGAGCGCGACCCGTCCGCCAGTTTGCTGATGGCCCGCTTGCTGACGGAAGCCGGCCTGCCGGATGGCGTGTTCAACGTCGTCCAAGGCGACAAGGTGGCGGTGGATGCGCTGTTGCAGCACCCGGACATCGAAGCGATTTCCTTTGTCGGCTCCACACCGATCGCTGAGTACATCCACCAGCAAGGCACGGCGCACGGCAAGCGTGTCCAGGCCCTGGGCGGGGCGAAGAACCACATGATCGTCATGCCCGATGCCGATCTCGACCAGGCCGCGGATGCGTTGATCGGGGCGGCCTACGGCTCGGCCGGCGAACGCTGCATGGCGATTTCCATCGCCGTGGCGGTGGGTGATGTGGGGGATGAATTGATTGCCAGACTGTTGCCCCGTATTGATCAACTGAAGATCGGCAACGGCCAGCAGCCCGGCACCGATATGGGGCCGCTGGTCACCGCCGAGCACAAGGCCAAGGTGGAAGGCTTCATCGACGCCGGCGTGGCCGAGGGCGCGCGCCTGATCGTCGATGGCCGTGGTTTCAAGGTGCCGGGGGCCGAGCAGGGGTTCTTTGTCGGGGCGACGCTGTTCGACCAGGTCACCGCTGAGATGAGCATCTACCAGCAAGAGATTTTCGGGCCGGTGCTGGGGATTGTCCGTGTGCCGGACTTCGCCACGGCGGTGGCGCTGATCAACGCCCATGAGTTCGGCAACGGCGTGTCGTGCTTCACCCGTGACGGTGGCATCGCCCGTGCGTTCGCCCGCAACATCAAGGTCGGCATGGTGGGCATCAATGTGCCGATCCCGGTGCCCATGGCCTGGCATTCCTTTGGCGGCTGGAAGCGTTCGCTGTTCGGTGATCACCATGCCTACGGCGAAGAAGGGCTGCGCTTCTACAGCCGCTACAAAAGCGTGATGCAACGCTGGCCCGACAGCATCGCCAAGGGGCCCGAGTTCAGCATGCCGACTGCTCAATAACCCGTTTTTTACAAGTGCCGGAGGGAGAATAACAATGAACAAGCCCCTGCGTTTTGCCTTGAACCGAATGGTTGCACCGCGCCTGTCACTGCCCGAGTTCATCGACCTGGCGCTGGCGTTGAGAACCGATGCCATCGAGATCCGCAACGATCTGAAGGGTGTGGAGATCGAAGACGGCATGCCGCCCGGTCGGGTGCGCGAGTTATGTGAGGAAAGGGGCATCAAGGTGTTGTCGATCAATGCCCTTTACCCCTTCGACGTGTGGAACGAGGAGCGTCGGACCCAAGCGGTGAGGTTGGCCGACTACGCCCGCGAATGCGGCGCCGAAGGGCTGGTGATGTGCCCGCTCAATGACCGCGCCGACTCGCGCAGCGAAGCCGAGCGTGCCACAGGGCTGCGTACGGCCCTTAGCGAATTGGCGCCGATCCTGCGCGCCTTTGGCATCTACGGCTTCATCGAGCCTCTGGGTTTCGAAGAGTGCTCGCTGCGGCGCAAGCGCACGGCAGTGGACGCGATCCAGGCCATTGGCGGGCTGGATGTGTTCCGCCTGGTGCACGACACCTTTCACCATCATCTGGCAGGGGAGCAGGCGTTCTTTCCCGAACTGACCGGGCTGGTGCACATCTCCGGCGTCGAAGATGCCCAGGCCCCCTTGGCGACCATTCGTGACGGCCACCGGGTGCTGGTGGGTGCGGCTGACATTCTCGGCAATGCCGGGCAGATCGAGGCGTTGCGGGTCGGCGGGTACGAGGGCTACCTGTCCTTCGAACCGTTCGCCGAGAGCGTCCATGAACTGGCAGATATCCGCCAGGCGCTGGGGGCGAGCATGAATCACCTGCGCAATCCCCAGGCCTGACACGATTGTTGGTCTGGCGCAGACCCCACGTGGGAGCGGGCTTGCTCGCGAAGGCGGTGGCGCATTCAACATCGATTTCGCCTGGCACACCGCTTTCGCGAGCAAGCCCGCTCCCACAGGAGATTTGGGCCAGCCGCAAGATGTGCATTCCAAAAAAGGTGCAAGCATGACCACAACACGACTGACCATGGCCCAGGCCCTGGTGAAATTCCTCGATAACCAATACGTCGAGGTCGATGGCGTCCAGAGCAAGTTCGTCGCCGGGGTCTTTACCATTTTCGGCCATGGCAACGTGCTGGGCCTGGGCCAGGCGCTGGAGCAGGACAGCGGCGACCTGGTGGTCCATCAGGGCCGTAACGAACAGGGCATGGCTCACGCGGCCATCGGTTTTGCCAAGCAGCATCTGCGGCGCAAGATCTACGCCTGCAGCTCGTCGGTGGGCCCTGGTGCGGCGAATATGCTGACCGCCGCGGCCACCGCCACGGCCAATCGCATTCCGTTGCTGTTATTGCCCGGCGATGTCTATGCCAGTCGCCAGCCGGACCCGGTGCTGCAGCAGATCGAACAGTTCCACGACCTGAGCATCAGCACCAACGACGCCTTCAAGGCCGTGAGCAAATACTGGGACCGCATCAACCGCCCCGAGCAGTTGATGACCGCGGCGATCCAGGCCATGCGCGTGCTCACCGACCCGGCTGAAACCGGCGCGGTGACTCTGGCGCTGCCCCAGGACGTCCAGGCCGAAGCCTACGATTATCCGGACTACTTCCTGCAAAAACGCGTGCACCGCATCGACCGTCGCCCAGCCACCGAGGCAATGCTCGGCGACGCCCTGGCGCTGCTCAAGGGCAAGCGCCGACCGTTGATCATCTGTGGCGGCGGCGTGCGGTATTCCGGGGCCAATGCGGCGTTGCAGGCCTTCGCCGAGCGTTTCGACATTCCCTTCGCCGAGACACAGGCCGGCAAGAGCGCCGTGGTGTCCAGCCACCCGCTGAACGTCGGCGGCGTCGGTGAAACCGGTTGCCTGGCGGCGAACCTGCTGGCCAAGAAAGCCGACCTGATCATCGGCATCGGCACGCGCTACAGCGATTTCACCACCGGCTCCAAATGGTTGTTCCAGCAGCCGGACGTGCAGTTCCTCAACCTCAACATCAGCCCCTGCGACGCCTTGAAGCTCGACGGCGTGCAACTGCTGGCCGATGCCCGCTCGGGCCTGGAGTCACTGTCCGCCGCGCTGGGTGACTATCGCGCTGAATGGGGCGGGCAGACCGCCGACGCCAAGGCCCAGTTGGATGCCGAGGTCGATCGGATCTACCAGGCCGATTATCAAACCGAGGATTTCCTCCCGGAAATCGACGACCACATGGACCCGGCGGTGTTTCGCGAATTCATCGAACTCACCGGTTCCTGCCTGACCCAGAGCCGTGTGCTGGGCACCCTCAACGAAACCCTGGCCGACGATGCGATTATCGTCGCCGCCGCCGGCAGCTTGCCCGGCGACTTGCAGCGCGCCTGGCGCAGCAAGGGGGTGAACACCTATCACGTCGAGTACGGCTATTCGTGCATGGGCTATGAGGTGAACGCGGCCTTGGGTGTGAAGCTCGCCGAGCCCGATAAAGAGGTGTACGCCCTGGTGGGTGATGGCTCCTACATGATGCTGCACTCGGAACTGGCGACCTCGATCCAGGAGCGCCGCAAGATCAACGTGGTGCTGCTGGACAACATGGCCTTCGGCTGCATCAACAATTTGCAGATGGGAAATGGCATGGACAGCTTCGGCACCGAATTTCGTTTCCGCAACCCGGACACCGGCAAGCTCGACGGTGACTTCGTGCCGGTGGACTTCGCCATGAACGCTGCGGCCTACGGCTGCAAGACCTACAAGGCGACGACCCTGGAGGAGCTGCGCGCGGCCCTGGCGGATGCGCGGCGCCAGACGGTCTCCACCTTGATCGATATCAAGGTCCTGCCCAAGACCATGATTCACAGCTACCTGTCGTGGTGGCGTGTGGGCGTGGCGCAAGTCTCCACCAGCGCCCGCACCGATGCCGTCGCCAAGACCCTCAACGAACGACTGGCCAAGGCCCGTCAATACTGATTGCCCCAACCCCCCCTACGAAAGGAGTTCTACATGTCTTTGAAGCTGGGCGTCATCGGCACCGGGGCCATCGGCCAGGACCATATTCGTCGTTGCAGCCAGACCTTGCTCAACAGCCAGGTGGTGGCGGTGACTGACATCAACCTGCAACAAGCGGCCAATGTCGTTGCCGATCTCAAGCTGACCGCCGAGGTCTACCCCGACGGTCATGCGCTGATCAAGGCGCCGGACGTGGAGGCGATCCTTGTCACCTCCTGGGGCCCGAGCCATGAAGAATTCGTGCTGGCGGCGATTGCAGCGGGCAAACCGGTGTTCTGCGAAAAGCCCCTGGCGGTCACGGCTGAAGGTTGCCGCAAGATCGTCGACGCCGAAGTGGCCCATGGCAAGCGCCTGGTGCAGGTCGGTTTCATGCGGCCCTACGATGAAGGCTATCGCGCGCTCAAGGCGGTGATCGACAGCGGCCAGATCGGTGAGCCGCTGATGCTGCACTGCGCCCACCGTAACCCGCGCGTGGGCGAGAACTACAAGACCGACATGGCGATCACCGACACCCTGATCCACGAGCTGGATGTGTTGCGCTGGTTGCTGGCCGATGACTACGTGTCGGTGCAGGTGGTGTTCCCACGCAAGACCAGCAAGGCCCTGGCTCACTTGCGGGACCCGCAGATCGTCCTGTTGGAAACCGCCCGGGGCACGCGCATCGACGTCGAGGTGTTCGTCAATTGCCAGTACGGCTATGACATCCAGTGCGAAGTGGTGGGAGAGACCGGCATCGCCAAGCTGCCGGAACCGTCCCAGGTGCAACTGCGTAGCGGCGCCAAGCTGTCCAATGCGATCCTGATGGATTGGAAAGACCGCTTCATCGCCGCTTATGACGTCGAGTTGCAGGCCTTCATCGACGGCGTGCGCGCCGGGCAAGTGGGCGGGCCCTCGGCCTGGGATGGGTTTGCCGCGGCGGTGGCGGCGGATGCCTGTGTCGAAGCGCAGCAGAGCGGGCAGATCGTCAAGGTCGAGCTGCCCGAGCGCCCACCCTTCTATGGCTAACCCGCAATCCCTTGTGGGAGCGGGCTTGCTCGCGAAGGCAGAGTGTCAGTCGACATCAATGTTGAATGTACCGCCGTCTTCGCGAGCAAGCCCGCTCCCACAGGGATTGCATTCATTCAGTGATTAACAAGGAGTTTTCATGCGAATCGGGCTAGTCGGCTACGGCAAGGGTGGGCGGTTCTTTCACGCGCCGCTGATCAGCAGCTTGCCGGGGGCTACGTTCGTCGGCGTGGTGACCCGGTCCGTCGAGCGACGCCAGCAGTTGGCGAGTGATTACCCACACGTCCAGGCTTTTGACACCCTCGCCGAACTGGTGGCGGCGGGCATCGATGCGGTGGTGGTGTCCACGCCTTTGGACGGCCGCCCGGCCGTGGTGATGGAAGCCATTGAACGTGGCGTGGCCGTGGTCAGCGACAAACCGTTTGCCCGCGATGCCGCCGAGGCTGAAGCGATGGTGGTGGCGGCCGAGCGGTGCAATGTGCCGCTCTGTGTGTACCAGAACCGTCGCTGGGATTCGGATTTCCTGACCCTGCGCAAGCTGCTGGCATCCGGCGCCTTGGGCCAGGTCATTCGTTTTGAATCCAGTGTCGAGCGCTATTCGCCAACGTCGGTGGGGAAAGGTAGCGGTGGCGGATTCCTGCGCGATCTCGGCAGCCATCTGGTGGACCAGGCGCTGCAATTGTTCGGGCCAGTGACCAGGGTCTACGCCGAGCTGGACTACCGTCAGCCAGGCCAGGTGTTCGACAACGGCTTCTTCATGTCCTTGACCCATGCCAGCGGCGTGATCTCTCACCTGAGCGGCAATTGCGTGCAAAACGCTCCGCGCCCACGTTTCCGGGTCAACGGCACCCAGGGCTGCTACACCGTCGACGGCTTGGACGGGCAGGAGGCCCAGGCATTGGCCGGGTTGAGCCCGGCGACCGAGGGCGAGCGCTGGGGGGCTGAGGAACATCGGCGCTGGGGCTGGTTCGAACATGGCACCGAGCGCGAGCGAGTGACCTCGGAACGTGGCTGCTGGCTGGCGTTCTACCAACACCTGCAAACCGCGTTCCAGGGCACTAGCCCGCTGCCCGTGGAGGCCCGTGATGCGCTGGCGACCACCCGCATCCTCGACGCTGCCAGGCAGAGTGCCGGGCAGGGCGAAGTGGTGCGGTTGTCCACGCCGGTGGGTCATGGAATAAAAAACGAATAAAATTCTAAAACAGGTTGATATGGAAAATATTTTCCAATAAAGTCGATTCCAGGTTACCGACAATCCTGTTTGTCTTCCGCCAAGCCAGTCTTGAACGGACGACAGACGAAACAAAAACAAGAAACACAGCTAGGTACCGTCGATGAAAACCTTCAGCCGCTCTGCGTTTCACCTGCCACGTCTACTGCGTCTGTCCGCAGTCTTTCCCTTGTTCGAATCCCTGTGTATCCAGCGCAACGGCGCCGTGGTCTGTTGCATGCCCGGCGCGCCCATCGTGCGTTTGCCCCGTTCCTGATCCGCTACGCCTTATCCATAAAACCAACAAAAAAGTGGAGAAAGACCGTTCATGAAGACCAAGACCCGTATCGCCTCGCTGGCCCTGTCGTTGATGCTCACCAGCGGCGCTGCCCTGGCGGACCTGAAGATCGGCGTCAGCATGTCCCAGTTCGATGACACCTGGTTGACCTACCTGCGCGAATCCATGGACAAGAAAGCCAAGTCCCTGCCGGACGGCGTCACCCTGCAGTTCGAGGACGCCCGCAGCGATGTGGTCAAGCAGTTGAGCCAGGTGGAAAGCTTCATCAGCCAGAAGGTCGATGCGCTCATCGTCAACCCGGTGGACACCGCCGCGACCCAGCGCATCACCAAGGCCGCCGTGGCGGCCGGCATCCCGCTGGTGTACGTCAACCGCCGCCCGGACGAACCGAAGTTACCGGAAGGAGTGGTCACCGTGGCCTCCGACGACCTGGAAGCCGGGCGCATGCAGATGCAGTACCTGGCTGAGAAGATGGGTGGCAAGGGCAACATCGTGATCCTGCTGGGTGACCTGGCCAACAACTCCACCACCAACCGCACCAAGGGCGTCAAGGATGTGCTGGCCAAGTACCCGGGCATCAAGATCGAACAGGAACAGACCGGCACCTGGTTGCGCGACAAGGGCATGACCCTGGTCAACGACTGGCTGACCCAGGGACGCGAGTTCCAGGCGGTGGTGGCCAACAACGACGAGATGGCCATCGGCGCCGCCATGGCACTCAAGCAAGTGGGCACTAAGCCGGGCACGGTATTGATTGCCGGGGTCGATGGCACGCCGGACGGTTTGAACGCGATCAAGAAAGGCGAAATGGCGGTCTCGGTGTTCCAGGACGCCAAGGGCCAGGCCGATGGCTCGATCGACACGGCGGTGAAAATGGTCAAGAAGCAGCCGGTCGAGCAGGCCGTCTGGGTGCCGTACCGCCTGATCACGCCGGAAAACGTCGATCAGTTCAAGTGACGTTCAACCCGGTCCCACCACAATAATAAGCAGGCAAGGTTGCAACGCCGACCTTGCCGAGGGAGTACCTGATCATGTTCGCTTCAGCGACTGCTTCGAGCGCCCCGGCCATGACTTTCCAGCCGGATGTATCACTTGATGAGCCGTACCTGCTGGAAGTCGTCAATGTCAGCAAGGGCTTTCCCGGTGTGGTGGCCCTGTCCGATGTTCAATTGCGGGTACGCCCCGGTTCCGTGCTGGCCCTGATGGGCGAGAACGGTGCGGGCAAATCCACCTTGATGAAGATCATCGCCGGCATCTACCAGCCCGACGCCGGTGAGCTGCGCCTGCGCGGCAAGCCTGTGAGGTTCGACACGCCGCTGGCGGCGTTGCAGGCCGGCATCGCGATGATCCATCAGGAACTGAACCTGATGCCCCACATGAGCATCGCCGAAAACATCTGGATCGGCCGCGAGCAGCTCAACGGCCTGCACATGGTCGACCATGGCGAGATGCACCGTTGCACCGCCCGGCTGCTGGAGCGCCTGCGCATCAAGCTCGATCCCGAGGAGCAGGTGGGCAACCTGAGCATCGCCGAGCGGCAGATGGTGGAGATTGCCAAGGCCGTCTCGTATGACTCCGACATCCTGATCATGGACGAGCCGACCTCGGCCATCACCGAGACCGAAGTCGCCCACCTGTTCTCGATCATTGCCGACCTCAAGTCCCAGGGTAAGGGCATTATCTACATCACCCATAAGATGAACGAAGTGTTCGCCATCGCCGATGAAGTGGCGGTGTTTCGCGACGGTGCCTACATCGGCCTGCAACGGGCCGACAGCATGGATGGCGATAGCCTGATTTCGATGATGGTCGGGCGTGAATTGAGCCAGTTGTTCCCGGTGCGGGAGCAACCCATCGGTGAGTTGGTGCTGTCGGTGCGCGACCTGAGCCTGGACGGCATTTTCAAAGGCGTGTCCTTCGACCTGCATGCCGGGGAGATCCTGGGCATCGCCGGGTTGATGGGCTCGGGCCGGACCAACGTGGCCGAGGCGATTTTCGGCGTAACCCCGAGCACTGGCGGCGAGATCCGGCTGGACGGCCAACCCGTGCGCATCAGCGACCCGCACATGGCCATCGAGAAGGGCTTCGCGCTGTTGACCGAGGACCGCAAGCTCAGCGGCCTGTTCCCGTGCCTGTCGGTGCTGGAGAACATGGAGATGGCGGTGCTGCCCCATTACGTCGGCAACGGTTTCATCCAGCAGAAAGCCCTGCGCGCCTTGTGTGAGGACATGTGCAAGAAGCTGCGGGTCAAGACCCCGTCGCTGGAACAGTGCATCGACACCTTGTCCGGCGGCAACCAGCAGAAAGCGCTGCTGGCGCGCTGGCTGATGACCAACCCGCGCATCCTGATTCTCGACGAGCCGACCCGCGGCATCGATGTGGGCGCCAAGGCCGAGATCTATCGGCTGATTTCCTACCTCGCCAGCGAAGGCATGGCGGTGATCATGATTTCCTCGGAACTGCCGGAAGTATTGGGCATGAGCGACCGGGTCATGGTGATGCACGAAGGTGACCTGATGGGCACCCTCGACCGCAGCGAAGCGACCCAGGAACGAGTGATGCAACTGGCTTCGGGGCTGTCCTGATAAATAGGAACTCGCCACTGTAGGAACGGCTGTAGAGCTGCTGTAGGAGCTGCCGAAGGCTGCGATCTTTTGATCTTTTGATCTTTTGATCTTTCGCTTGAGATTCAAGTGTCTGGGGAAAGATCGCAGCCTCGTTGCACTCGACAGCTCCTACCAGCTCCTACCAGCTCCTACGCCCGGCGGGAGCGAACAGATAAAAAAGGTGAATGGCTATGAACGCGATACTGGAAAACAAACCTGCGGCAGCACCGACCAGGTCCCGGCGGCGCCTGCCGACGGAACTGAGCATCTTCCTGGTGCTGATCGGCATCGGCCTGGTGTTCGAAATGTTCGGCTGGATCATGCGTGACCAGAGTTTCCTGATGAACTCCCAGCGCCTGGTGTTGATGATCCTGCAAGTGTCGATCATCGGCCTGCTGGCCATCGGCGTGACCCAGGTGATCATCACCACCGGTATCGACTTGTCGTCCGGCTCGGTGCTGGCGCTGTCGGCCATGATCGCCGCCAGCCTGGCCCAGACCTCGGACTTCGCCCGGGCGGTGTTTCCCTCGCTGACGGATTTGCCGGTGTGGATCCCGGTGGTGGCGGGGCTCGGGGTGGGGCTGCTGGCCGGGGCGATCAACGGTAGCATCATTGCCATTACCGGCATCCCGCCGTTCATTGCCACCCTCGGCATGATGGTCTCGGCCCGTGGCCTGGCGCGCTACTACACCGAAGGCCAGCCGGTGAGCATGTTGTCCGATTCGTACACCGCCATCGGCCATGGCGCCATGCCGGTGATCATCTTCCTGGTGGTGGCGGTGATCTTCCACATCGCCCTGCGCTACACCAAGTACGGCAAGTACACCTACGCCATTGGCGGCAACATGCAGGCGGCGCGGACCTCGGGCATCAACGTCAAGCGCCACCTGGTGATCGTCTACAGCATTGCCGGGTTGCTGGCGGGCTTGGCCGGTGTGGTGGCTTCGGCGCGAGCGGCGACCGGGCAGGCGGGCATGGGCATGTCCTATGAGCTGGACGCGATTGCGGCGGCGGTGATCGGCGGCACCAGCCTGGCGGGCGGGGTGGGGCGCATCACCGGGACCGTGATCGGGGCGCTGATCCTCGGGGTGATGGCCAGCGGCTTTACCTTCGTCGGCGTCGATGCCTATATCCAGGACATCATCAAGGGCTTGATCATCGTGGTGGCGGTGGTCATCGATCAGTACCGCAACAAGCGCAAACTCAAGCGCTGAATCCCCTGAGGTTGCGACAAAGCGCCACGCCTGACCCGCGTGGCGTTGCCATTTGTCTTCTTAATACAGCTATTGCAGCGAATTTCTTGTTATAAACGCACTCCGATGACTGCCAAAAGCCTGTCAGAGAACATTTGAGGGGGTTGTCGGACATTTTCCCTATGTTTTCAGTTGCTGAGGCCTCGACTCGGCCTTAGACTGCCGCCCCTCGTAAATTGAGTGCCGGGTGGCGCTTGGAATAGACGGCGCCTTTCCCGATGAGCGTGGCAGCTGCGCTGCGGGACGCTCCATAATTCGCCTTAATGCACGTTTTTTTATAGAGAAATCAATGACAAAGGAAAAGTTGCTGGCCATGCCGGCGGATGACTACATGAATGCCGAGCAGCTGGCTTTCTTCACCAAGCTGTTGCAGAACATGAAGGTCGAAACCCACGAGCGCATCGAACAGAACCGAATCGCCATTGAGAGCCTGGACACCCCGGCCGACCCGGCGGACGCTGCTTCCGTAGAAGAAGAGCGTACCTGGCTGGTCAACGCCATCGATCGCGATCAGCGCATGCTGCCTCAACTGGAGCAGGCGCTGGACCGTATCAACGACGACAGCTTCGGCTGGTGCGACGACAGCGGCGAGCCGATCGGCCTCAAGCGCCTGCTGATCAGCCCGACCACCAAGTACTGCATCGAAGCCCAGGAACGTCACGAACAGATCGACAAGCACCAGCGTCAGGCCTGATTCGCGTTTTCCGAAAAAAGATCGCGACCTTTTGACGAAGGCCGCGATCTTTTGCTTTCGCCCGTGGCTGTTCGTCTACTTCCGTTGACCTGCTGCAAGAACACGACTAATGGACCATGGATAATGGCTCGGTAGTGGCGTTTAATGCGGTCATAACAACGAGAGTGTGGGTGACGAACATGGCGACAGACGGAACGCTGGCGGGTGCGGTGCCGGCCTCGGAACCTGTGACAAAAGGCGCGGCGCGCTGGCTGACGCCGACCTTGCAGAGCCTCGCCCTGGCCTTGCTGCTGTGCGGCATGGCCCTGGGCGGCTGGTCGCTGTACCTGGGGCTGCCGCTGGTCATGCTCATCGTCTGGTTGCCGCGCCTGCGTTCGCGCGTGGCCGCGGCACCCGCCGCCACGACCGACACATTGGCCGAGCTGACCCGCGACCTGTCCTACACCACCAGCCATAACGCCCTGTCGGCGGCCGGCGTCGCCTATTCGGTCAGGCAACTGGCCGGCAAGGTCCAGTCGCAACTCGATGCGGCGGCGCAAATCGTCAGCAATGCCGAATCGATGATCGCCACCGAACAGGCCACTTCGCAACTCAGCCAGCAAGCCCTGGGCGCCGCCAGCGAGGCCCATCGCAGCAGCGTGGCCGGGCGCAGTGAACTGGTGGAGTCCATCAGCCGCATGCACCAGCTCAGCCAGCGCGCCAACGACAGTCGCGAGTTGATCGAGGCCTTGAGCGTGCGCAGCGATGAAATCCAGCGGGTCAGCCTGGTGATCCAGTCGATCGCCAGCCAGACCAACCTGCTGGCACTGAACGCGGCCATCGAAGCGGCACGGGCCGGTGAGCATGGCCGCGGGTTCGCAGTGGTGGCCGATGAGGTGCGCGGGCTGGCCGGGCGCACCGCCGCGGCGACCGGCGAAGTCGGGGTGATGGTGGCCGACATCCAGCAGCGCACGACCCAGGTGGTGGAGCAGATCCGTCAATTGGCCGCTGACCTGGACAGCGGCGTGCAGCAGGTGGAGCACACCGGCCAGCATCTGGAAAACATTGCCAGGCTTGCAGAAGGGGTCGAGACCCAGGTCAGCGCCATCGCCCAGGGCACCGACACCAACCGCGAACAACTCGACAGCCTGTTCCACGCCATCGAGCAGATGCGCAGCGACCTGTCCATCAGCGACCAGCAGACCCAGCGCCTGGCCGAGGCGGCGGTGCAGATGGAAGGCCAGGCCGAAACCATCAGCGAACGCCTGGCCGAGGTGGGGCTCGACGATTATCACCAGCGGGTATACGACCTGGCGCGGGAAGGGGCGAGCCAGATCGCCGCGCAGTTCGAGGCGGACATCGACGAGGGCCGTGTCAGCCTGGAGGATCTGTTCGACCGTAATTACCAGCCGATCCCCAATACCCAACCGGCCAAGTTCCAGACCCGTTTCGACCGTTACACCGACCAGGTCCTGCCGGGGATCCAAGAGCCCTTGCTCGCCCGCCACGAGGGCCTGGTGTTTGCGATTGCCTGCACCCAGCAGGGCTACGTGCCGACCCATAACAAGGTGTTCAGCCAGCCACTGACCGGCGATCCCCAGGTGGACACGCTGAATAATCGCACCAAGCGCAAGTTCTCCGATCGCACCGGGATCCGCTGCGGCAGCCACCAACAGCCCGTATTGCTCCAGACCTACACCCGCGACACGGGAGAACTGATGCACGATCTCTCCGTGCCGATCATGCTCAAGGGGCGTCACTGGGGTGGTTTGCGGTTGGGTTACAAACCTGAGAAGCCGCGTTAGGCCGGAACGGCATCGATGTGGCAGGACGCCTTTGTGGCGAGGGGATTTATCCCCGTTGGGTTGCGCAGCAACCCCAAGCTGCAACTCCATTCATACTGACACCCCGCACCCTCAGGCTTCAGGGCTGCTGCGCAGCCCAGCGGGGATAAATCCCCTCGCCACAGGGTTCAATGCAGCTTGGTTGATTATTTACCGTCGTGCAGCCGCACATTCAGTTGATCCACCAGCACCGCCTCTTCGCCGTCGGCCAGCAGCCATTCGCGCAGCAGGTCTTTTTGCTGGTCCGACCAGAAGTCGGCCTCCACCAGCTTGATCTCCGGAGCCAATGGGTGTGCGACGATGAAATCGTCGATGGCGTTGCCGTCCGAGGGCAGGCCGAGTTGGTCGAACAGGGTGCTGAGTTCGTGGGAAGGTTGTTCCATGGAGGTCTCCTTTGGGTGGGACGCCGTCATGGCGCCTCGGTGCTTACCTTTATCTGAGGCAAGCGGTCATCAGGAGTTCGATTGGAATCAGGCTTTCAAGGCCCCTTCATCCACGGCGGCCTTCAACGCCCTGGCTGCTTCCCTGGCCGCCTCGGCCGCGAGCTGCGAAGTCTTGAACCAGCGATCCTTTTCCACCTGGTGGCAACTGACGGTGGTCAACGGTGGCTTGGCACGCATCACGATGACGGCCTGGAACTCGCCTTCGACTTCTCTGGCTTCGCCCCGGATAAAAAACTCGCCAATATCAAATTCCGTCACGTCGCGCCTTCTCCTCGAAACCATTATGGGTGCGCGATCCGCCGATTTACGACGGTCTTCGCTGGGCGGGCAGTATGGCAGCAGTTGCCTGTCGGCGGCTGAGTTAAGTCATGGACGGGCACATATGCGTTTCAGGCGCTGTTTTCGAGGCGCCTGGCCAGGTAGCAAGCCTCGTTATGGTCGGTGCGGAATCCTCTTACACGTCCAGTCGATGTTTCTTCAATGTGAAAAAAACACTTGCCGGCCAAGACGACCCGATAACGCGGTTGAATCAACGAAATTGGCAGGCAATCGGCTCCGTCAGGGCTGTTGGCTGGTTCAACGATGCATGGGGCGTGGGTGGTGAAAGTGGCCATTGTGAATTCCTTTTCATGGTTTACCGACGAATTGTCGGGTACTTCGAGTAGTCTCCACGCCTTCGGCTACTCTAGAATCGGCAGCGTCGTGTGGACGGTTGCGCCTATCTAAAGCAATTTTTTTTGGGCTCGATGTCAGAAAAATGCTTTTTTAAGTGAGAAATTTCCCTAAAGTTAGTAGTCCCATCTTTTCCGATGCTCAGAGTGGTGTTTTCCTTCAGCCTCTGGCGACCCCCCGGGAAAGACGGCGAGAGCGGCAACCTTTAGTCTGCTCTCGGCCCGGGACAGGGGCGCGCCGTTCATTTCGAATTTCAGTGACAGGTCCATTACGACACTACAGTCGGTACGGGTTCTCGTGGTCCGTCCTTTGCGCAGGGCGGGTCTTTTTCAAAAATGGGGATGTTTCCTTGGCAGTAAGTAATCTCGACATGCATGCGTTGTTTGTACTTGGTGACCTGCGGGCAAAACTGGTCAAACAATTCCAGTCACGTTTCGTCTACATCACCGAGCAGACCGCCGAAGGTATTTATGTCGCCGAAATCGACACCGAGTCGGCCCTGGTGGTGGATGACAAGCCCAGGCTTGAACTCAAGGTGGGGGATCATTTTCGTGCGGCGGTATTGCCCAGTCGCGAAGGTGGCAAGTTTGAAATCCGCTTTCGCGAAATCAAGCTGACGGTCTATGGCCTGGGCGATTACGCGTTCGTCACGACCCCCGGTGGTCATGCCATCCTGTTCAAGGAAGGCCACAGCGTGGTGACCGTGTTTGCGGCCAACGAACAGTTGCAGGAAGGCTTGACCAAGACCTTGAAGGCGGTGACCGCCAAGGCCGCCAAGTGGCGCAAGGGCGAGCTGGTGACTTTCAAGGCCAGCGAGTGACCGTTTCCCAGCCTGTGCGCCCACACCACTGACAGTTTCGCAAGAACTCGCTGGAACCTCGGCTACAGTCAATTGACTGAACTATTCAGGGGCTTGCGTTCGGTTACGCAGGGCCGTTCAGCTATTGCGGTATCTGGCATGAGGTGCAAAGCATGAAACGAGTTCGACAGTGGCTGGCTGCCTGGGCCACCTTCGCTGTGTTGGTTTCACCCCTTCCGGTGTCGGCCGCCAACGCGCCGATCCACTTTGCCGACTTGAATTGGGAAAGTGGCAGCCTGATCACCGATATCCTGCGAGTCATCGTGGAAAAGGGCTATGGATTGCAGACCGATACATTGCCCGGCACCACCATTACCCTGGAAACCGCCCTGGCCAATAACGACATACAGGTGATCGGCGAAGAATGGGCCGGCCGCAGCCCCGTGTGGGTCAAGGCCGAGGCCGAGGGCAAGGTGGTCGCCTTGGGCGATACGGTCAAAGGCGCGACCGAAGGTTGGTGGGTACCCGAGTACGTCATCAAGGGCGACCCGGCCAAGGGCATCAAGCCCCTGGCGCCGGACCTGCGCAGCGTCGAAGACCTGGCGCGCTACAAGCACGTGTTCAAGGACCCGGAGAGCCCCGACAAGGGCCGCTTCCTCAACAGCCCCATCGGCTGGACCTCCGAGGTGGTCAACAAACAGAAGCTCAAGGCGTATGGCTTGTCTGACAGCTACGTGAATTTTCGCAGCGGCTCGGGGGCGGCGCTGGATGCGGAAATCAGCTCGACGATCCGTCGGGGCAAGCCGATCCTGTTTTACTACTGGTCGCCCACGCCGCTGCTCGGGCGCTTCAAGCTGGTGCAACTGCAAGAACCGCCGTTCGATGCCGAGGCCTGGAAGACCCTGACCGACGCCGATAACCCCAACCCGAAACCGACCCGCTCCCTGGCCTCGAAACTGTCGATCGGTGTCTCGGTGCCATTCCAGAAGCAGTATCCGGAGATTGCCGTGTTCTTCAGCAAGGTCGACTTGCCCATCGAGCCGTTGAACAAGGCCCTGGCCGACATGAGCGAGAAACGCACGCCACCCCGTGAAGCCGCCGAGGCGTTCCTCAAGGCTCATCCTGAGGTCTGGCAAGCCTGGTTGCCCAAGGAGGTCGCCGACAAGGTTTCCGCCGGTCTGTAAGGGGCGCGCGTGCCAGCGGGTTGAACGCTTGATCCTGGGCAATGAATCATTCACTGGAAACTGGCAACCTGCGCCCGTCCAGCGAAATGCCAAATTCGAGCTAGGATGATTGTTCAACCTTTTTCAGGAGGCTGGCGAATGACGCTTTTATTGGCTCGGTCGCTGGTCGCAGTGTTTGCGACCATCAGCTTGATTCATTTGTATTGGGCCCTGGGTGGGCGATGGGCGGCCCTGGCGGTGGTGCCCCAGGTGCCGGTAAGGCAGGGGGAGGCGCTGCGACCGGCGTTCGATCCCTCGGGCTGGCTGACGTTGCTGGTCGCCCTGGCACTGCTGATGATTGCGCTGCTGGTGTGCCTGCGGGTCGGCCTGCTGGCCCAGCCGGTCACTCATCGGGCGTTGCAGTGGCTGATCAGCGCGATCGCCTTGCTGATGTTCGCCCGGGCCATTGGCGAGTCGAACCTGGTGGGCTTCTTCAAGGAGGTCAAGGGCTCGACATTCGCCAGGCTCGACACCTGGGTT
Source organism: Pseudomonas sp. NFACC24-1 (assembly GCF_900115235.1). Classification (NCBI taxonomy): domain Bacteria; kingdom Pseudomonadati; phylum Pseudomonadota; class Gammaproteobacteria; order Pseudomonadales; family Pseudomonadaceae; genus Pseudomonas; species Pseudomonas sp. NFACC24-1. Next base: position 42,091 of record NZ_FOVS01000003.1, read on the forward strand.
TATTCGCCGTTGTGCGTGGTGCTTGGGGCCGGGTTGTTGACGGTGGCGTGGGCCTGAACGGCAGTGCGGTGCAAATGGGTTTGAGTGATGCGGTGGTTTGTGGCGAGGGGATTTATCCCCGCTGGGCTGCGAAGCGGCCCCAAATTTTTGTATTTGAATCGAGAGTCTGGCGAGCGCTGCGCACTCGAGCGGGGATAAATCCCCTCGCCACAACTATGTCCGGCTCAGGGGCTCGGTTTACCTCACTGATTAGCGACCGTCCTCTGTCCTGCGACTGCTCACTTCCGCCGGCACATCATCCCCGGCCATGCGTTTGCGAAACAACGCCGCCCGAGCCAAGAGCAGGGTGGTCACCGGTACGGTGATCGACAGCAGGATCGGGATCAGCCAGGCGTGCAACACCGGCCCGGACTTGAGCGCCGAAAAATACACGATCGAGGCCAGCGCCACGCACCAGGCGCCCAGCGTGGAGGCCAGGGCCGGTGGGTGCATGCGCTGGAAAAAATCCTTCAAACGCACCAGGCCGATCGCCCCGCCAAAGGCGAAGAGGCTGCTGAGGACCAGCAGGATCGCCACCGGGATTTCGACCCACATCGACAGTTCGCCGGTCATTCGATCACCTCGCCACGCAGCAGGAACTTGGCCAGGGCGAACGAGCCGACAAAGCCGAACAGGGCGATCAGCAGCGCCGCCTCGAAATAGGTGTCACTGGCATAGCGGATGCCCAGCACCAGCATCATCAGCATCGCCACGATGTACAGGTAGTCCAGGGCCAGTACCCGATCCTGTGCCGAAGGGCCCTTGAACAGCCGCCACAGGGTCAACACCATCGCCAGGGAGAACAGGAACAGGCTCAACAGGATCGCATTGGACAGCAACGGGCTCATTCGAAAATCTCCATCAACGGGCGCTCGTAGGTGGCCTTGAAATGTGCGACGAATGACGCTTCGTCGGCCAGGTCGAACACGTGCATCAACAGGATGCTGCGATCCAGGGCCAGTTCCGACCAGACGGTTCCGGGAATCACCGTGGTGATCATCGACAGCGCAGCCAGGCCGTTGGCATCGCGCAGGTCCAGCGGCACCTTGATGAACCGCGAGCGAGGTGGCCGGCGCCCGGCGTTCAGTACACCCCAGGCCACCGCCAGGTTGGACACCAGCACGTCGCGGCCCACCAGCAGGAACAAGCACAACACCACCCACGGCCGGCGGATACGGATGGGCCGCGGTCGCAACGGGCGCATCATCAACGGGGCGAGGAACCCCAGTGCAGCGCCCAGCAGCAGATGGCCGGCGCTGAGGGACACGTTCAACACCAGCCACAACAAGCACAGCGCCAGGGACAACCACGGGGCGGGAAACAGGCGCTTCATGGCTGCACCTCCCGCAACGCGGCGCGGGTTTCGGGGTTGGGCACGACGCGGGTGGCGAGTACCGACATCACGTAATGTTCCGGGTTGTTCAGCGCATCGGCAGCGGATTGGGTATAGCGCAGCAACGGCTCGGCCTTGAAGGTCAGGACGATGCCCAGGCCCAGCAGCACGACGATCGGCAGGCATTCGAACGGTCGCAGCAACGGCGAGGGTCGCTCTTGCGGCGTCCAGAAGCGCTGGATACCCAGGCGCGAGAAGGCGATCAACGAGGCCAGCCCCGACAGGATCAACAACGCCAACAAGCCCCAGGCCTGGTTCGACACCTGCGTCCCGGCGCTGGCCTCGAGCCCCTGGGGATTGAGCAGGGCACTGAGCAGGCTCAGCTTGCCGATGAACCCCGACAGCGGCGGCATGCCGATGATCAACAGCGCACAGAAGATAAAGCTCAAGCCAAGGAAGGCCATGGTCCAGGGAATCACCTGCCCGACCACGGCTTTTTGCTCGTCATCGAGGTTGATGCCCTTGGGCGGCTGCAAGGATTCCAGCGGTCGCGGCAAGGTGTCGAAGTCGTCGTCCAGGGACAGTTCATTGGCCGAGCGCGAACGTTCGATCAGTTCGGCCAGCAAGAACAGCGCACAGAGCGCCAGGGTCGAACTCACCAGATAGAACAGCGCCGCACCCACCAGGTTCGGTTGGGCGAAGCCGATGGCCGACAACAGGATCCCGGCCGAGACCAGGATGCTCAGGCTCGCCATGCGCTCCAGGCGTTGGGCGGCGAGAATGGCAATGGCGGCGCAGACGATGGTTGCCATGCCGCCGTAGACCAGCCAGTCGGCGCCGAAATACGCCGAGGCGCCGGCCTGGCCGGAGAACAGCAGCGTCCACAGACGCAGGAGCGTGTAGACGCCGACCTTGGTCATGATCGCAAACAGCGCCGCCACCGGTGCGCTGGCGGCGCTATAGGCCGGCACCAGCCAGAAGTTCAGCGGCCACATGCCGGCCTTGGCCAGGAACGCCACCGCGAGAATGCCTGCCCCGGCGTGCAGCAGGCCGCGGTCGGCCTCCGGCACCAGCGGGATTTTCAGGGCCAGGTCGGCCATGTTCAACGTGCCGGTGACGCCATAGATCAGCGCCGCGCCGATCAGGAACAACGATGAGGCCAGCAGATTGATGGAGATGTAATGCAGGCCCGACGACACTCGCGCCCGGCCCGAGCCGTGCAGCATCAGGCCGTAGGAAGCCGCCAGCAGCACTTCGAAGAACACGAACAGGTTGAACAGGTCCGCCGTCAGGAAGGCACCGTAGAGGCCCATCAACTGGATCTGGAACAGCGCATGGAAACTGGCACCGGCACGGTCCCAGCGGGCCGTGGCGAAGAGCAGGGCGCTGACGCCGATGATGCCGGTCAGTACCAGCATCAGCGCCGACAGGCGATCGACCACCAGGACGATGCCGAACGGCGCCTGCCAATTGCCGGGCAGGTACACGCCAATGGAGGCGGGCAAGGCCTGGTCCTGGGTCCAGTAGAGCAACAGCACGGCGATGCCCAGGCCCAGCAGGCTGGAAAACAGGTTGATCCGGGCCTTGAGCGGGCGGTGCTTCTCGCCCAGCATCAGCATCACCGCGGCGGTCAGCAGCGGCAGCAGGATGGGGGCGGCGATCAGATGGGGCGTCACGATCATTCCTTGGGCTCCCGGCCGTCCACATGGTCGGTACCGGTCAGGCCCCGGGACGCCAGCAGCACCACCAGGAACAGCGCGGTCATGGCGAAGCTGATCACGATGGCGGTCAGCACCAGGGCCTGGGGCAATGGGTCGGTGTAGTGCAGCAAGTCCTGGGGCACGCCGTCCTTGATGATCGGTTCCTTGCCGATGAACAGGCTGCCCATGCTGAAGATGAACAGGTTGACGCCATAGGACAGCAGGCACAGGCCCATGACCACCTGGAAGGTCCGTGGCCGCAGCACCAGCCAGACGCCGGAGGCGGCCAGTACGCCGATTGCGATTGCGATGACTTCTTCCATCAGACGGTGGCTCCTGTGACGGGGGCGATGGGTTTGGCTTGCAGGCCCGGCTTATGGGCCCGCACCGACTGGTGAGCCAGGGCGGTGAGGATCAACAGGGTGGAACCGACCACCACGGCGTACACGCCAATGTCGAAGAACAGCGCGCTGGCCAGGTGAATGTCACCCAGCAACGGCAATTCGAAATGCCAGGTGTGGGTGGTCAGGAACGGATAACCCACGGCCATCGCCCCCAGGCCGGTGGCGGTGGCGAACAACAGCCCGGTGCCCATCCAGCGCAGCGGGCGCAGGCTCATTTGCGCCTCGACCCACTGGGTGCCGGCGACCATGTATTGCAGGATGAACGCCACCGACATCACCAGCCCGGCCACGAAGCCGCCACCGGGTTGGTTGTGGCCGCGCATGAACAGGTAGAACGACACCACCAGGGCGATCGGCAGCAGCAGGCGCACCAGCACCGATGGCACCATCATGAAACCCAAGGCGGTGTCGCTGGCATGGCGCGGGTTGACCAGGTCGGTGACCACGTCCGGTGCCAGCAGGCGCTGCTGCGCCGGCAGTTGCATGCTTTCCTTCGGCGGGCGGAAACGCCGCAATAGGGCGAACACCGTCAGGGCCACCGCCACCAGCACGGTGATTTCCCCCAGGGTGTCGAAGCCACGGAAATCCACCAGCATCACGTTCACCACGTTGCTGCCGCCGCCTTCGGGCAGGGCGCGGCTGAGGTAGAACGAAGAAATGTCGTTGGGCGTCTGCCGCGTCAGCATGGCGTAGGACAGCAACGCCATGCCGCCGCCCACCGCGATGGACAGCAGCAAGTCCCGCAGGCGCCGGATGCGCGCGCGCCGCTCACTGTTGGGCAGTGGCGAGACGTCCTCGATCCGCCGTGGCAGCCAGCGCAGGCCCAGCAGGATCAGCACCGTGGTCACCACTTCCACCACCAGTTGCGTCAAGGCCAGGTCGGGGGCGGAGAACCAGACGAAGGTCACGCAGGTCATCAAGCCGCAAACGCTGACCATGGTCAGGGCCGCGAGGCGGTGATACTTGGCCTGCCAGGCCGCTCCCAGGGCACAGATGATTGCCAGCAGCCACAGGGTGACGAAAACGATGGACCCGGGGATCTTCGGCCGGTCCCCCCAGACCAGCGTGCTGTGCAGCATCGGGATCAACCCGGCGAGCACAGCGGCCAGGACCAGCCAGAACAACTGGGCCTGCAGGCGGCGGGTGCTGATCCGCCGTTCCAGGCGCCGGCCCTGGCGCATCATCAGCACCAGGCACCGCTCGAACAGGCGCTTGCCGCTGAGTCGGCCAATGAACGGCGGGTGCTTGATGTGGCCTTGCCGGAACTGATTGCGCAGCAACAGGTACAGGATGATGCCGCCGGACATCGCCACCAGGCTCATGATCATCGGCGCGTTCAGGCCGTGCCAGATCGCCAGGCTGTACTCGGGCAGCGTGCCGCCCACCACCGGCAACGCGGCGGCCGCGAGCAACGAGCCGACCACCTGGGCCGGAAAAATCCCCACCAACAGGCAGGTGAACACCAGCAACTCCACCGGCGCGCGCATCCAGCGCGGTGGTTCGTGGGGGGTATGGGGCAGGTCGGTGGCGGTGGGGCCGAAGAACACATCCACGGTGAAGCGCAGGGAGTAGGCGACGCTGAACGTCCCGGCGATGGTGGCGATGATCGGCAACGCCAGCTCGACCCAGGCCGTGGCGGAAATGAACACCGTCTCGGCGAAGAACATTTCCTTGGACAGGAAACCATTGAGCAGCGGCACCCCGGCCATGGCCGCGCTGGCGACCATGGCCAGGGTGGCGGTGAACGGAATCAGCCGCACCAGGCCGCTGAGCTTGCGAATGTCCCGGGTGCCGCTTTCGTGGTCGATGATCCCGGCGGCCATGAACAGCGACGCCTTGAAGGTGGCATGGTTGAGGATATGGAACACCGCCGCCACGGCCGCCAGCGGACTGTTCAGGCCCAGCAGCAGGGTGATCAACCCGAGGTGGCTGATGGTGGAGTAGGCCAGCAAACCCTTGAGGTCGTTCTGGAACATGGCGCAGTAGGCGCCCAGCAGCAAGGTACAGGCCCCCGCGCCGCTGACGATGTAGAACCATTCTTCGCTGCCCGACAGCGACGGCCATAACCGCGCCAGCAGGAACACCCCGGCCTTGACCATGGTCGCCGAGTGCAGGTACGCCGACACCGGCGTCGGGGCGGCCATGGCGTGGGGGAGCCAGAAGTGGAAAGGGAATTGCGCGCTTTTGCTCAGGGCACCGATCAGGATCAACGGCAGCAGGATGGGGTAGAGGGCATGGGCACGGATCAGGTCGCCGGCGGCCAGGACCTTGTCCAGCTCATAGCTGCCCACGACATGGCCGAGCAGCATCACCCCCGCCAACAGGCAAAGCCCGCCGGCACCGGTCACCATCAACGCCATATAGGCACCGCGCCGCGCGTCGGAGCGGTGGTGCCAGTAACCGATCAGCAGGAACGAGAACAGGCTGGTCAGCTCCCAGAAAAACACCATCTGGATCAAGTTGCCGGAGATCACCAGCCCGAGCATGGCGCCCATGAACGCCAGGAAGAAGGCGAAGAAGCGCGGCACCGGATCGTCCGGCGACATGTAGTAGCGGGCGTACAGCGACACCAGCGTACCGATGCCCAGCACCAGCAACGAAAACAGCCAGGCGAAACCGTCCAGGCGCAGCACGAAATCCAGGCCCAGGCTGGGCAACCAGGCATAGTGCTCGCGGATCACGCCGCCGTCGGCGATCTGCGGGTACAGCAAGGCCACCTGAACGGTGCCGGCCAGGGCGACGAGGCCGGCCAGCAGTGATTCGGCGTTACGGGCGTTATGCGGCAGCAGCGCCGCGACACAGCTGCCGATGAAGGGCAAAAGCAATAGAACTATCAGTGACATAGGCTTCTATTCGGCGGGAGGTTGTGAGGGATCATACGTGGCGTATTCCCGATCACCAACCGTGAGGGTGTCGCAGAATCCTACAAGGTAGATTGAGTTTTCTGACTTTGCGCTCTAAATATCATCCGCGGCGAGGGCGCTTGCTCCCGCCGGGCTTGTGTAGGAGCTGCCGAAGGCTGCGATCTTTTGATCTTTCGCTTGGGATTCAAGTGTCTGGGGAAAGATCGCAGCCTCGTTGCACTCGTCAGCTCCTACACAGGTTCAAACGCCCCGGCCTCACTGTTCGTGCTCAAGCACCTCATCCACCTCGACGACATCTTTGTTGCGGGTCTTCAGCTCACTGACAATCACCGCCGCCACGATCAGCGCCGCGCCGAACAAGGCAATCGCCGGCAACCGCTCACCGGCCAGGCGCCCGGCGATGCCGGCCCACACCGGTTCGCCGGCATAGATCAGCGTGGCGCGGGTCGGCGAGACGCTTTTCTGCGCCCAGTTCATCGCCACCTGGATCGCGGCGCTGGCGGCGCCCAGGCCCACGGCACTGACCAGCAGCAACATGGAAAAATCCGGGATCGCTTCCTGGGTCGGCACCACCATCAGGAACGCCAGCACCGCCGTGCTCGCCAGTTGCACCACGGTCACCCGGCGCACGTCGACCTGGCCGGCATAGGCGCTGATCAGGATGATCTCGGCGGCAATCGCGATGGCGCTGATCAACGTGGCGATTTCACCGGGGCTGAAATTCAATGAAGCGCCCGCCGGCCCCGACACCAGCATCAAGCCGGTGAACGCCAGCATGATCCCGATGCTGGGCATCAGCCCAGGGCGACGGCCCAGCACCAGCCATTGCAGCAAGGGCACGAAGGGCACGTAAAGCGCAGTGATGAACGCCGACTGGCTGCTGGGAATGGTTTGCAGGCCGACGGTCTGCAAACCGTAGCCGAGCATGATCGCCACGCCGATGAAGCACCCGGCCTTGAGTTCGAACAGCGTCAGGTCGCGCAGGTGCCGCCAGGAAAACAGTGCGACGAACGCGGCGGCGGCCGCGAAGCGCAGGCCGACGAAAAACATCGGCCCGCTGACCGTCATGGCGTGCTGTACCAGCAAGAACGTTCCACCCCAGATCATGGTGATCAGCACCAGCACGCATTCGGCCTTGCTGAACCGGGAGAAACGGGGGGAAGCTTGAGGAGAGTTCACCGATGCCATGACCTTGCGCGCCACTTGAGGCGGACGCACAATGCGCCCGAAGGTGGGCAGTATAATGCGCAACCCAGCCATGTGAGCAATATAGTGCACAAAGCATCCGGCCAGCGGGCCTCCGTCCTGCAACACGTCAGCCAGAACGTCCGTCGTCTGCGCCATGCCGCCGAGCTCAGCCAGACGGCGCTGGCGGAATTGTCCGGGGTCAGCCGGCGCATGCTGGTGGCCATCGAGGCTGGCGAAAAGAACGTCAGCCTGACGACGCTTGATCGGGTCGCCGAAGCCCTGGACGTGGCCTTCAGCGACTTGATCCAGGCCCCCGAGGCGCGAGATCCGAGCCGCATCAATGAACTGGCCTGGGCCGGCACCATCCCCGGCAGCAAGGCCGTATTGCTGGCCAAGGCCACCGCCAGCCGTGAAGTCGAGCTTTGGGAATGGCGCCTGGAGCCCGGCGAGCATTACCCTTCAGAGCCTGACGCCGACGGTTGGAGCGAGCAGCTCTATGTCTTCGAGGGTTGCCTGACCCTGCTGTTGGGCAGCGAGGAGCGCCGCATTGGCGCCGGTGAGTTTTTCATGTTCGCCAGCAACCAGCCCCATGCCTATCGCAACGATGGCCTGGTGGCGGCAAGATTCGTACGCAACGTGGTGATTTGATTCCTGGGGAGAGCGGTATGGACACAGCGTTGGATCGACCGGTGAGCGACTTCACTCGCCAAGCCGATATCCTGATCATCGGCGGCGGCCTGAGCGGCACCATGCTGGCGGCGCAATTACTGCGCCTGCCGGGCCGGCGCAAGGTGCTGATCGTCGAACCGCGCAGCGAACTGGGCCGGGGCGAGGCCTACAGTGCCGTGGAACTGGGGCACACCTTGAACGGCAATGCGGCGCGCATGAGCGTCGATCCGGACAACGCCGACGACCTGACCCAATGGCTTACCGCATTCATCGAAGTCGGCGGCTGGCCCGAGTCGGATCAGCAGTACGTGCCGATCAGCGAGTTGTTCCCACCCCGGGGAATCTTTGGTTTGTATGTGCAGCAACGCCTGGCCGAGGCCCGCGAGCTGGGTGCACGAAGCGGTTCGACCGCCGAGCATGTGCGCGGGGAGGCTGTGGATCTGCGGCTTGCCGACGATGCCGTGATGGTTACGCTTGCCGACGGCCAAGTCTTGCGAGGCGGTTTCGCGGTGCTGGCCACCGGCATGTTCCCGGCGGCGCACACCCCGCAAACCGAATCCAGCGGCTTGAATGCCGCGGCCCTGGATCCCTGGGATGTGGCCGCGATGCGCCAGCTCGATCCCCAGGCCACGGTGCTGATCATCGGCTCGGGACTGACCATGGTCGACGCCGTGGTGTCCCTGGAGCAGGCCGGGCACCGTGGCCCCATCGAAGTGTTTTCCCGCCATGGGCTGTTGCCACACGTGCGCCGCCAGCCGCCGGCCTGGGTGGATTTCCTCGCCGAAGATCACAGCCTGCGTTCGCCACGCCAGTTGATGCGCGCCCTGCGTGAGCAATGCCGCCAGGCCATGGCCCAGGGCATCGATTGGCAAGCGCCGCTGGACACCGTGCGTGCGCATATCGGGCGCTTGTGGAACCAGGCCAGCGATGTGCAGCGCCGGCAGTTCGTGCGGCATGTGCGGCCATGGTGGGAGAGTCATCACCATCGTTCGCCGCCGTTGAGTGCGGAGCTGGTGGCGCGTCTGCACGGGGAAGGGCGGTTGCGGATCCAGGCGGCGTCGTTCAAGGGGCTGGCGTCGGCTCCCGAGGGGACAGTGGGTATTCGTATCCGCCGACGGGGCGAGGCCGGGCTGACGGTGGTGGAGGGCGCAGCGTTGATCAACTCCAGTGGTATCGAGTACGACTGGCGCCGCGTTGCGCGGCCGTTGCCGCAACAGCTGCTGGCCCGGGGGCTGGTCCAGCCGGGGCCGCTGGCCCTGGGCATCGCCGCCCGTGCCGATGGTGCGGTGCTGAATGCCGAAGGCAAACCCGCCGAGCGCCTGTTCGCCATGGGCCCGCCGCTGCGGGGGATGTGGTGGGAAAGTACTGCCGTGACTGATGTGGCGAGTCAGGCCAAGGCGTTGGCGGGGCGGTTGGTTGAGCTGGATACCCAGGCTTCAGGCTAAACGCGGTCCCTTGTGGTGAGGGGATTTATCCCCGCTGGGCCGCGTAGCGGCCCCCAAATTTAGCCTGACATACCGAGGAGGCAGTTTTAGGGGCGCTTTGCACCCCAACGGGGATAAATCCCCTCGCCACAGGGGGAGTTCTAAAGTGAGCGGCTATAGCTCGCTGACCTTGATCCAACGCTCCTCCCGCGCCGCGATGCGTATCGCTGCCGCCAGCCGCTCCACTTCCCAGGCCTCGTCGAAGTCCGTGCCGCTGCCGCCTTCGCCAGCGAGGGCCATGATCAGTTCCTGCACCTCCAGCGTCTTCAATTCGTTGTAGCCCAACTGGTGCCCGGCGGCGGGGCTGAATGCGGCATAGCCGGGCAGGTCCGGACCGGCCAGCAGGCGTTGGAAACCTGGCTGGCCGGCGCGACACAGGCGCAGTTCATTGAGCCGTTCCTGATCGAAGGCCAATGTGCCCAGGGTGCCGCTGATCTCGAAACTCAGGTGGTTCTTGCAGCCATGCTTGAGCCAACTGCTGCTCACCGTGCCTCGGGCGCCATTGGCGAAACGCAGCAGCCCGTGGACGTGGTCGTCCACCGCGATGGCCCGTTGTTCGGCATTGCCGGCGCTGGCAGGGCGCTGGCTGTGTACGGTCTGGCTGTCGGCGCACACGGCCTCGACATCGCCCAACAAGTGCCGAGCCATGGCCAGCAAGTGGCTGCCCAGGTCGGCCAGTGCGCCACCGGCGTGGGTCGCTTCGCAACGCCATGACCACGGCGAAGCGGGATCGGCCATGAAGTCTTCGCTGAACTCACCCTGGAAGCTGATGATCTGCCCCAGTTCGCCGCGCTGGATCATGTCCCGCGCCTGTTGGATGATCGGGTTGTGCTGGTAGTTGTAGCCGACCCGAGTCACCACCCCCGCGGCCTTGGCCGCCTGGCGCATCTGCTCGGCCTGTTCCAGGGACACCGCCAGGGGCTTTTCACAATAGACCGGCTTGCCCGCCGCCAATGCCGCCATGGCCATCGGGAAGTGCAGGTGGTTGGGGGTGGTGATAGCGATCAGGTGAACCTTCGGGTCGTCGATCAGCCGTTGCCAGTCACTGTGGGCCGTCTCGAACCCCCAGCTCTGGGCGCACTGCCGGGCACGCTGTGGATCGGCGTCGGCCAGGGCCGCGAGTGTCAGGTTCAGGGGGAGGTCGAACACTGCCTTGGCATTGTGGAACGCCAAGGCATGGGCACGGCCCATGAAGCCGGTGCCAATCAGACCGATGCCGAGTTCACGCATGAGAAAGAGCCCTTTGAATTGTTATTTTCAGAAGGCTCTTTATGGAATAAATATTCTCAAATTGCAAATGTTGGAATAAATATTCATTTGTTCGATCGCGGAGGATCCCTTGTGGGAGCGAGCTTGCTCGCGATGGCGGCGTGTCAGTGAAAAAGATCTTGGCTGACATACCGCCATCGCGAGCAAGCTCGCTCCCACAGGGTTCTCACAGGTCTGCCATGGCGTTCGCTATCAGGACAGGAACCCACCATCCACATTCAACGCCACACCCGTGGTGTAGCTCGACGCATCGCTGGCCAGGTACAGCACCGCACCGGCCATTTCGCTCGGGTCGGCCACGCGCTTGAGGGGGATCTGCGCCAGGGCGGTTTTCAGGATGGCGTCGTTCTTGACCAGCGCCGAGGCGAACTTGGTGTCGGTCAGGCCCGGCAGCAGGGCGTTGCAGCGGATGCCGAACTGCGCGCATTCCTTGGCGAAGACCTTGGTCATGTTGATCACCGCGGCCTTGGTCACCGAATAGATGCCCTGGAAGATCCCCGGCGAGATGCCGTTGATCGACGCCACGTTGATGATGCTGCCGCCGCCGTTCTCGCGCATCAGCTTGCCGGCTTCCACCGACATGAAGAAATAGCCGCGGATGTTCACGTCCACGGTTTTCTGGAACGCACCCAGGTCGGTGTCCAGGACGTTGCAGAACTGCGGGTTGGTGGCGGCGTTGTTCACCAGGATGTCCAGGCGCCCGAACTGTTCGCGGATACCGGCGAACACCTGGCTGATCTGCTCCATTTCCCCGATGTGGCAGGCGATGGCGGTGGCCTTGCCGCCGGCGGCGATGATCGCATCGGCCACGTGCTGGCAACCGTCGAGCTTGCGGCTGGACACGATCACATGGGCGCCTTGTTGGGCCAGCAGTTTGGCGATGGCTTCGCCGATGCCGCGGCTGGCGCCGGAAACGAAGGCGATTTTACCGTCGAGGTCGAACAACTGGGTCTTGGACATGCTGTTTCCTTGTGATGTGGCGCTCAGAGCGTGGATTTACCGATGACCTGCAGGCTCATCTGCTCCAGCAGTTTGTTCATCTGAACGAACTGCGCGAAGCGTTTGTCCTGGGTCTGGCCGTGGAAGAAGCGGTAGTAGATCTGCTGGACGATCCCGGCCAGGCGGAACAGGCCGTAGGTGTAGTAGAAGTCGAAGTTGTCGATGCGGATCCCGGCGCGCTCGGCGTAGTAATCGACGAACTCGCGGCGGGTCAGCATGCCGGGGGCGTGGCTCGGCTGACGGCGCATCAGTTGCACCGGCGCCGGGTCGTCCGCCTCGATCCAGTAGGCGAGGCTGTTGCCCAGGTCCATCAACGGGTCGCCCAGGGTGGTCAGTTCCCAGTCCAGCACACCGATGATCTGCATCGGGTTCTCCGGGTCGAGGATCACGTTGTCGAAGCGGTAGTCGTTGTGGACGATGCTCGAAGTGGGGTGGTCGGCGGGCATCTTGTCGTTGAGCCAGGCCTTGACCGTCTCCCATTTGGGCGCATCGGGGGTCAGAGCTTTTTCGTAGCGGTCGCTCCAGCCACGGATCTGCCGGGCCACGTAGCCTTCGGGTTTGCCCAGGTCGGCCAGGCCGCAAGCGTTATAGTCGACGCGGTGCAATTCGACGAGCCGGTCGATGAAGCTCTTGCACAGCGCTTCAGTGCGGGCAGCGTCGAAACCCAGCTCCGGCGGCAGGTCGGAGCGCAGGATGATGCCCTTGACCCGTTCCATCACGTAGAACTCGGCGCCCATCACCGACTCGTCGGTGCAGTGTACGTAGGCTTTGGGGCAGTACGGGAACGCTTCGCGCAATTGGTTGAGGATGCGGAACTCACGGCCCATGTCGTGGGCGGACTTGGCCTTGTGGCCGAACGGCGGCCGACGCAGGACGAATTCCTGTTCGGGGTATTCCAGCAGGTAGGTCAGGTTCGACGCGCCACCGGGAAACTGGCTGATCCGTGGCAGGCCGGTCAGGCCGGGAATGTGGGCCTTGAGGTACGGGTCGATCAGGTTGGCATCGAGTTCTTCACCGTCGCGCACGCGGGTGGACTGATCAGTAAACGCCATGCTTATCCCTTCTGCTTATTTTGGAGGCCATCGATCATTGGCTAATCTAATGGCGCGTGGGAGGCGTCACAAGCACGCCAGGGTCTTATAGGTTAGCGTGTTGCCGGATAATCAGCGGGCTTGATGCATGGCGGCGTGCGCGTCGGAAGCGGGCGAGCTATGGTTTGGGGGAGTCGCTGTCAAAGGAGCCACCGCGATGGGATGCCCGCAAGTCTGTAGCACCGCGACCCTGCAATGCAGCTTCGGCGCAGCCCCGGCGGTGCTCAATGTGCTGCCGGTCAATCGCCTGCTGACCGGCGGGATGCCGGCGGCGAACATCATGGATCACATCCCGCTGGTGAACATCACCACCTTCGGCATGTGCATGAGCCTGGCGAACCCCACCGTGGCCGCCGCCACCGCGGCGGCCCTGGGCGTGCTGACCCCCATGCCCTGCATCCCGGCCACTGCGGCGCCATGGATCCCCGGCGGCGCACCGACCTTGCTGCTGGGCAACATGCCGGCCATCGACGCCAACAGCACCTTGATGTGCACCTGGGCCGGGGTGATCAAGATCGTCGTGCCGGGGCAGGTGCAGATGTTGATTCCCTGACGGTGACGCCTGTGAGCAACCACAAATTCCCTGTGGGAGCGAGCTTGCTCGCGATAGCGGTAGATCAGTTTGCGGTGATTGACTGTGCCGACGTCATCGCGAGCAAGCTCGCTCCCACAAAGGGAAGTGTGCTGATCGCTCAATCTTGATCCATCGCCGGGGCGACTCGGCCTCACGCATTGGCGTGGGTCAGCCCGGTCAAGGTGTCGGCGATGGCCTTCGTGCGTTGTGCCGTGCCTTCGGTGGTACGGCTGGAGTCTTCCAGGGCATCGAGCATCTCCCGCAGGGCGCTCACGGCGACGGACTGGTCTTCGATCTGTTGGGCGACGCCTTGGATCTCCGTCGAGAGCAGGTCGATGTCCACGCCGATTTCCGCGGCATTCTGGCGGGTGATTTCCGCAAGCTTGCGGACCTCATCGGCCACCACCGCAAAGCCTCTGCCCATCTCACCGGCCCGCGCTGCTTCGATGGCGGCGTTGAGGGCCAACAGGTTGGTCTGCCCCGCGATTTGCTGGATGACCTGTACGATCGACTGGATACGCAAGCTCGAGCTGGCGAGCGCACGGGCACCGACCACCGCTTCGCCCGCTTGGGTGGCAAGCTGCTCGACGGTGGTGCCGGCCTGCTCGGCCACGCTGTTTTGCCGGTCGATGGTGCCCGTCAGGTCATCCATCGACAGGTGCAGTTCGCCGGAGTAATGCTTGATTTGCGTCGCCATCAGCGCTTGTTGCTGGCTGGCCTGCGCCAATACCTGGCCCAGGTCCGTCAGGCCGTCGAACACCGGCAGGATCGTCTGGTCCAGGCCGCGAGTGTCCAAGGCGCTGCTGAAGTCATTCATCTTGAACGCCATGATCTGCTTGACCACGACATGGTTCAGGCCCGCCAGCTTCTTGATCTGGCGGCGCAGGAAAAATGCCTTGAACTCGCCATAGTGAGTGATGAAGTGATCGACGTACTCGTCGACAAACCCGGCGCCCTTGGTGACCCTGAAGAAGAAAATCGCCGTGAGTGTCTGGTTCAGGTTCAAACCGAGGATTTCACCAAACGTCGAGAAGCCGGCCAGAGGCACATCCCCGAAAATACCGGCCATGCTGCCCAGGTCGCTGCTGTTGTTGAGACGGCGCAGGATGCAATCGTTGAGAATGGCGGCCACCGGCTGGCCACCTTTACCCTTGAGGAATTTCTCGTAGTCGAGCCGGGTCGCCTCGCGCAGGGGCGTGCGCTTGACCATCACCAGCTCTTCGCCGGGCGCCACGTCGCAGAACAACTGGATGATCTGCTGCTGATGGTCGATGCGGGCAATGGAACGGACGAACAGCTCATCACCCACGCGGATGGCGAATGAATAATCGGCCAGCTTCTTTTCCAGCGCCTGGGCACTGCACTCGAAGGCCTCGCACAGCGCCTGGACCATGCTCTTGATGTTTCCACGGCTGTCGATGACCTGGTCGATGGTGCGGTCTTCGACCGACGCGGTGAGCACGCTGAATGTCAGCCCGGCAGGTTGGAAGTTCTGGCTCTTGAACACCCCGAAGCGCACATCCACCGCGGTTTTCAAAAAGACAATCTGCGCATGGTTCTGGTAACTGCGCTGCCCATCACTGATCAGGGTCTTCTTGAAATCCGCCTTGCCACCGGCCGAGCCGCCGACGAACAGGCAGGGGAAACGGCCTGATTCATAGAGCGCCTCCATAAAGAACGACTCGGAAGCCGAAAGACCATCGAACACCACGTAGGCCAAGGTATCGCGATGGTCAATGGGCGTGCTCACCTGCGCCTGTTTGATGTTATTCACCAACCGAGCGATTCGCTCACGCATGGCCAGGCGCTTGCCGCCACCGCGAATGTCCTCGCACTCCAGCGGCACCATCACCACCTCGGCTGACGCAATCACACTGGTGTCGAACAGCTGCAGCACCACCCGGTCCCAGGTCTCGCCGGTCTGGCAGTACAGCGTGTTCGCACCGTTGCACAGCTCACCCGACGTCGTGCACAAGCTGATGGCGCTTTGGGGAAAACGCTGCTTGACCTTGGCGGCGACCCGGTCGATGTCCAGGTGAGGGGAGACGAACCCGGCGATCAATACCGGTGTGATGCGTACGTTGGCCAGCGCCCGGTCCAGTTCGCTCAACGTGCAGGCCACGCTGACCGCCCCTTGTGTGCGGGCTCGGGCTTTGTTGAAGAGATTCGATAGGTTCATGGCAGGACTCGGTTGAGCGCGACGTGACGCGTACGAGGTATGCGTGCGGAGTCCTTTCCCTGTAGCGATCACGGCTGGGGACTTGTATGGGCGTGAGCTTGTGCTATTTGCGGGGGCGGTCCATAGGGGCTTTTGGTTGGGGTTTACTCCGTCTGTTGGATGGCGACTTTCGTATTGGTCCCGGGAAACCTGCGGAAAAAATCAGCGTTTGCTCGCTGGACGACAAAGCCCCACCCGCTATGCTATCGACGATGGCGTCTTGCCATTCACCACGCCCCAGGCACGAGAACCTGCCCGTTACCGCCCTTTGCAGAGACGATTCATGAACAAACACAAAGCCGTGTCAGGAGTTGTCTGGGGTGTTCTGTTGGGTTGCATCGGACAGGCCAACGCTTTTCAACTCTCGCCGGATGGCACGTTGGCTGAACGGGAGATGGCCAAGAAATACGGGGTTTCCTATAAGGCGACGGTGCCTTTCGCCAGTTTCGCGCTGCATAACTTTTCCGATCCTGCCCACGAGGCGTTGACGCAGAAGATCTATGGGTGTGACGGGGATTGGCAGGATTGCAGTAACCCCAACCTGGAGAACGCCGGCGCTTATGTCATTGCCGGGGTTCGCTGGAACGATGATCCGGTGTTCATGCCTGGCGCGGAAGATGCCAAGACCAAGGGCTGCGATGGACGCTACTCGGTTGGTTTCATCTCGCAGACGCGGTGCTGGGTCAATCTCTTCGAGAAAGCCGAGGACATAAGCGCTTCCGATCCGATGGCGTTCATGGGGGCGGGGAACTACATCTCCCGTTCGCATTTTGGCGACCTGCAATTCTTGCATGCAATGGCGTCCCAAGAGGGCGACGCGCCAGAGAAGACCAAGCGCGAAATCATGATGTGGGCCGAGTTCGCCTGGGGGGTTGCCGATGGTACCTACCCCCTCAATACCTATTTGAAAGACATCCAGATCGAAGGCTGGGAACAGCATTTCAATAACGGACAAACCGTGCAGGATCTTTTTGCGGTGGGGCGTCCATGGTTGCGGGCGAATGTGAATCAGGTGGCGTTTGGCAGTTTGCTTCATCTTGTCCAGGACAGCTTTGCCGGTGGACATGCGCAGCGGCGCGAAGAGATCCTGGGTGACAAGTGCATGGGCGGTGCCGAGGCTGTGCTGGGGCGGATCGAGGAGTTTCACTCTTACGCTCGGCAGGATCATGCCAAGCACAAGGACGATGACGCCAGTTCAGTCGCCAGGCTCATGTTGATGGCCCATGAGCCGGATGTCGTGGATGCCGGCAAGAAGCTGCGGGGCTTTATAGCCGATCGCAAGAAATGGGCGGAGGTCAGGCCTTATCTGGACGAGTGCGTTTTTGCCCTGGCCAATGAGACGACTCCGGCGTCGGCGGGTGATGGGTACAAGCTGGAAGCCAACCGCTGAACATTTGACGAAAAACTGTGGGAGCGAGCTCGCTCGCGATGACGTCGGCATATTCAGCATCAGAGGCCAGCTAATCCGCCGCCATTGAGTACAGCGCGTTTGCACCGTTGCACAGCTCATCCGATGTCGTGCACAGGCCTATATCAGGGGGCCGCGCTCCCGGATCTTCCGGTCAGGGCTCAGGCGACACCATCCGATCAACGATCCCGTAGATGGCCCTCTCCAATGCCTGATCTTCCAGCATGGTTTCAGCGACTTTTTTTGAAATGCTGCCGAATTCGGGATGTTCCAGAATGCTTTCGCCGAACTCCCAGCGCAGGATTTCCTGCACGGTGATGACTGGGGCTGCCTCGTGGAAATCTTCAGTATGTCTTTTGAGGTCTCGAAGACGACTTTGCAAATGTACGCGCAGCACTTCGAGATCTTTTTCGCCCTTTTTGGTCTTGGCGGCGCTGGTGTTGTTTGTTGCGCTCGATGTTACTCGTTCCTTAGGCTTGGCCAGCGCAGCCAGGACCTGGGAGAGGCGAGTCGAATCGATCTTGCTCATCAGGGCGTCTCGAAGGCGTTGCGGTAGGCGCCAAGAAATACCGCAGGTTCGGTAGGATCAGGAGTGGTGTGGGCGGCAGGGTCTGAAAGACTGGCCAGCACTCGTTCCATATCTGCCTTTAATGCCGGATTAGGGCAATCTGTCAGGCCCTGAGTCAGACGGGTGATAGCGTTCGACGTACGTTCGTCTTGCAGTTCCAGATAGGCCCCGGAGAACTCCCTGAGGCTCATATCTTGCGATGTGTTCAGCAGTGAGTTGAAGGCGTTTCGGGCCTCATCCAGCTTCGATAATTGAAGGCTGAGCAAACCCAATTGGAACCGCGCAATATCCATCTCGGGATCTAGTTCAAGTGCCTCGATCATTTCCGCATGTGCACGCTCCAGCATGCCGAGCTCGGCATGTTCGGCGGCGCGAAAGTAATGGACCGCTGCATTCTTCGGTTCTATTTCAAGTGCTGCGTTCAGATAATTCAGGGCGGCGTGGTGGTCACCGTTCTGGCTGGCATTGATGGCCAAGTGTAGATATTCCGATGCGTCCAGCATGTGGGGCTCCGCGTGGGATGGCTTAGTGTTGGTCCGGATGACGGTCAGGAATCTTGTTCTGGTGTGTTTGCAGCCAGTTCTCCATCAGGACCCTGCCAGTGTCGCTGCTGTCGGGTCTCGTACGGTCAAGAACTTGATCGATTACTTGGGCTGCCTTTTCTGGGTGTCCGGCTTGCTGGAGGAGAAGGGCTTCAGCGTATCGAGCCGACAAACCGTCAGGTTTGAGTTTGAGTGCACGGCGAATACCTTTTTGGGCGCGCTCCGTCATTCCCTCCAGGATGTCGACGATTGCCAATCCACCATGGGTTTCACCAAAATTTCGGTCCAGTGCGTAAGAGCAGTCGAGCGCCCGGCGGGCCTGAATGCTGTCCCCTCGCAAAATGTAGATCCAGGCCAAAAGATGCCAGGTACCGATGTGGTCTGGCATGAACTTGACCGCCGTCTTGAGATGCTCTTCAGCCGCGTCGAATTCCAGTTCATTGAATTCCAGTCGAGCCAGCCCGGACCATGCCCGGCCGCATTCAGGATGCACTGCGACTGTATGAAGCCAGGCGTTGCGTGATGCAGTGATGTTGCGAAAACGGGGACAGACCACGTTTTCTATACGTTTGCTGTAGCGTGTTCTGATTGGCTGAAATAGTAGGAAATAGAAAGAGGTGATGTCCTTTCTTGAGTTGGCTAAGCTTTTGGCTCGACTTGTATAAAAGGACTCTCCATATATGCCACGCAGAGCACGCGTCTTAATGCCGGGTGTACCCTTGCATCTAATTCAGCGAGGGAATAATCGATCGGTTTGCTTTTTCTCGGATGATGATTATGTTTTTTATATGGAGTTGCTCGCAGAGCAAGCCAGCAAAAGTGGGTGTGAAGTTCACGCGTGGTGCTTGATGAGTAACCATGTTCATTTATTGATTAGCCCTCAAGAGCAAAGTAGTGCAGGCTCGCTTATGAAGGGGATAGGACAGAGATATGTTCAGTACGTGAATCGTACATATGGGCGCAGTGGAACTCTATGGGAGGGGCGCTTTCGCTCATGCCTTGTCCAAAGTGAAAGTTATGTTTTGGCCTGCTATCGTTATATAGAAATGAATCCTGTTCGGGCAAAAATGGTAGTGCATCCGGCGGAATATCGTTGGTCGAGTTATCGTGTTAACGCACAATCAGAATTTTCATATTTTATTACCCCGCACTCTCAGTATCTGTCGCTTGGAGGGCCAAATACATCGAGTGCAGAGGCTTACAGGGACCTTTTTAGAGACGAGTTGGGAGTAGGGATGGTTGACCAAATTCGGGCCGCCACCAATGGTAACTATGTGCTCGGTGGCTCGCGATTTGCTGCAGAAATTGAAGCGATGATCGGACGCCGAGCTCAACGAGGCCACCCGGGACGTCCGGGAAAACGATCACTGTCTTAGTTGGAAAACGTGGTCTGTCCCCGTTGTCCTCTCGGTTGGTGATCTGGAAGGTGTTGCGAGTCTCAATGGAAACAACACTTGGGTAGACTGGGCGAACGACCTTACTCCAGTCGTCCATGAAAGGTTGGTCGGCTTCGGTAACTTCGCTGCTGAGCATGAGGGGGCAACCAAGCTGCTTAGCTATGCGGCACAGGCGGTCAGCTATGCGGTGATGGGGCCGTTTGCTGCCATGCGCGACGTAGCGACTCAGGCAATCCTCGGATCGGCGCTGGATCAGGCTCGAGATTACGCCATAGAAAAGGTCAGTGAATACTACCAGACTAAAGGCGTACGAACTGACAATGCCGGCATCCTTGCTAGTGGTACAGTTTTTGGTGTAGAAACGCTCGTTGGTCGCGTCATGTCTGCGGTGGATGGAGCCAAGCAGTATGTGAGGCATATAAGTGGTAAAAGTGTCGCAAATAGTGGTGGCGAGACGGTTACCTTGTATCGAGTTGATGACGCAGATTTTGCTCCACGCATTGCGTCGGATGGCTCCGTGCCAGTCGTTGCTACTAAGAAAGGTGATGAGCGTGCACTTTTCATTAATATCGGTCAGCCGGAGAGAGCGAAGGAGTTCGCGTTGGAAAATCGCGGCGGTAAGGCAACTGTTACTGCAGTGGAGGTTGATGTGTCCTTTTATGAGCGGCTAAGGGCGACGGCTATTTACGACAAAGCCCCCGATGTAGGGTTATATCCGACTTCTCCTTTAAGTGTTGATATTAATAAGGCGTCGGATCAATTTGGCCTGAGGACTCCTGAGCATTTTCAATGGCTAAGGGATGCCATAAGGCCGAATACGGTCCGTATCATCGATCCGAAAGATTTATAAGTCGAGGCATTAAGGTGGCGATAGTTTTTATTATTCCTTTTCATGTTAAACCATTTGAGTCGTCAATCATGCCGTCTGATTTTTCTGGCGCATATGTACGTTGTTATGTATCTGGAGTTGATTATGTTGATGCATCTCAGAAAGCACTAAGGCGACTCTCTGATGATGGCCTTTATCCAGTTGAAATTTTGCAGCCAATCCTTGAGATGAGCTCTGAAGACTGGTCTGAGCACATAAAAGAGCAATGGCCTGATCACTTTGAGTCTCTGCCAACTCAGTTTGAGTTTGAAGAGGTGATTCAGAACAACAAAGTAGTATATGGACCTTTTGGTTCATATTCCTAGAAGTGGACTCTCAGGAGGTAGTAGTTTTTTAGCTTCATCCATCTGCTGGTTTATCACAAGTGAATTGATCTTGTGGGCCAGTGGTGTTATGTCAGTAATTCGCTGAATCCATTCTTTAATATATAATTGGACGGCCTCTTGGCTGAGGCCAATCTGGATGGCGCGATACGGCAGCGGTTGCAGTAATAGATTGCGCTCCGGATCCCACTGAATACGTACAGGGGAGCGATTTTTAAGTTGTTTCCATTCCTCGTGGCTCATGTTAGGGGCAGAGTGGCTAGAGCAGCTATGTGCCAGTGCCCACTCGAAACCTTCTCGGGTTATATCGATGGCAAGGATACGTTTTTGGCCTTCGTCCTTAAATCCCCAGCCAGCACGATACATCATCCAAAGAAACGAAGGCTTGATCCACGTCATGCGTTCGATCTTGAAGGGGGGCGCGACAAACGTTTGATATTCCAGTGCGCTGTCGGCGATGACGTCGGAGTAGGCTTGGTAAACTCGGATCGTGGTGTTGTTGTAAACGGCGCGAATCTGTTGCGTTGGAATTGATGTGATCATATGTATTCTTCGGAAGTGGAAGATTTTATTTTTCTCTAATTTTTCCTCCTTTGCTACATAAAATTCCAAGATTTAACGGGGAGAAACGGGGACAGGTCCTGAGGGATCCCCACAAATCTACTGCGATATCCGCGCCTCTTGATGTACCTCTGCTCACAACGCGCGGCCAAGCCTCTCCAAGGTTCTTCGAAAATTTCAGCTGCGTCCTCAAAACGTGTCTGTCCCTGAGGGACTGCGAACATTGGGCCCTCGCGTAGGAAACTTCTGAAAATCCCACCAAAAGCACTATTCTGGCCCTAAGCCTCTCGCCGGAGGTTTTCTGTCGCGTTACGCTCTGGATGTCGCTGCACATTCAGCGACCGGGCTTGGTAACCCGGTGGAATAAGGCGTAACAGTGCACAGACAGGATTGCAGGCTTTCAGGCCTGCGATTTTGTTTTATGGCAGCTGTGCGTGGGACGTCTTCTGACGTGCCGGTTTCCTTGATTCCCCGGTTTACCAACCTGCGCACAGCTGCCACCCATTCGCTTGGTAACGGATGCGGCAGCTCTTCGAATCAAGGGAGTTGAACAATGCATATCAAAAGATCAAGAAAACGGCCTCATCTGCTCCGCAGCTCCGTATCGCGGTCCCGCTGCATCTCAGTCAGTGGAGACCGCAAATGACCGAACAGGCAGCAGCAAAAACCATCGGCTACACCCCATTCCATTATTGCTCCGATCGTCCGCTGTTCCTCGTTAACGGCGGTGTTCCGTTGAGCGAAGCGTTGCAACAAGCGTCAGATCTCTTGCATCTCGCCTACCGCCTTGCAGAGGATGCCACTTTCGAAAGGAAAACGGACCGTCATGCCTGGGTCGCTCATTATCTAATGGAGATGAGCAAAGCAGTGATTGATGATGTAGTGAAAGTCATGACGGTTAGGCCTGAGGGATCAAAACACTCCAATAGCTAACGGACACATCGAGACAGCAAGCATTAGATTCGCCGGAACGGGGAAAAACGGGGTAGGCCACGATTATGGGGCGGACCGATTACAGGAACTCAAATCGTGGTCTGTCCCCGGTTCCCCATATCAATAGATCAAGAAAACGGCCTCATCTGCTCCGCAACTCTGTATCGCGGTCCCGCTGCATCTCAGTCAGTGGAGATAGCAAATGACCGAACAGGCAGAAGCAAAAACTATCGGCTACACCCCATTCCATTATTGCTCCGACCGTCCGCTGTTCCGCGTTAACGGCGGTGTCCCGTTAAATGAAGCGTTGCAACAAGCGTCAGATCTCTTGCATCTCGCCTACCGCCTTGCAGAGGATGCCACTTTCGAAAGGAAAACGGACCGCCATGCCTGGGCCGCTCATTATCTAATGGAGATGAGCAAAGCAGTGATTGATGATGTAGTGAAAGTCATGACGGTTAGGACTGAGGGATCAAAACACTCCAATAGCTAACGGACACATCGAGACAGCAAGCATTAGATTCGCCGGAACGGGGAAAAACGGGGTAGACCACGATTATGGGGCGGACCGATTACAGGAACTCAAATCGTGGTCTGTCCCCGGTTCCCTTGTCCCCGGTTCCCTCGCGTTAACGGCGGCGTTCCGTTAAATGAAGCGTTGCAACAAGCGTCAGATCTCCTGCATCTCGCCTACCGGCTTGCAGAGGACGCCACTTTCGAAAGGAAAACGGACCGCCATGCTTGGGCCGCTCATTATTTAATGGAGATGAGCAAAGCAGTGATTGATGATGTAGTGAAAGTCATGACGGTTAGGCCTGAGGAATCAAGACACTCCAATAGCTAACGGACACATCGAGACAGCAAGCATTAGATTCGCCGGAACGGGGAAAAACGGGGTAGACCACGATTATGGGGCGGACCGATTACAGGAACTCAAATCGTGGTCTGTCCCCGGTTCCCCTGGGACAACGCCCCGATGGAGCGTTTCTTTGGGAGCCTGAAGTCAGAGTGGGTGCCAGAAGATGGCTACAGCTCGGAGCATGAAGCTCGTGTGGATGTGCAGCGTTATGTGATGCGTTACAACAACGTCAGGCTCCATAGCTACAACGATTACCGGTCGCCGGTAGCTATGGAGAAACTGGCGGCGTGAAACCTTAACTGGTGTCCAGAATTACTTGACCAGTTCAAGCTCGCTCCCACAGGGGGGCGGTGCCAGTCTAGAAATCGAGGTTCATCACCGATCCAATGTGGGAGCGAGCTTGCTCGCGATGACGTCGGCACTCCAGCATCGAGGCCAACTGATCCACCGCTATCGCGAGCAAGCTCGCTCCCACAGGGGGGCTGTGTCAGTTGAGGAATCCAGGTTCATCACCGAGCCGGCGTGCGACCTGGCCTCAGCTCAAATCCCCAGCCCCATGCCGCTCCGGCACCTGGCTCGCCTCATCCCCCCACGTGCGGTTGACCCGCTGTCCGCGCAGGACGGCGGGGCGCTTGGCAATGTCTTCTGCCCAGCGCTGCACATGGGTGTATTCGTGGGCACTGAGGAATTCGGCGGCGCCGTATACGTTGTTGCGCACCAGTTGGCCATACCAGGGCCAGACCGCGATGTCGGCGATGGTGTAGTCGTTGCCTGCCAGGTATTGGCTTTCGCCGAGGCGGCGGTCCAGGACGTCGAGTTGACGCTTGGCTTCCATGGTGAAGCGATTGATCGGGTATTCGAGTTTCTCCGGCGCATACGCGTAGAAATGCCCGAAACCACCGCCCAGGTAGGGGGCAGAGCCCATCTGCCAGAACAGCCAGTTCAGTGTTTCGGTGCGGCCCGCCGGATCGGTGGGCAGCAAGGCGCCGAATTTTTCCGCCAGGTAAAGCAGGATCGAGCCGGATTCGAAGACCCGAATGGCGGGTTCCACGCTGCGGTCCAGCAGGGCCGGGATCTTGGAGTTGGGGTTGATCTCGACAAAGCCGCTGGAGAACTGGTCGCCCTCGTTGATGCGGATCAGCCAGGCATCGTACTCCGCGCCCGTATGACCCAGCGCCAACAGTTCCTCCAGCAGGATGGTCACCTTCACGCCGTTGGGCGTGGCCAGGGAATAGAGCTGCAGCGGGTGCTTGCCAACCGGCAAGGTTTTGTCATGGGTCGGCCCGGCGACAGGGCGGTTGATGCTGGCGAAATGGCCGCCAGACGGGGCGTCGTTTTTCCAGACCTTGGGCGGAACGTAGGACGCTTTACTCATCGGGACATACCTCATCGTTGCTTGCGGTGTGATCCCCCAGAGTCTACCGCTGTTCGTTCATGATGCGTGCGACTTCACCGGAAGCTTTGAGTTCTTCGAATGCGCGCTGGGCCTTGGCGACGACTTCGTCCGACGTGCTCAGGCTGAAGGCCAAGTGGACCCTGTGGGGTTGTTCGTCGAGGGTATAGACCTCTTCCAGAGAAGCGAAATCCACGTGCGCATCCTGGCTCATCAGGCGTGCGGTGTTCTCTGGCATCGGCAGCAATTGGATCTGGCGATTGAGCAGTTTCTGAAAGTTGTCGTGGTTGTTGGCCGAGATGACCAGCCGGGTGAACCCGCGCTGCTGCAGGTAAATCTGCTTGGCGTCGTTTCGCACCACGCCGATGCTGTACTGCTTGGACTGCTCGAGGCTGCTGACGGTGATGTCGCGGTTATCACGCAGTTTATAGAGCCGGCTCGCCACCCGGTGTATTTCACCCACCCATTTGAACAATGTCTCGCGGGCCGGGGTGCGGTCCAGCGGGAAGATCAGTACGTTGGGCTCGTGCAGCGCTTTTTCGTAGGCCCGGGCCCACGGGTACAGCGACAGGCTGTAGTCGGTGAGCTGCGCGCTTCTGAGTGTCTCCTCGGCAATGCGAATGCCCGGCCCGACGACCTTGTCGTCACGCTGATAGGCGTACAAGGAGTCTTCGGTGACGACTTCGATTGTGTCGGCGTGGCTTGCCAGGCTGATCGAGGCGAGTAGCAGGCATGAGCAGAGTGTCAGGCGAATGTGCATATGCAGACCTCTTGGCGCGCGGTGGTCTTTACAGGGCAACGCGGTCGCGTCCCTGGTGTTTGGCCCGGTACAGCGCCTGGTCGGCGCGTTGCAGCAATTGATCGAAATGGTCCATGGTCTCCGGGTCCAGCTCGGCAACGCCGATGCTCACGGTGACGAAAGGCGAGACCTTGGAACCGCTGTGGGGCAGCTCGCGTTCCGCCAGGCTGGTGCGAAAGCGTTGAGCCGCTTGGCAGGCCTGTGCGGCGTCGACATTGGGCAGGACCACGACGAATTCTTCGCCGCCTACGCGGGCGGTCAGTTCGCCTGAGCGGCCGAACACGCTGCGCAGGGTTTCTGCGATCTCTTTCAGGCACAGATCGCCCTGCATGTGGCCGTAGGTGTCGTTGTAGATCTTGAAGAAATCGACGTCACACATGAGTACGGCCAGCGGGGTGTTGTGGCGGATGGCCCGACGAAACTCGATTTCCTTCAATTCGTCGAAGTAGCGACGATTGGCCAGGCCCGTCAAGGCATCGTGACGGGACAGCGCTTCGAGCGACTGGTTGGCCGCCTTCAGTTCCGCGGTGCGTGCCTCCACCAGTTCGGCCATTTGATCGCGGCTGGCGGCCAGGGCCAGTTCGTCCGAATGCTGGCGTTCGAGGTGGGCGTACAGATTGTCCTGGAGTTCATTGACCTGGAATTCCAGCAGGCTCAGTTCGTCCTGGCGATTCACCGCCCGTTGCAGCTTGAGGTGATGTTTGAGGGTATGTGGCGCGAGTTCGCCCAGGTGACGGGCGATATGCACCACATGCACGGTCACCAGGCGGTTGAACATGGTCATGACCAATCCGGCCAGCAGCAGGGACTGGATGAGCTGGGTGATGACGATGCTGCGTGCTTCGCTCCAGAGACGCTCCCACAGCAGGTTGTTGTCGCCTTCGATGGTCAGTTCACCGACTTTCTCATGGGCCCCGGCGTAGGGCTCGGCGATGAGCTGGCGATGCAGCACCGGCACCACGCCCGATTGACCGACGGCGTATCGATTGAGTTCGATGACTTCCGGCGCTTGCCCGGGACGCAGGATGTTCAACACCACGCGCCCCACGGGGGCCGCCGCGGCGACGCTGGTGATTTGCTGGTCGAGGGATTCGCGGTCCAGTTCCCAAATGGCGTAGGCCAAGGTGTTCTGGAACACCTGATCGATCAGGGCCAGCTCCGAATTCATTTCCGCCAGGTTGTTTTCCCAGGCCAGCCAGGTGCGCCAGGTGACCATCGCCAGGGTAAAGAACAGGCAGAACAACAGCGTTGCCAGCACCAGGCGCCGGCCCAGGGAACTGAACGCCTTGGTCGGTGGTGGCTGGGACGCTGCCGTGCGGAAAGAGTCCCCCATGTCATAACCATTTGCGCAGGATGGCGTCGTAGACCCCATTGCGACGGATGGTCTCAAGGCCGGCGCGGAACTTCTCCACCGTTTCGGCCGGCGTCTTGCGGCTGAACGCCATGCTCAGGCCGTCCGGGCTGCTCAGTTCGGGAAGCGCCAGCGAGCGGATCAGCACCTTGTCCGGGTCTTCGCCATTCTGGCGAGTCAGGTACAGCGCGTTGAGCTCGTTGGAAATCCACAGCTCCACGTGATCGACCTTGAGCTTGCGGTAGTTGTGTTCGTACTTGGTGCTCGACTGCAGTTCCTCGCCGATGCGAAAGCCCTTCGAGACCAGGTATTGCTCGCCCACGTCCTGATTGACCGTGGCGATCTGGTGACCATGGGCGTCGGCCAGCGAGTCGAGTTTTACCGGTCGGTCCGCCAGCGAGTAGATGTACCACTGCGTCGGGCCAATGGTGCCCACCCACTGGAAAAGCGATTCGCGAGCAGGCGTGCGGACGATCGAATAGATCAACACATTGCTTTCGTTGAGCGCCAGTTCGTAGGCCCGGGCCCAGGGCATGGGCTGGATAGGCGCGTCCATGCCGACCTCCTTGAGCACGGCCTGGACCACTTCGGTGCTCATGCCGGTCACGCGTCCGTTCTGCGTCATGTTGTAGGGCGGCAGCTCCTCCGTCACGATGCGCAGGGGTGTCTCTGCCGCGCAAGCGCTTGCAGCGAGGAACATCAGGACGCCCCACGTCAGCAGGCGATTCAGCGGCAAACTCATTGATCGTTACCCTATGCAACTGGCAGAGCCCGGCGAAGCCTGGGGCTATTATTGATAGGGTTATCGGCTGGGCTGGCGCCTGCTTGAGTCCGGCCTGTCGAAACCGACAGCCCAGCCGACGGATCAACCGTTCAACAACGTCATGGTCTGCGCCTGGTATCGGTCGCCCGCTACCACACCTTCGCCTGCGAAAATCCCATCCAGCCGGGCCAGTTCGTCAGCGCTCAACACCACTGAAGCCGCCGCCACGTTGCTCTCCAGGTACTTGCGCTGCTTGGTGCCCGGGATCGGAATGACGTGGTCACCCTGGGCCAATACCCAACCCAGGGCCAGTTGCGAGGCGCTGATGCCCTTGTCCGCGGCCAAGGCCTTGACCCGTTCGACCAGCGCCAGGTTGCGCTTGAAGTTGTCGGCCTGGAAGCGCGGGTTGAAGCGGCGATAGTCATCGGCGGCAAAATCCTCCGGCGATTTCAGTTCGCCGGTCAGGAAGCCTCGGCCCAAGGGGCTGTAGGCAACGAACGCAATGCCCAGGCGCTTGCAGGTATCGAGCACGCCATTGTGTTCAGGCTCGCGGGACCACAACGAGTATTCGCTTTGCACCGCCGCCAGCGGATGCACAGCGTGGGCCCGTTGGATGGTCTCGGCGCTGGCCTCCGAGATGCCGATATGGCGGACCTTGCCGGCCTGGACCAGCTCGGCCATGGCGCCGATGGTTTCCTCGACGGGCACTTCAGGGTCGATGCGATGCTGGTAGTAAAGGTCGAGGTAGTCGGTGGCGAGGCGCTTGAGGCTGCCGTCGACCGATTGCCGGACGTATTCGGGGCGGCCGTTGACGCCGCGGGCATGGGGATCGCTGCTGCGCACCAGGCCGAACTTGCTCGCCAGGTACAGGCTTTCACGCTTGCCTCGCAAGGCGCGTCCGAGCAGCTCCTCATTGGTATACGGCCCGTACATGTCGGCGGTGTCGAACAGCGTCACGCCCAATTCCAGGGCGCGGTGGAGCGTGGCAATCGCTTCTGCCTCGTCCACGCCCGTGGTGTAGAAGTCCGACATGCCCATGCAGCCCAGGCCGATGGGCGAAACGTTAGGGCCGTATTGGCCGAGTTGGCGGGTTTTCATGCTGATAGCTCCTGAAGTGAACGACCTGTGCAGTCTCCAGCAAGTGGTTTTCTGGATAAATCCTCGATTATTGGTTTAACTATTCGGGATATCTAAATAATGAGGCGCGACAGTGGACCGATTACAGGCCATGCAAGTGTTCCGGCGTATCGTCGAGCTGGGCGGTTTTGGCAAGGCGGCCGATGACCTTGGGTTACCCCGTGCCACCGTCAGCCTGTTGATCCAGCAGTTGGAAGCCCATCTGGGCGTGCAACTGTTGCAGCGCACCACCCGGCAGGTGCGCGCAACGCTCGACGGTCAAGCGTATTACCAGCGCTGCGGCCAGTTGCTGGACGACCTCGATGACCTGGAAAGTTCGCTGTCGGTGCAACGGAGCCAGCCGCGCGGCACCTTGAAGGTGGACATGCCCATTGCCTTTGGTTGCACCTGGATCCTGCCGCGCCTGCCGGATTTCTATCGCCGCTACCCGGCGTTGCAACTGGACATGGGCTTTCATGACCACCAGGTCCATCTGCAGCGCGAGGGCGTGGATTGTGCAATCCGCGCCGGCACTGTCCTTGATCAAGGGTTGGTCGCGCGGCCCATCGTGCGGCTGCACCAGCTGACCTGCGCCAGCCCCGGCTACCTCGCTCGCGTCGGCACGCCTTGGCGGTTGGAGGACCTGCCGGCGCACCAGGCCATCGGCTTTGCGTCTGGCAATGGACGGTTCTTCCCGTTCGAATTCGAGGTGACAGGGCGGGTGCGCGAAATGCAATTGCCGAGTGAGTTGACCGTCAATAATGCCGACGCTTATGTAACGGCCTGTGAAGCGGGATTCGGCTTGATCCAGGTGCCGCGTTACCACGTGCAGCGGCAATTGGCCGAGGGCAGGCTGGTTGAAGTGTTGAGCGAGTACGGCGTGCCGACATGGCCGATCTCAGCGGTATACCCGCCCCATCGACAGCTGTCGCCCAGGGTTCGGGTGTTTATCGATTGGGTGGTTGAGTTGTTGCAGGGAGAGGCGGATGGGCAACGGGCGTTGATGGAGAGGGCGTAAGGTTGCTGAACCCCTTGGGGAGGACCGACCGCCCTTGTGGCGAGGGGGCAAGCTCCCTCGCCACAGCTCGGCACGAAAGAACGACCAGTGGGAGCGAGCTTGTTCGCGAAGACGGCGACCCGCCCGGCATTGATGTTAACTGGCCCGACCCTATCGCGTTCAAGCTCGCTCCCACAGGGTTACATGCGCAGCCAAACATACTGTCTCTTCTAGCCAGGGCGCGCCGCAATCAACGCAAGGTGTAGCCGCTGTCCACCACCCAGTCCTGACCATACACGCCCCGTGCACCCTGGCCCAATTGGAACAGGATGACATCTGCCACGGCTCCGGGTTCGAGGAATTGCCCGTTCAGCAGGCGCTGGTTGACGGCGCTGGCCACTGAACCCAAAGCCTCTGCATCGAGGCCCAGGGTGCCCCAGATCGGTGTGGAGGTAGGCCCCGGCGAAACCATGTTGAGACGAACGCCAAGAGGCGCCAGTTCAACGGCCAGGGTGCGCATCTGGGCGCGCAAGGCCGCTTTCGATGCAATGTACGCGGCCAACCCCGGGAAGGTGACCTGTTCGAGGAACGTGCCGATGAACACCACGGACGCCTCGGCTGCCAGGTGCTCGCGCAGGCTGCTCAGGGTATTGAGGGCGCCCGCGCCATTGACGGCCCATTGCCTGTCGAAAGCGGCCAGGTCCAGGCCGTCGGCCAGTTGCGCGATTCCCGCATTGGGTACCAGGCAATCCACCGGGCCGATGGAGGCGGCCAGTTGTGCCAGCTTGGCCTGGTCGGTCGCCTGTGTCACGTCGCCGGGCAGCCAGGACAGCCTGTCGCCAAACCGCTCGACCAGTTCGCCGAGACCACCGATCTGTCGCGACATCGCGATCACGTTGGAGCCGCGCTCCAGCAAACGTTGGGTGACGGCTAGGCCAATACCCGAACTGGCACCGGTGACTACACTAAGACCAGGCTTGAATTCATTACTCATGTGGCTTTCTTCCCAAGTTCGCCAAAAGGGGCAGAAGACCTGATCAGAAAGTGTGCCAGTTAATAATGCCTTGTCCGTCAATGGGTTGGCGGTTGTTGGGTTATTTTGACTCGGATGAAGCATGGTCATTAAGACCTGGTTCTTGGTCTTTATGACCAATTTCCTGCTCGTTGCTGTGCAACAGCCTTCAAGCCTTTACCCAACGCTGGCGACTCCAGCCGCTCAACGTATCGACCGCCAGAACCAGCAACAGCATCGCCAGAATCACCGTGCTGCCCTGGGCTTCCTGGAACAGGCTGAGGCTGACATAGAGCATTTGCCCCAGCCCCCCGGCACCGACAAAGCCGAGCACGCTGGCCATGCGGATGTTGTTTTCCCAGCGATACAGGACGTAGGCCAGCAGTTGTGGCAGCAGGTTGGGCAGTGTCCCGTAGCAGAACGCCAATACGGCGTTGCCGCCTTGCAAGCGGATGGCGTCGGCCGGTTCGCAAGGGGTATTTTCCAACGCCTCGGCGAACAAGCGACCGAGTACGCCGGTGGTGTGCAGGGCGAGTGCCAGGGTGCCGGCATTGGGGCCGAGACCGGCGGCCAGGACCATCAGCGCGGCCCACACCAGCTCCGGAACCGCGCGCAAGGCGTTGAGCACCAGGCGCGACGCGCTCTGCAAAGGCCAGCCGAAGCGTCCGGCCGCAGGCAAGGCCAACAGCAGGCCGAACACCGCCGCGAGCAGGGTGCCGAGGGCGGACATGGCAAGGGTTTCCAGAGCGCCGTGACCTATCGCCTTCAAGTGGCCCGGGCTCAGGTCCGGGCTGAGAAAGCGTTGCGCATAAGCCCCCATCCGCTGCAGATTGCCACTGTCGCCGAGCTCGCCCAGGTCGATGCCCAGGTAGGCGAACGAGGCGATGACCGCCGCGCCGATGCAAAGGACCATGACCGTGTTGATCAGGCGATTCATGCCAGCCTCCAGCGCAGCAGGCGGCTGAGTTGATCGGCGAGCAGCACCAGTGCCAGGAACGTCAGCAGCAGGCTGGCCACTTCACCGCCGGCGAACATTCGCAGCGACAGGTCCATTTGCTGGCCCAGCCCTCCGGCACCGACGAAGCCCATCACCACCGAGGCGCGGATCGCGCATTCCCAACGGTACACCGTGTACGACAACAGTTCCGCCGCGACATTGGGCAGGATCCCATAGCCGAAGGCCGCCAGCCGGCTGCTGCCGGACTGCAAGAGCGCGTGGGCCGGGCGCTGGTCCACCGATTCGTAGATTTCCGCGTAGACCTTGCCCAGCATGCCGCTGTAGGTAATGGCAATCGCCAGTACACCGGCCGTTGGGCCGAGGCCGACGGCGCGCACGAAGAGCAAGGCCCAGACGATTTCCGGCACGCTGCGCAAGAAGATCAACAAGCCGCGTACCGGCCAGCGCAGCAGTTGGCCCCAATAGCCCGGATGGCCGGCGCGGGAGGCCGCTGACAGCGATAGGGCGCGGCTGGCCAGCAGGCTCGCGGGCACCGCCAACAGCAACGCCAAGGCCATGCCGGCCGTGGCGATCGCCAGCGTCTGCAAGGTGGCCTGCCACAGCAGTTCCACGAATTCGTCGCCATGGGCGGGCGGCCAGAACGCCGCTACGAACCGGCCCATTTCGCTCTGGCTATCGCTCTTGAGTAGCACGCCGAGGTCCAATTCGCTGAATTGGATGCCTGGCCACAGCAACACAAGCGCCAGCAGACTGAGCAGCAGGCGAGGGCGGGTGGCAGGGTCTCGGGTATCGCGGGTCAGCATCGGGGAATCTGCACGCTCAAGGACGCGGGGGGCGTTGTTGGTGAAGACTGCAGTTGTTCGTTGGCGTAGAGCGTGTCGAGCAACGGACGGTCGACCGCCTCGGTTGGCAAGTCGAACAGGATCTGCCCGTCCCGCAGGCCAATGACCCGGGAAAAGTGCGCCAAGGCCAGTTCCACCGCATGCAGGCTGG
The DNA here is from genome assembly GCF_900115235.1 of Pseudomonas sp. NFACC24-1. NCBI lineage: Bacteria > Pseudomonadati > Pseudomonadota > Gammaproteobacteria > Pseudomonadales > Pseudomonadaceae > Pseudomonas > Pseudomonas sp. NFACC24-1. Next base: position 74,785 of record NZ_FOVS01000003.1, read on the forward strand.
CGACCAGGGTGACGTTGTGTTCCCGGGCGTGGCGGCAAAGCACCGAAAGCGTGTGCTCGGCCAATACCGGGTCCATGGCCGAAACCGGTTCGTCGGCCAGCAACACCTCCGGCGCTTGGTACAACACCCGGGCAATGCCCACGCGTTGCAATTGTCCGCCGGACAGCTGCTGGCATTGGGCGAACAGTTTGTCGCCCAGGTCCAACCGGGCCAATGCCGCCCTGGCGCCTGGAATATCCAGCGGGTGCAACAGGTTCAACAGGCTTTTGCCAATGCCCCATTGACCGAGCTTTCCGGCAAGGATCGCCGTTACCACACGCTGGCGCGGCGGCAGGGGCGGCGATTGGTGAATCAGGCCGATGCGCGCGCGCAGGCGTTGACGCTGGCGGGCCGACAGCTGCCAGGCGTGTTCGCCGAGCAGCTGCAGCTCCCCGCTGCCCGGGCGCAGGGCGGTGGCCAGCAGGTTGAGCAGGCTCGACTTGCCAGCGCCGGACGGGCCGATGATGGCGACCTGTTCGCCGGCGCCGATGTGCAGGTCGATGCCACGCAGCGCCTGGACGCCGTTGGCATGGGTAACGCTGACCTGGGTCAGTCGCAGGGTCATTTGAGCAGTTCGGCGGCGCGTGCGGCTTCCTCGATGCCCTTGTAGTTCTCAGGCTTGGTTTCGATGAAGCGGCTGGCGGCTTGCAGGTCGAGGATTTCCTTGTCCTTGGGGTTGGCCGGGTCGAGTGCGAGGAAGGCGGCCTTTATCTTGGCCGCCAACGCAGGGTCGAGGGTTCCGCGCACCGTCCAGTTGTAGTCGAAGTAGGCGGGGGTGGTGGCGAAGACCTTGACCTTGTTCGTGTCGACCTTGCCGGCCGCCACCAGTTTTTCCCAGACGCTGGCATTCAGTACCCCGGCATCCACTTTACCGGCCTGGACCCAGGCGACGGTGGCGTCGTGGGCGCCCGAATAGCCGACGCGGCTGAAGTAGCTCTCTGGCTTGATGCCGTCCTGGAGCATGAAATAGCGCGGCATGAGACTGCCCGATGTCGACGATACCGAACCGAAGGCGAAGGTCTTGCCCTTGAGGTCGGCCAGGGATTTGACGGCGGGGTCGGCGGTGATGAATTTGCTGGTGAATTGGGCGTCCTGTTCGCGCTGGACCAGCGGGATGGCGTTGCCGGTTTTCAGGCGTGCCTGGACGAAGGTGAAGCCCCCCAGCCAGGCCATGTCGATCCGGTCGGTGGCCAGTGCCTCGACCACGGCCGGGTAGTCGCTCACGGGGACGAACTCCACCTTCATGCCGGTTTTCTGTTCCAGGTACGCCCCCAGCGGCTTGAACTTGCGCAGCAGTTCGGTCGGGGCCTCATCGGGAATCGCGCTGACTTTCAGGGTGTCGGCGGCCTGCGCCAGCCAACTGCAAAACGACAGGGCAACACCAGCGGCCAATGCCAGGGACGGCTTGAGCATGGAAGATCTCCGGTAGAGAAAGGCAAGGAATGTCGAAGCATCACGCCCACATGGATGGCGGTACGCCGTTCTGTGAGGGTAGACGAAGGAGAGGGATGTTAACCGTTTCTGGCGGTGAACTCACCCAATCCCCTGTGGGAGCGAGCTTGCTCGCGATAGCGGCGTGTCAGTCACGAACCTTGTCACTGATCCTGCGCTATCGCGAGCAAGCTCGCTCCCACACTGGGCTGTGGCGGGCGGGAGAACCGAGGCCTCGATCGTAAGGCCCTGGCGAACACGAGGTCAGAACCGCTTGTGGGGGGCTTGCCTGGCGGGTCTCAGTAGACCTGGGGCACGATGAGCTCCGGTGGCGTCGGACTGCGGGAGTAGTCTTCCTGGCGTACCCGTTGCGGCAGTTCGATGGTCGGCAGTTCCACCTCTTCATAGGGCATTTGCCCAAGCAGGTGATGGATGCAGTTGAGCCGGGCTTTTTTCTTGTCGTCGGCCTGCACCACCCACCAGGGCGCCTCGGCGATGTGGGTGCGTTCGAGCATGATTTCCTTGGCCTTGGTATAGGCCTCCCAGCGCCGGCGGGACTCCAGGTCCATGGGGCTGAGCTTCCATTGCTTGAGCGGGTCATGGATACGGCTGAGGAAGCGCAGGTGCTGTTCCTGGTCGGAAATGGAGAACCAGTACTTGATCAACTGGATGCCGGAGCGGGCGAGCATCCGCTCGAATTCCGGCACGGTGCGGAAGAACTCTTCGTACTGTTCGTCGGTGCAGAACCCCATGACTTGCTCGACGCCGGCGCGGTTGTACCAACTGCGGTCGAACAGCACGATTTCACCCGCCGCCGGCAGGTGCGAAACGTAGCGCTGGAAGTACCATTGAGTCCGTTCACGGTCGTTGGGAGCGGGCAGGGCGGCGACGCGACACACCCGGGGATTGAGCCGCTGGGTAATGCGCTTGATCACGCCACCCTTGCCGGCGGCGTCACGCCCTTCGAACAGGATCACGACCTTGTGCCCGGTCTTGACTACCCAACTTTGCAGCTTCACCAATTCACCCTGAAGGCGGAACAGCTCGCTGAAATACAGGCGTCGGATTTCTTTCTCGCTGCTATCCGGGGCATGTTCATCGAACAAGGCGTTCAGGTCATGCCCGTCTTCGGAGAGTTCCAGCTCCAGTTCTTCGTCGCTGTGATCGAGCAATTCCCGGTGAATGCGTTGTACCAAGGTGTCCTGGGTGGAAAGCATGATGGAAAACTCGGTCGTGGAGGCGCCATCCACGCTAATTGCAATTTGTTACATAGTAGTGACGGTCATCTGTGCTTCATGTGCTGCCCATGGCTAAAACAGTTACTGGGGTTCAATGGGTGTCATCCAGGTGTCATCGAACCCATGGCAGGATCTTCGCAAACCATCGTGGGATGCCCGCAGCGCTTGTGCCTGCTGGCTGATGAATCAAGGAACACCGCTATGAAAGGCGACGCCCCCCTGTTCGCGGCCATTGACCTGGGCTCCAACGCCTTTCGCCTGATGATTGGCCAGTCGGTCAAGCGCAATCGACAACGGGTGATCCAGGAAGTGAAAACCCTGCGCGAGCCGGTCCGATTGGCCGAAGGCCTGCAAGCCGGGGCCCTGGATGAACTGGCGCTGGATCGAGGCTGGCAAGCCTTGGCCCGATTTGGCAAAAAACTGCGTGGCTTTGAAGCCGGACGGGTACGGGCGGTGGCGACCAGTGCCGTGCGTGAAGCGGCGAATGCCCAATTGTTCCTGGCCAGTGCCGAGCGGCACCTGGGGTTTCGGATCGACGTGCTGTCCGGACATGAAGAGGCCCGGCTGGTGTATGCCGGTGTCGCCCATGCGGTGCCCGGTGTCGAGCGGACGCGACTGGTGGTGGACATCGGCGGAGGCTCGACCGAACTGATTCTGGGGCAGGGTGCTCAGCCGCTGTTGACGGAAAGCATTGCCATCGGCAGCGGCACCTTTGGCGCGCGTTACTTTGCGGGCGGACGCATCACCGCTCAAGCGCTGCTGGAGGCTGAACGCGTGGCCGTCCTGCAGTTTGAAGCGGTGGCGGCGCGTTATCGCGCGCAGGGCTGGCAGCAGGTGATTGGCTCTTCCGGTACGGCGCGGATGTTGGCCAAAGTGCTCAAGGCCAATGGTCTCAATGACGTTGGACAAGGCGGCATTACCTACAGCGGGTTGTTGCGCCTGTCGTTGCGGCTGCTGGAAGTCGGCCATGTCGACCGCCTCAGATTGGCCGGCTTGCAGAGCCATCGCCTGGGCATCCTGCCCGGTGGCCTGGCGATCATGCTGGCGGCGTTCAAGGTCTTCGGTGTTACAGACATGATCGTTTGCGAAGCGGGCCTGAGGTTTGGTGTCCTGCATGACCTGATGCATAAACACTGATCCCCCATGGCCTGTTGTGCAAGGCCGGTTATCCGCGACGGCTCAAAGTCGAGCGTCAGCGCTCTTTGCTTATCCTCCCTTTGCCAGATTCAGCATTTCGTCGCCTGGGCGGCCGGTATGTCCGGTGATCGCAAAGCGTGGTTTTGGATCAGGATGATTGCGCGAACGGGGCTTTTCGCTCTTTCGATCTGCAGTCAGTGAAGGCACAATGCGCATCCTTTTTTGGCTCGCCTTGCCCGGAGGCCTCGAAAATGATCAAAACGCCGTACTACCTCATCGACAAACAAAAGCTGCTGGCGAACATGCAGAAGATCGCCTACGTGCGTGAGCAGTCCGGGGCCAAGGCCTTGCTGGCGCTCAAGTGCTTCGCCACCTGGTCGGTATTCGACCTGATGCAGCAGTACATGGACGGCACCACGTCGTCGTCGCTGTATGAACTCAAGCTCGGCCGGCAGAAATTCGCGGGCGAGACCCACGCCTACAGCGTGGCCTGGGCCGACGATGAGATCGAGGAGATGCTCGCCAACTGCGACAAGATCATCTTCAACTCCATCGGCCAGTTACAGCGCTACACCGAGGCGTCGGCCGGCAAGGTCCGCGGCCTGCGGGTCAACCCGCAAGTGAGCAGCTCCGATTACCTGCTGGCCGACCCGGCGCGACCGTTCAGCCGCCTGGGCGAATGGGATCCGGTGAAAATCGAACAGGTCATCGAGCATATCTCCGGGTTCATGTTCCACAACAACTGCGAGAACGGCGATTTCGGTTTGTTCGACCAGATGCTGGGCACGATCGAGGAGCGTTTCGGTCATCTATTGCATAAGGTCGAGTGGGTCAGCCTCGGTGGCGGCATCCATTTCACCGGTGAGGGCTACGCCCTGGACGCCTTTTGCGCACGGCTCAAGGCCTTCTCGCAGAAGTATGGCGTGCAGGTCTACCTGGAACCGGGCGAGGCCGCGATCACCCAGAGCGCGTCGCTGGAAGTCACCGTGCTCGACACGCTCTACAACGGCAAGCACCTGGCCGTGGTGGACAGCTCCATCGAGGCACACATGCTCGATCTGCTGATCTATCGCCTGAACGCCAAGCTGGCACCGAGCGAGGGTGAACACACCTACATGGTGTGCGGCAAATCCTGCCTGGCTGGGGACATCTTTGGCGAGTACCAATTCGATCGTCCGCTGTCCATCGGCGATCGGCTGTCGTTCATCGACGCAGCGGGCTACACCATGGTCAAGAAAAACTGGTTCAACGGCCTGAAAATGCCGTCCATCGTTGTGAAGCAACTCGACGGCAGCGTCGAGGTGGTTCGCGAGTTTGTTTACGACGACTACTTGTCCAGCCTCTCTTGAGCTGGCGGAAGGAGAAATAAAAAAATTGAAGAAGAACGTACTTATCATTGGTGCAGGAGGTGTCGCCAAGGTGGTGGCCCACAAGTGCGCGCAGCACAACGACGAACTCGGTCGTATTGCTATCGCGTCGCGCAACATCTCCAAATGCCAGGCCATCATCGACAGCGTCAAGGCCAAGGGTAGCCTCAAGCAACCCGCCGACATCAAGGCCTTTGCACTGAACGCTCTGGATGTCGAAGCGACCAAGGCGCTGATTCGCGAAACCGAGTCGCAGATCGTCATCAACGTCGGCTCTGCCTTCCTCAACATGTCGGTGCTGCGTGCCTGCATCGATACCGGCGTGGCCTATCTGGACACCGCCATCCACGAAGAACCGGGCAAGGTCTGCGAGACGCCGCCCTGGTACGGCAACTACGAGTGGAACCATCTCCAGGAGTGCCAGGAAAAGAACATCACCGCCATTCTCGGCGTGGGCTTCGACCCGGGTGTGGTCAATGCCTATGCGGCCCTGGCGCAACAACAGCATTTCGACCGCATTGATTCGATCGACATTCTCGACGTCAATGCGGGCTCCCATGGCAAATATTTCGCCACCAATTTCGATCCGGAAATCAATTTCCGCGAGTTTACCGGACAGGTGTGGAGCTGGCAGGACAGCCAGTGGACCAGCAACACCATGTTCGAGGTCAAGCGTACCGACGACCTGCCAGTGGTCGGCTCGCAGAACCTGTACCTGACCGGTCACGACGAAGTGCACTCGCTGTCGAAGAATCTCGACGTGCCCAACGTGCGTTTCTGGATGAGCTTCGGCGAGCACTATATCAATGTGTTCACCGTGCTCAAGAACCTCGGCCTGCTTTCCGAGCAACCGGTCAAGACCGCCGAAGGTCTGGAAGTCGTGCCGCTGAAAGTGGTCAAGGCCGTGCTGCCTGACCCGAGCTCGCTGGCGCCGGGCTACACCGGCAAGACCTGCATCGGTGACCTGGTCAAGGGCGTCAAGGATGGCCAGCCGCGCGAGATGTTCATCTACAACGTGGCCGACCACGAGGATGCCTACGCCGAAACCGACAGCCAGGGCATTTCCTATACCGCCGGCGTGCCACCCGTGGCTGCGGCCTTGCTGGTGGCCCGTGGCGAGTGGGACGTGCAGCGCATGGTCAACGTCGAAGAGCTGCCTGCCGAGGCGTTCCTCGAGGCGCTGGATGTGATGGGCCTGCCGACACGCATCAAGGACGAACATGGCGACCGTCCCTGGAACCAGAACGCCTGAAGGACTCCAGGCGGGTTCCCCGATAGGAACTGCAGAATCGCTCTGGATTCTGCAGACGATTGAACCAGAAGACTCACCGTCGCGTGAATACCTGGCAATCCGCGGGAAGCCTTGAAGAAATGCTCCGTATCGAAAGGTACGGGGCATTTTTCGTTTAGGGCCCCCATCAAATAACCCCGCGGCGAGGGCGCCTGCTTCACAGGGCGCACGTGGTAGGAGCTGTCGAGCGGAGCGAGGCTGCGATCTTTCCCCTGACACTTGAGTCTCCAAGCGAAAAATCAAAAGATCGCAGGCTTCGCCAGCTCCTACAAAGTGCAGCGGCCCCTAACAAAGGACCGTCCAAGCAGAAAATCTCGTCATGACGATCACTCGACCTTACGATTGCGCTTCACGGCCCAGGAGAAGCAATCAGTGAAACCCTTCAGAATTCGCGAGCTGCAAATGACCGATGTGCAAGCGCTGCTGGCCTTTGAAATCCATAACCGTGAATGGTTCGAGTCGCAGATCGACGCACGGGACCCTGCCTTTTATTCATGGACGGGCGTCACCGAGCACATTGAAGGCTATCTGGCCGATTTCGCCGTGGGCGCCTGGCACCCGTTTGTGATCGAAGACGCCAGCGGGAGAATAGTGGGGCGGGCGAATTTGAAAGGCATTCATTCACCACGCGGTTGCGCCGAGGTGGGCTATCGCATTGATCAACGCGCTTGCGGGCAAGGGCTGGCAACGCAGGCCCTGAAACATCTGATCGAGGCGGCGCGGATGCGTTGGGGGCTTACGCAGTTGGTGGCTTATGTCTATGAGAACAACATCGGCTCAAGGAAGGTCCTTGAGCGATGCGGGTTTGTGCCTGAAGCTCTGTCGGGTAGCGAGGCCGTCGAGGGTGGAGGCCGTTTTGCGCTTTCGATCTAGAACCCGGTTCACGCCGGACAGTGTCAGGAGTCGCTTGTACGTTTTAAATCCGTCCTGGCGAATCGATAAAGCCAATGTCTTGGGTTAATCCCACGTTTCCTTCAGTACTGAGCGAAACAGCTCCGACAGGAGCGGCTCGACTTCCTTACGTTCGCTGCGGGTCGGCTTGACAGCTTCAAGTCGATGCAGCTCCCGCTCAATGAATCTCTGAATAGGCATGATCTGCGGCGAAAGTCCCATTTCTGGCGATGCGCGCTTGATCGCAAGCAAGTCATCAATGGCCCGGTGCAATTCGGGCTCACCGTCGATGACTTGGCGCAGCGCGTCAAACTCGATGGGGGCAGGTTTATTAAAGCGCTCCAGCCACCGTACCGACAGCAATGGCCGCAGGACGTAGAAATATTTTTTCAGCGGTACTTCAGGAGACTGCAAGTACCCCCTGAAATTGGTCTTCGCCATGCTGCGATAATGGTAGATACCGCTTTCAACCGAGTACACCTGCGGTAGCAACGCTTTGGCGCGCTCGTGAAAGGAGCCGGAATGTTCGTAGATGATGGTGGACTGCACCCACTCGACAAACCCCGGATTTGACTTCCAAAACAGTCTCAAGGCCTTGCGCAGATCCCAGCCATTGATGTCCATGTCATCGATGATCGGGTACTCGATGACGTCGCGTTGCTCCTCGAGGCCGACCGAGAGATACCACTCAGGTTTATTGACGTAGATGAAGCGTGCGTCATAGTCACTATTGGGGGACGCGAATCCCCAGGCACGACTGCCTGACTCTACGGCGAGCAGGACCTTCACCTCATGTTCATTTTCAGCACGGCGGAGACGGTCTTGAACTTCTTCGCGAACAGCTATGGAAACCATATGCTCACTCTAATCAGATGAATGTTGTGTGCAATAACACTATTTGTGATGGCGCGACTGTTAAAACCGGGCTATCCAAGTAACAATTTCGACGAATCAATACTGATGCTCCACCGCAGCGTTATAGCGCGACAGCAACTCGTCATAACCGGCCCGTGCTGCGACGAGGTCCTGGTTCAGTTCAGCGGCGTCGGCCCCTGAGGCCCAGTGCTGCTGCAGGCGCCTCAGGACGGCGATCCAATTGCTGGCAGCCAGGTTGATCTGGGTCCACACGGGGCGGCTGTCGTTGGCTGAGCGCAGACGGGGCAGGGCCAGCACGAAGGTACCGGCGTCTGTCCAGGCGGTTGCCAGCATTTGATGCCTGACAAGCAGTTGTTGCGGCGTCAGGGGGGGCGCCTTTGGTCATCGCGTCGAGGGCGTTCTTTGGGATCATGGGCGGGTTTTGCAGGAAGCATCAGCCCAACGCCTCGACCAGCCTCGGCAACCAGTATGTCGCATCGCCCACCAGTGTTTTATCGGAAGCGGCCCCCATCGGTTTGATATTGATATGCACCAGCCAGGCGCCATGCTCGGTTGCCAATGTTGGAATCCGTGCCGCCGGGTAGACCTCTCCAGAAGTGCCAATGGAGAGCATGACGTCGCAGTCACGGGCCGCGCTGAAGGCCAGGTCCAGTTCACGTTCCGGCATTCCCTCGCCGAACCAGACGACATTGGGGCGGATCCGGCCGTCGCAGTGTGGACAACGCGGGGGTTCCAGGCTGTCGCAGTCGGGCCCGACATCCACGGGCAATGCGCCCAGGTAGGGACGATTGCACTGGAAGCAACGGGCGCTGGCCAGATCACCGTGGAGGTGAATCACCTCCTTGGATCCGGCTCGTTCGAGCAGGTCGTCGACGTTCTGTGTGATGACGGTCACGCGGGGCAAGTTCTCGGTCAGCCTGGCGACTGCCCGGTGCGCGTCATTGGGGTGCGCTTGGTTAACCAGCGTTCGGCGCCAGCTGTACCATGCCCATACCCGTGCAGGATCTTTGGCGAAAGCGGCGGGGGTGGCCAGTTTCTTTGGGTCGTAACGTGCCCAGAGGCCGGTCGAAGGATCACGGAAGGTGGAGATACCGCTTTGTGCGGAAATGCCGGCACCGGTAAAAATGGCAAGGTGCCTGGCCGCTCGCAGGCGTTTCACCGTTTCAGCGAAAATGGCTTCTGGATTCACTGTCACAACCCCCGTCAGACCTTAGAGCACTGCTCGCGCAGCCAGTCGAAGTTGCTCCAGTACTTTCGGTCGCCGCCGGGCTGGGCGCGTTTTGTCTCAATGAAAGGGGCAAGTATCTGGTGGCAGTGCTTGATGCTCGGCGCCCAGTTTTCGATGATGATGTGCTTGTTCTTGATCAAGTCGGCCCGCAATAACGCCGCGACGACGTCGTAGTTCGCACAGGTCAGCGAGGCATGCTGGACATGGGTGGCGTCCCATTGGTCATGATGCAGGGTCGACAGCGTGGCGCGAACCGCTTGCCGGGCATCGCGGGCCTGGCTGGCTTGCAGGAACTCGACAATCGAAATGATGCTCTGGGCCTCGGAAGCCTGTTGAGTCGCCTTCAGTTGTGCCGTCAGGATGACCACCTGGCGAACAACCAGGTACATCGACAGCAGGGCCACCAGGGCCACGGCCACCTGTACCACCAACGTCCATGTTTCGTAATTAGACATTTTTTCTCTCTTGCTCCTTCAGTAGTTCCAGTGTTCTTGAGTCGACATTCACCTCACCCTCCAGCGCCTGGGCATACACGCAATGCTCGCCCGCGGCCGCTGCGAACAGCGTCATGCAGGACGCGAATTTCATGGCGTCGAGTGTCCCCAGGAGTTTCTCTACCGCGACGTCCGAGTCCAGGACGGCGCGGGTTGCGCGCTCGAGTCGTGGTCCCAGAAGCGGGTGATGCAAATAGTCGCGCGCCTCTTCCAGATTGCGCAGGCCGTAATAGGTGGCGTTCTCGCTGATACCCAGGCCGCGTAATTGGGGAAAGATGAACCACATCCAGTGGCCTTCCTTGCGGCCGTGCCGTAGCTCGTGCAAAGCGCGGTCATAGGTTGACGCTTGCGCCTGGACAAAGCGCTCCAGTGATTCGGTCATACGAGCCCCTGATACGGTTTCAAGGCTGAAGAATGAAGCGCGTCCAGGCTCGAACAAAATGGTGGCTTTATGATGTCATGGTCCGGCGCGTATCGGTAGTCTCAATCATCCCCCCATCCAGAACGAGGGCAAAGCCTATAGCACACTTGCGCTATAGCGCCGGTCGGCACTCGACCCTAACCTATGGACGCTATCGGCTTTCGACCGGTCGCAACGAGCCTACTTGAACAAGGATCTGTTTTTGAAAAGCACACCTGCCAGAAAGTCCAACATCTGCCCGGCTTATCGCAAGCGCCTCGCAACGGCATTTGCCGTCTCGGCCCTTGTCGCCAGTGGCTGGGGTTCTTTTATCGCCGGTGCGTCGGCTTCCACGGCCAGTGAGACATCCTCGGCGGCTTGCACCAACGAGGCGGATTTCCAGGCCGGGACGGTGGTGGAGTATGAAAGTCGCGACAACCTGTCGCCAGCCACCAGTCGCGGTAAAACCGAGGCGCTCGGGCGCGAGGCGTTTGCCGGCGCCAATCCGGTGGCCTCGGTGCACACGTCGTTCCTGAACAATGCGCCGTTTTTCCTGACGACGACCTTCGCCGAAATCAAGGACGGTCGACTGATTCGTTACGGTGATCGCCATGGTGCCGGGGCATCGTTGATGACCACCATCTACCAGCCTCCCGCTTCCACACCGATTGATCTGCAACCTGGGCAGACCGTCACCGTCAGCTACAAAAACAAAGCGGTGAGCGCCGGGGGAACGGTCGAGTTCGATGTCGTCGAGAAGCTGACTTATAACGGGCGTGAAACGATCAAGACGGCCCTGGGGACGTTTGATACCTGCAAGTTCACCAATGAAATCTCCACGGGCCCGGTTTCGGCCGAGCAGCCGAAACAGGTTGTCGTTGTCCAGAATTGGTTTCCCGCGGACGGACCTTATCGTGGTCAGTCGATCCGATCCGTCACGCCTCCGGCCAATGGCGTTGCGCAGAGAATCAGTGAAGTCGTCAAGATGCAGTATGGGACACGATGAGAGACGCGTCTCGGGTCGGAAGATTTGCCGGATTATCGTGGCAGATGAGCATCCGCTGTTCCGAGAGGGGATGATGGTGTTGCTGGAGCGCCTGATACCTGACGCAGTGATCGAACAAGCAGGCAGCCTGGAGGAAGTACGGACGCTGGCAACGAATGGACAACCTCTCGATACGCTGATTCTTGAAATACGTCTTCCCGGCCTGGGCTCCATCAGCGAGCTCGCGCAGTTGCGCCAGGCACTCAAGCACACCGTGATGATTGTGGTTTCGACCCTGGATGACAGCGATGTCATTGGCCGTGTCATGGCCACCGGTGTGGACGGGTTTGTCGGCAAGAGCCTTTCTCCCGACCAGGTCGGCCAGGCCATCGCCGATATTCGCCGTGGCGAAGTGCTGGTCAAGTACGAGCCTTCGGGCCCGCTCCTACTGGGTTCCGACGATGATATGAGCCGGCTCACGTCACGGCAGCGAGAGGTCTGGCAATTGATCGCCGAAGGCAAGACCAACAAGGAAATCGCCTCAGCGCTTGAGATCTCTCCCTTCACCGTGCGCATTCATGTCTCTTCGTTGATCCGTGCGCTGAACGTTCCCAACAGGGCGGTGGCCGCTGCCCGTTTTGCCGGGCGCGAGGCGCTTCAGACCTTGCGCTAGCGCCTCAGACCTTCGAACCGGCATGGGCAGCCTCGTCGGTGCGCGAGGTGTCATGGAATTTCGCCTGGGACTTGCCCGCGCGCTTGGCCCGGTAGAGCGCTTCATCGGCTTGGACCAGCGCATCGGCAAACTCACCGCCGGTCCACAGCGTCCCGCCGATGCTGCAGCCGATCGTGATCGACTCCCCGGCCAGTATGACCGGCTCGGCCAGTTTTGCGATGATGCGCTGGGCGGCGCCCTGCATGCTGGACAAGGATTCTCCGGTACGCAGGCGCAGCAGCAATACGAATTCATCCCCGCCGTGGCGCACAGCGATGTCGCCATCGCGCACAGCGCCCAGGAGCCGGAGGCCGACCTCCTGGAGCAATGCATCGCCGACGGCATGGCCGAAGCAATCGTTGATGGGCTTGAACCCGTCCAGATCCAGGCACAGCACGCCGAAGCCAGGCTGTACGTCGACCTCGCTGCGTACCGCCTCTATGTACTTTTCCAAGGCTGCCCGGTTCGGCAGGCCGGTGACGACATCGCGGTAGGCGATACCCTCGACCACGGCCAACTGACCCCTTTTTCGGGTGAGGCTGTCAACGAGGTGCCGGATCGCGACACTCAGCGTTTCGACTTCGCGCGTCCCCTTGAGCAAGGGAATCCCCACATCGGCGCCTTCGGAAAGGCGCGCGGCAGCCTCGGCGATGACGTTCACCGGCCCGGTGAGAATACCTGCCATGATCCATCCGATGACCGCGAACAGGATGGACAGCAGACCGCCCCAGAGGAGTATTTCATTGCGCATCTCACGTGCAGCCGCAAAGGCGATCTCGGCGGGCTGGCGTGTCACCACGGTCCAGCCCAGGCCGGGATAGTCGTCGACGCCGACACTTTGCGCCGCACCTGCCATATAGAGCTTACCGTCCGGCCAGCGCTCGACCGACCAGCTTTGTCCGCGCCCATCGAGCGTGATCCCGGCGGGCTTGCCGATCATGTCCTTGGGGCCCAGCAAGACGGTGCCGTCCTTGCTGATGACCAGGAACTCCAGGCCAGGCAGGCGCTCCTGCAAGGGGTCGAAAAGCGATCGACCGACTTCCGCGGCCCATTCCCAGGAAAGGTGCGTTGCGAGCACCCCCGTGAGATTTCCGGCGACGTCCTTGATTGGCATGCTGATATCGACGAATTTCATCGTTTCCCCGGAAGGATTCGGCAGCAACTTGGCCAGCAGGACGGCTTCGTGAACATCGCCAATGAATGTCTCTTCACGCGCCCTGGCAAAGACCGGCCGTTGCGAGATGTCGGCACCTGCGAGCACCCCGTTGGTCGATGCGACCACTTTGCCGTGGGCGTCGGTGAGGCCGATCCAGGAATAGTTCGGGAACTGCTGGCTAAGGTGGTCGAGCAGGGCGCGTGCTTCGCCGGGGCTCGCCGTGTTGCGCAGGGTTTCCAGCTTGCTCAGGACCGTGAGCGCTTTTGAACGGTTACTCATGTCGCGATCGAGGCGATCGATCATCGAGTAGGCATATTCGCTCAGTTGCAGCCCGGTTTGCTCCTTGAGCCGCGAAATGGAGGACTCGCCGATAACGGTGCCGAAGATGCAACTGAGGAGCAGCACCACCAGCGCCACGACGATGGCGAAGCGTGCCCGCAAGCTTTGGAAGAGAGGGATGTACATGTCGGGCCGCCATGGGGATGGGATTGGAAGGCCTTTATTCCATGGCGTTCTTGGCACGCATCCTCTCAAAATTTTCCAGTTTGGGGTACTGGTCCGCTCACCGCTGAGCGCGACGACAGGAGCAATGTCACTACCCGCCTTATCGCTGATAGGCCAGCCAACGGAAAGCTTGACTGAACGCACGGATGGGTATTTAGTTGTGCGGTACAACTAAATACCCATCGCATCCGAGGTCCCCGTGAACCATTGCCCGCCAGCCCTGATTGAGAAAATTCGTTCGGCGTCGCGTCTCATGGTGCGAGAGCTGGGGTTCATGCACACCACGTTGGCTGCGACGGGTTATCCGCCGTCGTCGGTGCACACCATCGTGGAGCTCGGCAATCGCCAATCCCTGACCGCGGGCGAGCTTGTCGAGCTGCTCGGCCTGGAAAAATCCAGCGTGAGCCGGATGGTGCGCAAGCTCATCGAGGCCGGCGAGATCGAAGAAGTTGCCCATGAACAGGATGCGCGGGCCAAGAGATTGCGACTCACCGCCCAGGGGCAAAACACCCTCCGAACCATCGATGCTTTCGCCACGCAACAGGTTGTCGCGGCCATGTCTCACTTATCCAGTGGGCAATGTCTGGCCGTTAGTGAGGGGATTGCCTGCTATGCCAGCGCGCTACACGCTCATCGGCTCGGTACAGCGCCGCCTGCGCCGGCGCAGTTGGAGATTGCGCGTGGCTACCGTCCTGGCGTCATTGGCCGCATTGTGCAAATGCATGCGGACTACTACTCCAGGCATTCGAACTTCGGCCAGTTGTTCGAAAGCCTGGTTGCATCGGACATGGCCGAGCTGATGGGGCGTCTGCACAATCCGCGCAATGAGGTCTGGGTGGCCCTGGATGGCGAACGAATAGTCGGTTCGATTGCCATCGACGGCGAAGGCGAGGGCGGCAGTGCGGTGCTGCGCTGCTTCATCCTGGATGATTCGGCGCGCGGCAAGGGGGCTGGCAGGCGCCTGTTGGCCGAAGCGATGAAGTTCTGCGACGAGTGGGGCTTTAGCTCAACGATCCTCTGGACGTTCCAGGGGCTCGACGCTGCTCGCAAGCTGTATGAAGCGTTCGGTTTCAGGTTGGAGCAGGAGCAAGAGGGGCAGCAATGGGGGCGACAGGTCACTGAACAGTGTTTTGTCAGGCCGGGTCCAACCATCGCGCCAATTTGAATCGTATCAAGTGGCGGTATTGGATTTGAACACCCCACTGAGCACGAAGGCATAGCGTTCCGGGCGGATGAAAAACGTCGTGCGGTCGCAGCAACGGCCGTCGGCGAAGTAGGACGTGCGCTTCATGACCAGCAGCGCGGCGCCGCGTTTGACGTGCAGCGCGCTGGCCAGGCTTTTGTCGGCTTCCTGTGCACTGATGGCCAGGTCGGCGCGGCTGACCGCCAGGCCGGTGATCGATTCGAGAATGGAATAGATCGGCTGATGTTCGACCTCAGCCCAGGCCACGCAGGCCAACTCTGCCGGCAGGTGGCTGCGTCCCAATGCGATGGGTTCGTCATCGACGAAGTGCAGGCGCTCCAGAAGCAGGCAGTCGTGCGCTTGCTCAAACAGACCCGCAGGGTTTCCGGAACGGGCTGCAGGGCATGGCTGAGCACCTGCGTGCTCGGTTGCAGCCCTTGCAACAACAACGCCTCATGAAAGCTGCGCAACGCATCCAGGCCGTGGCGTACCTGCTTGGCCGCGACAAATGTGCCTTTGCCTTGCTTGCGCTCCACCACGCCGTCGTCGCTGAGTTTGTCCACGGCCAGGCGAACCGTGACGCGGCTCCCCCCGAACCGTTCGCCCAACTGCGCCTCGGACGGTAGCTTGCCGCTGGGTTCGTAGTCGCCGCGCTGGATTTCTTCCAGCAGTTGATGGGCGATCTGTTCGTAGAGCGAGGTGGTGCTGTCGCGAAGAATGGAGGTGGACACTGTCAGCTTCCATGGCCTTGAGTGAGGGTAGGGGGCCTTCACTTCTAAGGTTATAAAAATAGATTATTGGCAGTACCTGCGCCTGGTCGGTCTGGAGAATGCCGCGCAGCGGTTGCCGCACCAGCTTTCCGGTGGCATGCAACAGCGTGGGTTATGTCTTCGCCATGGCCAACGTCCCGGCGCTGATCGCCGACAAACAAGGTTACTACCGCGAAGAAGGCTTGAACGTCGACCTCAAGGCCTTGGGCGATGGCCCGGTGATCCAGCAGGCACTGGCCGCCGGTGAACTGGACGTGGCCTATGTCGGCACCCCACCGGTGTACCAGTGGTTTTCCCGCGGGCTGCAAAGCCGGATCCTGGCGAAGGTCAATTACGGCCAGGCCGCGGTGATTGTCGACGCCAAGAGTCCGATCACCCAGTTGGAAGCGCTCAAGGGGAAAAAGCTCGCCGGGGTCAAGAAGGGCAGTGGCATGGATGTGCTGCTGCGTGGTTTTGTCCTGAAGGAAAAGGCCGGGCTCGATCCCGACAAGGACCTGGACATCATCGACATGCCGCCGGGCAACATGAACGCTGCCCTTGAACGTGGCATCGACGCGGCATTTTCCTGGGAACCCTTCGTCAGCCAGTCGGTGTTGCGCGGTTCGAGCCGGATCCTGCTGGACGTCAACCAGGCGCTGCCCCAGTACCCGTGGTACGTGGTGATCGCCTTGCCGAAAACCTTGCAGGAGCGTTCGGATGACGTGGTGAAGCTGTTGCGCGCCCATCGCAAGGCCATCGCCTTCCTCAATGAACATCCCGCCGAATCGAACCGGCTCATCGCCGAGGCGTTCAAGCTCGAAGCGGTGCAAGGCCCGGACGGCAAGACCATCGCCCCCGAAGCTATCGTCGCCCAGGCCCGGACACGCCTGGGCTGGTCGGCGGACTTGCAGGCGGCGGACATCCAGTTCATCCAGCGCCTGATGGATTACTCCCACGACCTGGGTTTTATCGACACCACGCTCAAGACCGAACAGATCGTGGATACCTCCTACCTGGAAAAAGCCGCGCACTGAGTCCGTCATGTCCTTGCCAAAACCGAATTGGGGATGGGCGTCGCTGCCATTCCTGTTGTTGATCTGGATCGCCCTGGCGAGCCGCTTTCCCACCTATATCCTGCCGCAGCCCTGGGACGTTGCCCGCGAGGCGCTACGCTGGCTGGGGGATCGTTCGCTGTGGCAGCACCTGCAGGCCAGCGTGCTGGAAGAACTGGGTGGTTTTTGCGCCGCGGTGATCGTTGCGCTCCTGCTGGGCACGGCCGCTGGCCTGTCCTCGCGCTTTCGCGATTTCATCTCGCCGCTCAACAGCCTGTTCATGGCCATCCCGCCGATTGCCTGGGCGCCGCTGATCATGATCATTTTCGGCCTGGGTTATGTCTCCATCGTGCTGGTGATTTTCATTGCCGCGATGTTCCCCATGGCGGTGACCATTCAGGAGGGCGTGCAGAGCATCCGCGGCGGTGAAGTTCGCGCGGCACGGACCTTGGGTGCCAACGCCTGGCAACTGTTGGCCCACGTCTATTTACCGGCCTCGTTGCTGTTCGTGACCGCCGCCTTGCGCATCGGCTTCAGCCAGGGCTGGCGGGCGCTGGTCGCGGCGGAAATGATCGGCGCTTCCCGCGGCATCGGCTGGATGGTCGCCACGGGCGGGCAGATCGGCAACAGCAGCCGGGGCCCAGGCCTTTGTCACTGTCGACCCGGCCGGTACGGCGTTGCGCCCGCTCTATGCCGACCTGCATGTGCACTCCGATGACACGGTGGGCACCAACGACACGCTGTACAACCTCAGCTACGGTCGCGATGTCGCCGGGCTCGACGTCCTCGGCTACACCGCCAATGACTTCAATATCACCGAGCAACGCTGGGACCAGGCGGTCAAGCTGATCCACGAGCTCAATGAGCCGGGCCGATTCGTGTGTTATCCCGGAACCGAATGGTGCGGTAACTCTTGTGCGGGCGGCGTTCCGGCCACGGCGGTGTTCGGCTCCCGTGGCGGGTTGACGGGTGTGGTCGCCGAGGCTTTCGACCGCGCCAGTGTCGGCAAGGCCTTGCGCGCCCGCCGTACCTTCGCCACGACCGGGGAGCGTTCGTTCGCCAGCCTGCGCCAGGGCAAGCACTTCATGGGTGAAGTCTTCACTGCCGATGCGAATGCCCCCCTGGACTATCGACTGCTGGGAGAGGCCGGGTGGGAGCAGGTCGATCTGTTCGATGGCGACCAGTTGATCTGGTCGCGCAACCTGCACCAGGAACTGGGTTTCTGCGCGCAACGCATTCGCCTGCGCCTGGGTGGCGCGCGGATCAAGGACCGCTATCGCGGCGCGTACTGGACTGGCGAAATCCGTATCACCGGCGCGGTCATCAATGGTTTCCGCGCCTTGGGCCTCGACCATCCCGAGCAGACCGTATGGCGCAAGGACGCCACGGTCCTGGCGTTTCGCACCGACACCAACGGCGATACCGACAGCATCGAAATCGACTTGTCGCAACTGGCCGGCGCCACGCTGCAGATCCACAGCCGTATCGACAATTACGTCAAGGTCGGCGACCCGTCCGAACCGCAACCTTGCGTGCACGCACCGACGGTGGTGATGGAGCTGTCCGGCGATGAGTTGTTGGCGCAATCGCAAGTGGTCGAAGAGTTGCCGGGCGCGGAGTTGAAGCTGTCCCTGGAACGGATGACCGCTGCACCGTTGCCCCGTGAGTTGCAGGGGCGCATCGAACTGGCCCGCCTGGGGCTTGATCCAGGGCGTGAACACCCGTTGTTCATCTGTGCCCGCCAGCGGGATCAGTCACGGGTCTGGACCTCCGCGCTGTTCCTGACCTTGTAGGAGCTGTCGAGTGCAACGAGGCTGCGATCTTTCCCCAGACACTTGAATCTCAAGTGAAAGATCAAGATCAAGATCAAAAGATCGCAGGCTTCGCCAGCGCCTACACAGCCCGGCGGTGGCCATCTCTGGCCATATTTGCGCAAAACCCCGACAGTCCCAGCAAGCCTGCGAAAGCCTGGCAGTCGCCATTGCGAGAAAGTGAAGTCGTCGATAACGACAGCGCCCACGGGCGCCGGGCGGGCGAATGTCTCGTCTGCCCGCTCACGCAGGAGAGCGATCATGACCGATATCCAACACAACATTCCCCACGAAGTCCAAGGCAAGGTTGCATTGGTCACTGGCGCCGCCAGTGGCATCGGCAAGGCCATCGCATTGCTGTTGCATGCCCGCGGCGCCAAGGTAATCGCTGAAGACATCAACCCCGCCGTCCATGAGCTGGCCCGTCCCGGGCTGGTGCCTCTGGAAGCCGACATCACCGCGGATGGCGCCGCCGAGCGCGCTGTCGGCCTGGCCGTCGAGCAGTTCGGCCGGCTGGATATCCTGGTCAACAATGCCGGGATCATCATCAATAAACTCGTCATCGACATGACGCGCCAGGACTGGGAGCGCATCCAGGCGGTCAACGCCACGGCCGCTTTCCTGCATTCGCGCGAAGCGGTCAAGGCGATGATGCCGAACAAGTCGGGGGCCATCGTCAACATTGCGTCCTACGCGTCCTATTTTGCCTTCCCGACCATTGCCGCCTACACCGCGTCCAAAGGCGCCCTGGCACAACTGACGCGCACCCTGGCACTGGAAGTCATCGAGCATGGCATTCGCGTCAATGCCATCGGTGTTGGCGATGTGGTCACCAACATCCTCAATGACGTGGTCGAGGACGGTCCGGCGTTCCTCGCCCAGCACGGTGAAGCCGCGCCCATCGGCCGCGCCGCGCAGCCGGAAGAAATTGCCGAGGTGGTTGCGTTCCTGGCCTCCGATCGCGCGAGTTTCGTGGTCGGGGCGGTGGTCATGGCCGACGGCGGCATGACCGTTACCGCAGGCTGAAGCGAGTAGTGGATGACACCTGGGGCACCGGCCGGGCTGTGCACCCGGCCGGTGTTGTTGTCAGAGTTGCACCCGACGAAGCCTGCCTCTCAAAGGGACCACGCTATTCTCGGGCGTAGGCAGTGGTCGTCCGACCAGGCCCATGCCTTCGCTGACCAGTACCGCGTCGGGTAACAGGCACAGGTTGGACGGGGTATCCAAGCCTCGGGCAAGCACGGTGACCTGGGCTGTTTGCAAGTCGCAGCTCAGCAGTCGCCCACTGAACCGGGTGAAGCCGCCATGCAGGGGTTCGCCGTTCCAGTCGGGGAGCAGGGGTTGTTGCAAGCGCTCGCAGAGTTCCAGCACCAGCAGCTGGCCGTTGGGGCGCAGTGCCAGCCCGGTGGGCAGTTGCAGGCCGCGAATCAGGAGGTCGATCTCGGCGCTGGCGGGCCAGACCCGGATCACCTGGCCGGCCTTTTCGGCAAAGTCGATGCCCTTGCGGCTCGGGTCGCCGTGCAGTTCCCCCGAGAACAGACTGATCAGCACAGCGTCTGTCGCCGGTTCGTACACCAGGGTCACGGGAACGGCTTCCTGGCCTTGATCCAGTTCGGGCAGTTGAGCCAGCACGCGCTCCTCTTGGCCCGCGACGAACTCCACCAACTGATTGGTATCGGGCTTGACGGCCAGCCAACTGCGGCGGGTCGGGTGGTAGCACAGCGCGTTCAGATTGCCGCGGCTATGGAAGACCGGCTCGGGCGGCGTGAATTGCAGGTCCAGCAGTTTGGAACCCGCGACGTAATCGGTCTGGCTGGCCAGGCAGCGTCCGTCACCGTAGGCGATGTCCGACAGCCCCATGATTTCATCGCGCAGCATGCGTGCCTGCATGTTCATGGCGCGAAACCCTTGCGCCAGGGTTTCGCGGGGCAGGTAGGCGCCGGGCTGCTGCGGATCCGGGCGCAGTCGACTGATACGGCCGCTGAAAGGTTGGTCGGGCAGCCCGGAACCTGCTTCGGTGAGCAGCAGGCTGCCGTCGGCTTGCAGGCAGAGACCACGAGGGTTCAGCAGGTCCTCGGCGACAAGGGTGCTGGGGCGCAGGCTTTCCTCCGGGTGTGCGGGGATCTGAAGGGGAACTGACATAGGCTCTCTCCGTGAACAAAAGGGGGACGCGGTCATTGCGGCGGTTGCCACGGTTCACCGGTGAGGTAGGCCCGCAGCAGTGCCCGCTGGCAGGGCGACATCGAGCGCACCACCGGCATGAACAGCGTGGTGCCTTTGTACGCATCCGAGGTGCGGGCGAGGATGGGGTTCTTGGCGCCCATGATGGCGTCGGGCTGATTCAGCGGGATATAGCGGGACATGGCGGGGAAGGCCAGGTAGTGAAAGCGCAGCACGTTGGGGTACATCAGCGGCCAGGTGATGGTCGTGCCCTGGGGAATGCCGAAGTCAGTCTGGGCATATTTGCGAAAGTTGGTGAAGTAAGCGCTGCTGGGGAAATCGTTGACCGTGCAGGTCAGGGCGACGAAGCCCGCTTGAGCGGCGCTGCCCGGCTTGAGGGTGACCGGGAAGCTGACGGAAAGCTGGCCACTGTCGACGGTCAACGAATCGGGGAAGTCGAGGAAGTCCCAGTATTGCGGTTGATCATAGACCGCGGGAGCCGCCGCCTTCAGGTCGATTTCGGTGGTGCTGGGCACCGCGCCGCCCAGGTACCGGACCTGCAGGGTGATCGACAGGCCGTTGGGGTAATCCTCCAGGTAGACGTTGCGCTGGTTGGCATAGATCCGATAGGTCGATTCGGTGGCATTAAGTGTGGTGTTGCAAACCTTGTCGGGCGCGGTAATGGCCAGTGCCGTGGTCCGCACCGTCTGCTGCTGACTGGTGGTCAGGGGCACGTCGACGATGCCGCCGTACACGTAGTAGTCAACCAAGGGACTGCTGGTCGGGTCTAATGTGGTCAGGGTGGTGGTGCCGGCGCTGATGGTCACGGTCCCGTAATCGGCGTTGGGCCCGATGGGGCTGGTGATATCGTCCCGTACAGCCCGGAAGGTTTTCTTCGGAATGACATTCACCATGTCGATGCTCAGGAGGCCACTGTCACTCAGTTCGGCATAGCCGGCGTTCCCCGTGCACTGGTTAATCAGCTGCCGGCCCGGCTGGCAGTTCAGCGGCTCGTCGGTGAAGGCCGGGGCCAGTGTGCCGATGACCCTGCCGATGCTCGGGTTGGGCGTGTACCGGCCAGCGGCGTAGTCGGCGTCCAGTTGCTCGGTGGTCATCGCGGGACACATCTCGAACATGACGAAACGCAGGACGATACCCGTTGCGCCCGGCGCTTGGATGATCGAACGCAGCCCACCGCTGTTCTGGTTCCAGTTGACGACGCTACTCAGGGGGAAGGTCAGCTGAAATGTGCCGCTGAAGCGGAAGGAGCCCGGGGCATCCATTTGCTCTGGTTCCAGCACACGCTTCTTCATGTAGAAACTGCTGCACACGGTGTCGCTGCGAATCAGCAACTGGATGTTGTCGTTGCCGCCGATTTGCAGGCCGCCGACGAAGATCTGGGTGGTCGTCGAGGCGGTGGGGTCCAGGTCCACCATCATCGGGCCGGAGACGGGCCCCTGGCCGGTCACCGGGTCCACCGAGCCGAGCAGGTAGACGGCCTGGCCCACCAGGTCGCCGCTGGTGCTGATGCTGCCGGGAGTGCCCTGGGAGCTGATCAAGGCGTTCTGCATGTCGACGACATGCTGCCCGTAGTGATTCCAGCCACCGGCGGTGTAGTAGTTGCCGGTGGGGGCATTGATCATGTTGTTCAACTGGTCGTCGGTGTAGGACTGGGCCCCCGGTGCCAGGGTCGAGGTGGTCAGGTCGAAGAGCGGCCAGTCATCGTTGCCATCGTAGGGAATGGTCGGGGAGTTGTTCGGCAGGCTGACGTCCGTGCGGATGCCGCCCCAGAAATTCAGCCGTGGTCCGTTCAGGATGCTCATGAGTTATTCCTCGTCCTTGATGGTTTTGCCGACAGGCGAATTGGCGAATTTGAACAGGTAGGAGTAATCGGATTTGTAGGGGCTCTTGACCGGGGTCGCCATGGAGTGGCAATTCATGCAACTGCTGTTGGGCTGGATGTAGCTTTCCATGGTCACGTTGGCCGAGAGGGCGGGTGTCGGCTGGCCCAGTGGGTTGCTGGGGTTGTCCGGCATCAGCGGGCGTTGGGTGGTGATGAGTTGGTAGTACTTCAACACGCTGCGTTGCAGGTCCGGGTCGCTGCGGTAACGGGCGTTGACCTGGTTGGTGATCTCGGCGATCGGGGTGAACCGGTTCAACGGGTTCGGGGTCTGGAAGGTGGTGCCGGGTTTGGGCACGCAGACCAGGTGTGCGCCCTGGGTCTGCCAGTCGCAGGGTGACTGGTTGAGGCTGGCTGCCGGCGCGTTGGGATTGAAGTAGGAATAGGCCGTGCCGGCTACCGGCTGGTCGACCCATACGCCGTTCACCAGCACTTTGGGCGGAACGTTGTCGACCTGTTCGAAGGTCGACCAGATCCACTGCGGATAACCGTTCACCTTGGTGATGATGTGCAACCCCACCAGGCCCAGGTAGGCCTCGGTGACGCCGGTGCGCTGGCCTTGGTCGTCGAACGTGGCCACGCGTGCAAGCATGGTCAGGTAGCGGCTGGCGTTGTCATGCGTGGTAAGGATGCGCCAGCTCGATTTGACCTCGATGACCCCGTAGGGAAAGGTGATGTTGTTGGCTTTGGACACCACGTCGGCGTTATAGAACTGGTTGGCGACGATGTAGTTGTAGGAGGTCTCGTTGGCCGAGATGTCGTAGTAGGTCGGGTTGCCGGCCTGGTCGATCAGCCAGCCGCCGACGGCCTGGTCGACGGCATTCACCTGGGAGCTGTTCTTCAGCGCGGCGATGTTGATGATGCCCAGGCTCTTGGCCAGTTGCGGGGTGTTCCAGGGGCCTGGATCGGCCCCCCGTGGCAGGAAGATTTCTTCCACGGTCTTGTAGGTCTGCCAGACGGTGTAGCCAGGGTCCCCCGGTTGCTTGCTGCAGTCGGGATCCCCGCGCTGCCCTGCCTGGGCGGGCCAGTTCACGGCGATGAACAGCTGCCAGCTGTATTGATCGAACAGGTCCTGGCTGGCGGTGGCCGCCGGCGCCGTGCTGGGGGGCTGGCAATTCAGGCTGGAGGCCTGCGGCCGTGGCATGGCTTGTTCCTGGGATTGCTCCAGGGCCAGGGCCGGAAGATTGGCCAGACCCAGTAGTACCAGGATGAAACGCAGTGAAGTGTTCATGGCGATTCTCCGTCATTGCTCAGGGTTTGCGCTGCATGAGCTTGTTCCACTGCGCCTTTTGCCCGTTGCTCTGGGAAGCCGGTGGCTCGAACAACTGGCAGGGCGGCGGATTCGCCGGGCACATCGCGGCCACCTGCGCCCAGGTCTGGGCCGGGTCCGGTCTGGCGATGCGGAAGTTGGTGTAGTTCTGGCTGACGATGGGGGCATTGGCGACGCTGGTGTCACCGGAGAAAAAGAACGATTGGGGCTGCCGGTAGGGCGGTTGCCCCGACATCTTTTTGTAGAAGGCATAGCCGAACAGGATCGGCCCCTGTGGTGATTGAAGGTCCAGCGCGTAGGCCTGCACGCTGGCGTCGAGGTTTTGGCTGCGCTCGGCGCTGTAGGGCAGGTGCTGGATGAAGTCTTGGCGCGGCGGATGATTCATCGGCGAGAACATGCAGCAGGCGGGCATGTCCTTGGGGCGATCCTGCGGATAGGTCAGGAAGTACGCCTTGTTGCCTAGGGACACGAAGGAGCAGGTGTAATTGTTGTTCTTGATCGGGAAGATCGGCAGGCAGTACTTCTCATAGTGCTCCATCATCGCACCGAAGCCGTCGCCATCGGCCGGTATATAAGCCGTGTCGTAATAGCTGGTGCCTCGAGAGACGGTGTAGTCCGCCGGGGTCAGAGTGGAGGGCGGATTGCTGTAGGGCGGCGGGTTTTTTTCGTAGTTGTGCATCACCCGGTACATCGTCCAATCGCTGATCCAGAACGCCGGGAAGAACGGATCGGAAGGGTCGCCCGGTGCGCGTTTGGCGATGCAGTTGCCGTTCTGTTCGTTGCACCCCTCGGTGTTGTGCACGCCCATGGTGAAGTAGACGGCACCGCTGTCCTGGGCAAACAGCGGTGGGCTGAACAGCAGGATCAACAGCAACAGCCGGTTCAAGATACTGGTTTTCATAGGTCACTCCTTTGAAAAATACCGGGTGACACTGTGGGCGAGCCTGTGGGAGCAAAGCTTTGCTCCCACAGGCTCAGCTCCTACACAAGCTCGCTCCCACAGTGGTTTATCCTCCTTGGATAACAGCGTTACGGTCAGAGGTTGTCGTAGTCGCTCATCTTGAGTTGTTGTGGCGGATAGTTGCGCTTCACCAGCTTCTTGGCCCATAGCTCCAATACCGCGCGGCGGCTCTGGGACATGTCACGGGTGATGGGCATCGAGAGCGTGCTTTCTTCCTGGTAGGGCTTGCTGATCAGCACAATCAACTGGTCGATGGCGCCTTCGACGCGTGCCTGGGAGTTGAGCGGCATGTACTTGTTCATGATGGGGTACAGGTAATAGAAGGTCTGCAGGATGCGTGGGTAGAGGAAGCCCTCCCACAGCTGCGTGGCGGCGTTCTGATCCTTGTAGACGGTGTTCCAGTAGTTGATGAAGTCCTGTTGCAGCTGCAGGTCCAAGGGCAGGACGCGGAGCGGGGCGAGGAAGTCGATATAGGCTTGGGGAACGGGGAAGCTGAAGGGGATGACCGGATCGCTGTCGCCTTCCTTGACGAAAAAACGCAAGGTCGGGAAGCCCGGGGCCACGGCCCTGAAGCTCACCTGGGCGATGCCGTTGGCGTCGGTAGTCGTCGTTACATAGGAGTAATCCACCTGGGTGGCCGGGTAGTCGCTCAGTGTTCCAGTGACGTAGACGCCGGCGTCGAATGCCAGGCAAGGGCGTAAGTTGACCGCAATCGGTTTGCCCGGACCATTGAGGAAATCCTGGTACCCAACCGGTGTGCTCGTCGGCCGATGCATGTTCTGCAGGTCGGTAAGCCGGCGGCCGCTGCCAGTGGCCAGGTAATTCGGTACGGGGGGCGCATCATTGAACTGCGGTAGGTTGGCGTGATTCAGGTTACGGTCTGTCGGATCGTCATAGAACAGCGTGAAGTTCGCCGCATTACTGAATGCCAGGTAGTAGTCGCTGGTCGTCACCATGTAGGGGTTGCCGTATTCCGCGACCCACAACGTGGTGTTGGCGGCCGGCACACCATTGTTCTGCACCATGATGGTCAACGTCTTGTGGTCGCCCACGTCGATGAAACTGCCGCTTTCGATGACCTCGGCGGTCCACGTCTGCGCAGTGGCGGCTACCACCGATGCCGCCGGGGCCGGGCCCTGTTGTTGCAGCTCCAGCGGCGCTGATTGCAAGGTCGCCTTGTCCGCGTCGCTGAGGGTGAAGTCCAGCAGCCCCGAGCGTTGGTCGAAGGCTGACTGTTGATACTGCGCGAAACCGAAGTCGACCACCGGGGTGAATACGTCATTCTGGCGTACACCCAGTTGATAGTCGCCGGCCTGGAATTTTTCGGCGATCAGGATGGGGGCATCGGGCTCTATCGGATAGAACGGGAATGTGTTGGCCAGATCCAGGGACAGGGTGTTGCCGGTAATCTGCACCGAGGTCACGCCCAGCTTGGTGTTTTGGGCCGCCGCGCCTGGCTTGGCGACGGCGACGGCCTGCGCGGGCACCAGGCGCCGGCCGGCGGGGGCGGTGGGGTATTCGTCGGCGAACCAGAGGCCCAGGGTGGCGGCGGTGCGGCTGTAGGCCGGGTTGAAGAAAATACCGGAAACGTTGTCCAGGCCTTTCTGATACATCGCTTGCAGACGAGCCGTATCCGAGGGGGCGTTGGAACGGGTGTTGACGTACGGGAAGTCGTTGAAAACACCGTTTCTGTCATAGCAGGTCAGGTAGGTGGAGAACCTGAACATCAGGCCCTGTGCACCTTGCAGCTTCATCTGCTGCTGAAGGTTATTCAGCAACGCCGAATCGCCGATGACCCATTCCAGGTTTTCCTGGGGAAAGCAGGTCTGCCAGGTAGTGGTGACATACACCAGGCCCCGGAAGGTGCTGGCCCAATTGAAGTTCAGGAAGCGATCCATCATCCGATACTGGCGATTGAGGGTCAGGCCACACGTGGCATCCCCCAGCATCAGCTTGTCGAAATACAACGCGGTGAAGGTGTTCTGCCACGGGCTGACGTCCACGAAGCGCGCGGCCGTCGGAGTGTTGCTGCCAAAGGGATTGCCGAGCAATTGGTAGTCCCTGCCAACCAGCGCATCCTCGGTGATGTAGGTGTTGGCCTGCAGCTCGCCGCCAATGATCGTTGAGCGAGTCCCTTTGTAGCTCACCGTGCCGCAGGCATTGTCGCCAAACAGATCCCATTCGGCGGGCATGTACGGGTAGTTGTTCGGGTTGGCATTGGTCGGCACCTGCAGCACATAGGTTGGCAGGTCTGCCATTGCCAAGGGCTTGATGGCCCAGGGCATCAACTGGGCGGGGGCGTTCGTGGCGTTGATGTCGAAGTGGCTCATGAACGGCCAGTTGATGTCCGCGTTGACCGCGTCATACAGCGGAAACACGTCGTTATTGTTGGCCGTCGGTGGGTTCCAGAACATATGGCCGTTGAGGTAGATACGGGGGAAATTCAATACGCTCATGTCATGCTCCTTAGCGTTGCCACTGGGCGCGTTTCAGCGACCAGACAAAGTCCAGTTTTTTGTAGCCATCGAATGCCGAGGGCGGCAGCGGGGTGGTGGGGTAGACGATGCCGCCCCCCTGGTTCAGAGCGAAATTGAAGTAGCCGTTGTCGTTCGAGTAGGCGGCGGTGCCGTGGCAGGCCAGGCAGGAGGAGGTGTTCTGGAATGCCGATTCCAGTTGTGAATTGGCCAGTACCTGGGTGATGGGCTGGAACTCGACCCCGATCAACTCGTACTTCGACAGGCTCCGGTTATTGGCCTGGAAGCTGGCATTGACCGGCTTGGCGGCCGCAGTCGGCCCGGTGGTGTTGGTCATCGGCGCCGGCGTCGGGGCATTGGTTACGGTGTACTTGCTGTTGTTGATGTTTTCGAAGGTGGTCCAGACCCAGTCGGCATTCAGTTTGTTGACAACGTGCAGGCCGCTCAATGCCACATAGCCGACCTGATAGGTACCGTCGTCCTGCTGGTAGTAGGCCTGGGCAATGTAGTAGCCGTCGTTCACCAGGGTTTGTCGGTAGGTCGTGTCCGTGCCGATCCACAGCCACGCGGCTTTCAACTCCCAGGCGGTGGGGGGGAAGTCCAGGTCGTTGGCCAGGGCGGCCTGACCGTTCACGTTGTAGACCTGCTTCTTCACGATGTAATCGAACGTGTCCTTGCCCATCAGTAACTGAAAGCGTACGGGCTGGCCTTGTTGGGCATCGGGCACGGCACCCCCCATTTGCAGGATCAGGCCATCGACCTGCTGGGTGGCATTGATGTTATGGAAGGATCGGGACAGGTCCATGCCCTGCGCCTTGGCTTGCGTCATCACTGCGGCCGGGAGCGGCGCTGAGCTGTCATAGGTGCCCGGTGGCGCGCCGTTGGGCAGGTAGACCTGGTCCGAAGGCTTCATCGTCTCCCACACGAGATTGCTGCTTTGCGCGGTGCTGGGTTGGTTCAAACAGACGAACCAGTTCCAGGCCATGGTCTCGGGACTCTGGGCAAACGCGGTCCGGGTCTTGTTGATGTCTGCTCCAAACTGCAGGAAATTGCTGCAATCGAAGTCGTTGGTGTCCTGTGCCTGGGCCAAACCGGCCAGGGCACTGAGAACGGTTATGGAAATGGCTCGCCGCATGGAAGCTCCTTGGCATTCGCCGTATCGACATGAGGGCGCCCCCGGAAGTGTTCCAGGAGCAGTTGCTTCACCGCCGTGGCCGCAAGGTGCTGTGGCAACGACAGATCACAATTGGTGATGAGCAGCGGGCCGGTCTTTTCGCTCGCGGGCAGCCGGCCGTGGCTGCCGCGGACCAGGCGGGTGTCCAGCGGAATCAGGTCCATGTAGTAGCGAAAGCCGAGCTTTTTCTGGAGCAGGCGGCGTGCCACTTTCAATTTCGGGAAGCGAATGGCCGGGTCGATGAACAGCTCGAGCGGGTCGTAGCCTGGCTTGCGATGGATGTCCACGGTGCGGGCAAAGTCGGGGGCCTTGCGGTCGTCGAACCAGTAGTAGTAATCGAACCAGCAACCGGCGGAGGCCACGGCCACCAGCTCGCCGCTGCGCGGATGATCCAGGTGCCAGGCCCGTTGTTCGGTTTTATCCAGCACTTGCTCGATGCCGGCCTGGCGCTGCAACAGCGCCTTGACGCGAGGGATGTCGCGCGCCTGCTTCACGTAGATGTGCGCGACCTGATGGTCGGCCACGGCAAACGCCGCGCTGGCACCGGGATCGAGCAACTCCCAGGTCAGCGATTGGCGGACCTGCAACAAGCCTTCGGCGCGTAGCAACCGGTTGATGGAAACGGATTGGGTGACGGCTTCGATCCCGTATTCGGACAGCAGCATCACCGCCGCGCCCTGTGCTTGGGCAAAGTCCAGCAGACGCCCGACTTCGCTGTCGATGGCGCGCACCTCGTCGGCAATCGACGGATGATCGGGGCCCAGGCGTTGCAGGCTGTAGTCGAGATGGGGCAGGTAGATCAACTGCAGGTCGGGGCGGTCGAGCTGGAATTCGGCGATGGCGCAATCGACGATCCAGCGGCTCGAGGCGATGCCGGCCGCCGGTCCCCAGAAGCTCGGAAAGGGAAACTCGCCGATCTGCTGTTCGATATGCTCGTGCAATGAGGCCGGCGTCGAATACAGGCCGAACATCTTGCGGCCATCGGCCGGGTAATGCGGCCGTGGGGTAATGGCGGCATCCACGTCGGCATACATGTTGTACCACCAGAACAACTGGCTGCAGCGAAACCCGGGGTACTGGCGCTTGAGTGTCTGCCAGACTTTTTCCCCCTGGATCAGTGCGTTGGGTTGCAGCCAGAAACGCACTTCGGCCTGATCGCGAAAATACCAGCCGTTGCCGACGATGCCGTGCTCCGACGGTGGCTGGCCCGTGAGGATCGAGGCTTGCACCGTGGAGGTGACCGCCGGGAACACCGGTTGCAGCGTGGCCATCCTGGCCGTTTTCAACAGGGCATTGATGCAGGGCGTCGCGGCCCCCAGCAGTGCGGGCGTCAGGCCGACCACGTTGATCAGCAGCAACGGCTGGCGCGCAGGTTCAGAGGACATCGGCGCAGGCCTCCAGCGCTTGGGGTTGCAGCAACTGGCGCTGCTGCAACTGACCCTCGACCCAGTGCAACTCCGCCGCGATGCCCTGGAGTTGGGTGTGCTCGGTGGTGGGGCGCAACTGGCTGGGCAGGACGCCCCAGCTGTAGGTTTCCACTTCCAGTACCGGGCGAAAATCCCCATGGTCGGCCAGAAAGTCGAAGGTCTGCGCCAGGGCGACCTGGCTGCCGCTGAGTTCGGGCAACAGCAGGTGTTCGCTGAACAACGGAATGTGGAAGTGAATCCTCAGCTCGGGAGGGGCGTGGCCGTCCTGCTCACACTCGTACAGGGCCGCGGGAAGGTCGGCCCAGGCCGATAACCGCTCCTGCCCAGCGCGGGCTTTGACTTGATGCAGGTAGGTGGGTTCGGCAAAACCGCCCAATGTCTTGAGCACCTGTTCGCGCCGCTGCACATCCTCAGGCAGGTGGCAAATCAGCGCATTGGATAGCTGGATCTTGCCGATGGGGACCCGGGCCCGACGCAATCGGTCCAGTGACTGATAACAGTCTTCGAACATCACGGCCTGGTGACAGACGTCAAAACACAGTGCCAGGTGTTCATGGTGCGGGTCCGTGGCTTGCCACTGACGAAAGAAGGCGATGGCCTGGTCGGTGTTTTCCAGCACGCAATCGGGCTCCATTTCCAGGCAGATCACGATCTTCTTGCCTGTCTCTCGTTGCAACCGGGCCAGCGCGGCGGTGAGCTCGCGCAGTTGCTGCTCGGCACGTTGCTGTAACGTCGGGCTCCAGTGGGCGGCATAGCCCAACGGCAGGCTGGAGATCACCCCCTGGGCACAGTCCGCTGGCAGGGCCTGGGCGAGAAATCGAGCCAGGTCCAGGCTGTACGCCAGCCGCTGCGGATCGGCCCAACTGGGCAGGTAGACGTCGGCTTTCACCGCGCCCTGGTGAAATTGGCCGTAGGGAAAACCGTTGAGAGAGGTCAGGCGTAGGCCGCTGCGTTGCAGCAGGTCGAGGAAATCTGCACGGGCGGACGCCTGTTGGAGCTCGGCGGCGGCGACGGCGCTGATCCACAATCCACTGTCCTGCGTGTCGAGCCCGCGCAGTGTACGCACGGTCTGGAAATGCCGTTCGGTGGAAGCGCGCAGCCCGCCCAGGTCATGGGTCGGGTGCACGTTGCTGCAATAGCCGATCTGCGTGGCCGTCCAACCCGTGCGGGCACTCATTTGATCACCGGCTCCTGGCCCCGTAGGGCAGAGTTGTCCTGCCACTGTCGCCGCTGATCGATGGGCAGGGGCGTGCTGACCAGGGTTTTGTCCAACTGGCCGCTCTGGGCAAAAAAGTCCACGGGGTTGTGGAACAGCACCTGTTCGACCTGGGCTTCACTGAAGCCGGCGGCCAGCATCGCCTGGCCGGTCTTGGGCACTTTGAGCGGGTCGCTGATGCCCCAGTCGGCGGCGCTGTTGACCACCATTTTTTCCGTGCCGTACTGCTGCAGCAGCGCGACCATGCGCTGTTCCGACATCTTGGTGTTGGGGTAGATGGAATGGCCGCGCCAGCAATCGCTGTCGAGCACCAGGGGCAGGGTCAGTTCGTTGAGGTGGTCGATGATCACCAGGTGTTCGGCAATGCCGACCTCGCGAATGACCGCGAGTGTGCGCTTGGTGCCACCGATCTTGTCGCGGTGGGGGGTGTGCACCAGCACCGGCAAGTTGAATTGTTTGGCCAGCTCCAATTGGGCGGCGAGAAAGCGATCCTCTTCCGGGGTGATGTCGTCGTAGCCGATTTCACCCACTGCCACCACGCCATCTTTCACCAGGTAGCGCGGCAGGATCTCCAGCACTTCATTGGCCACCGACAAGTCGTTGGCCTCCTTGGGGTTCAGGCCGATGGTGCAGAAGTGATGGATGCCGAACATGCTGGCGCGAAAACGCTCCCAGCCCAACAGCGTGTCGAAGTAGTCGATGAAGCTGCCGACGCTGGTCCTGGCCTGGCCCTGCCAGAAGGCCGGTTCGATCACGCCGGTGATGCCGGCGGCCGCCATGTTCTGGTAGTCGTCGGTGGTGCGGCTGACCATATGGATATGCGGGTCGAAGTACTTGAGCATGGTGAATCCTCGTCAAAAAGGCAGGGGAGGGGCGGGTATCAGTTCGGCAAAGTGCCACCCAGGTACGCCTGCCATGGCGGCGGCAAGCGTTGTTGCTGGGTCAGCCCGGCCAGGCGCTGACGTTGCGCCGGGCTCAGCAGGGCAAAGGCAATCACGTGGGGCAGTCCGACAGACACCGTTCGTTCGGCGGCGAGTTGTTCGTCCAACAGGTCGAGGGCCAACTGGTTGAGCGTGACGCTTTGTCGTTGCGTCAGGCCGATCAGGCGATGTACATCGAGGCCCATGCCCAGGGCTTTCAACACCAGTTGGTTGAAGGCCCGTTCGTCGTAGTGACGCGATGGGTAGGCGGTGTCCAGGGCGAGGGCGGCAAACACCTGGCTGTTGCTGGTGCGTCCGGCCTGAAGTGCAAGCCCGAGGCAGAGCCCACCGCTGTCGAGCCAGTCGAGGGCCTTCAAGGTGGCGATCTTTTCCTGGTCGTCGCCCCACAGGAACAACTGGCGCAGCAAGGACACTTGCCCGGCGCTGGGTTGCAGCTCCAGGACCTGGGCCAGCAGCAATGCCCGCGCCAGTTGGACATTGCTCCAGCCGTCGGTGCCGGGCTGGGCTCGCTCCTTGAGGTGGCGCTTGCACTGGCCGCTCAGGAACGCCGCGGTGTTGGCGTCCGGGCGTTGGGCAAGTTGCGCCTGCGCCGAGAGCCACCATTGCCGCTCGGTTTCATCGAGCGACTGGGTGAAATGCCGGCGTTGTTCGTTCAGGCAATCCTGGCGCATGTCGAGGGCTGCCGATGCCGATGCTGTAACGTCCGTGTTCATGTGGGTTTGATCCAGCGTTGGAAATGAGGAAGCAGGAAAAACACCAGGACGCATAACAGGCTGCCCAGCGGCTGGTTGGCGACGGCCAGCACCAGGGCATCGAACAGCGGCAGGGCGGCCAGGCCCGCACCGATAAAGGCGCGGACCTGCCGTTGCCGCGGGTTGGCCAGGTTGCGCCAGTAGTGCCAGCCCAACCAGCCAAGCCATATCAGCAGGACTGGCCAGAACCAGGCGTTGTCTGCGTAGATCGCCAACGCCAGTGGGCTCAACATCAGCAGCAGCGGGAGGCGGCTGATCAGTTGATTGCGGTGTTCCTGGCGGGCCAGGTAGGTCAGGCCGCTGATGTAGACGCCGAGCAAAAGGGCACAGAGCCAGATCGGTTCGGGTGGCATCGCCAGGCTGGCCGCGGCGGTGAGGTAGAGCGCCGAACGACAGGCCCCCATCAGCCAGACGCTGTGGGCATATTTCTTGTGCAGCAGGTTGTAGCCGAGGATGCAACCCACCAACAGCGTGGCGCTGCCCAGCAGCCAGTGCGGTTGTTCGATCAACCGGCTCAGGCCCAGCAGCGCGGCCGCGGCCAGCACCAGTAGCAGGGCCGTGGCCAACCGCACTTGCTGGCGGCTGACCAGGCCCAGGGTGATGGGGCGCGGATTGTGGTGTCGTTGATCCCAGTCGGCGTCCAACAGGTCATTCAACAGCATGCCGGCCAGGTACAGCAGCGACAGTGCCGCCAGCAGCAGGAGCCACACCAGGGACGATGGCGGTGCCAGGGCCCCTGCGCTGCTGGCGAGCAGGGCGGCGGCCAGGGTGTTGGTCCACACCGTGGGCAGGTTGGACACGCGGCCGAGGGTCATCCAGGTCTTGAGGTCCGGCGAAGACGGGTTCATTGCGCACAGCTCTCGTTCAGTGTGAGTGCAGGGTCGGCCTGAGTGCAGAGCCGTTGCAGCGCCTGCTCCATTCGCGCGGTATCGATTTCATGCAAGTCCACCGACTCGCCGATCCGACTGAGCATGGGGATGGAGAGTTGCCCGCCCAGATGCTGGCGGAACTCTTCCAGCCCGAGCAGAACCTGCGAGCGTCCCTGTGCATCTTTCAGGGTCAGCTCCGGCGGGTTCAGGCAGAAACCGAGCTTGAGCAGCAGGCGCAGCACCCGGTCGCTGTCGGCGTCGCTCAACAGCCCCAGGGCATTGGCATAGAGTCCATCCAGGGCCATGCCCACGGCGACGGCCTCACCATGGCGCAGTCGGTGATGGCTGAGGTTTTCCAATTTATGGGCGGCCCAATGCCCGTAGTCCAATGGCCGCCCATTACCGCGTTCGAAGGGATCACCGGCACCGGTGATGTGCGCCAGGTGCAGTTCGGCGCAGCGGCGGATCGCGTAGCGGCTGGCCGCGTGATCGAAGTGGGCGAGGGCGTCGGCCTGTTGCTCCATCCATTGGAAAAACGCCTGGTCCTTGATCAGCGCCACCTTGACGGCCTCGGCCAGCCCGGCGATCTGGTCGCGTCGGCTCAGGCTGGTCAGCAATTGAAAATCGTTGATGACCGCGGTGGCGGGGTAGAAAGCGCCCAGCAGGTTCTTCTGGCCAAAGGCGTTGATGCCGTTTTTCACACCGATACCGGCGTCGTTCTGGGCGAGTACGGTGCTTGGGATGCGGATCAGGCGAATGCCGCGGTGGAAGGTGGCGCAGGCGTAGCCCACCGCATCGAGCACGGCGCCGCCACCGAGGGCCAGCACATAGCAATGCCGGTCCAGGCCATGTTGCAGCATGTCGCTGTACAGCTGCTGCAACACCTGGGAATCCTTGCTCGATTCGCCGGCCGGGACCGCGATGGGGGGCGCCTGCAAATGCAAGTCCGGAAAATGGCTGGCGAAGTAGGTATTGATCTGTGCCAGCAGGTGCGGAGCGCTGTGCAGCAGTTGTTCATCGGCGAACACCAGCACCGTTACCTGGCCGCGGTGTCCGGCGGTGAGCTGACGATGCAGGCAGGGATTGAGCGGGTCGAACAGATGATCGGTGAACACTACCGGGTAGTCGTAGCTGACCTTGAAGCGCCCGTGCAAGGGTTGCCCCGTGTCGCGCCGGCGAATGTTCTTGAACAGGCTGTACCCGGCGATGAACAGCCCGGGCAATACCATGCTGGCGAGCAGGGTCACCAGCAGCGCGTTCTGTTCGACGAGAAAGGTGCCGATGGCACTGTAGGCCAACGCGAGGCCGGCATTGGCCAGGGTGGTGACCAGGATGAACGCGCGCAATGGGTAGCGTTGCATGCCGGCGGCGACGACCGAGGTTTCCGCCAGCACCGGGACGCCGCGCAGGCAGATCAACGACAGCGTGCCCAACCGGTAGGCCAGTTGCCCCGGCTGGCGCTGATGCAGGCCCAGGCGGCCGGACAGCAGGCGCAAATAGCCGGCTCCCAGCGCATAACCCAGCCCGGCCCCCAGGCACAGGCCGACGAAAATCACCAGGTATCCACCCAGGCTGCCAAGCATCGCCACGGCCAGCAGCGCGACCATGCTCGACGGCACCGGCAACACCACGTCCAGTGCCAGCAGGGCAATCAGCAGCAAGGCCAGGTTGAGTTTCTGCGCGGGCGTCGAGGGCAGGTACAGGTTGAGATGGGTCAGGAAATCTTGGATCTGTTGTTCGAACAACAGGAAGCTGGCGATCACCAGGCCTGAAAAGCAAACCAATGACAGCCAGAAATGTCCGGCTGGTCCTTTTTGCGAGCGCGAACGATACCCACGGCCATGCTTCATCAAGCATCCCTCTTGTTGATATGACTGATTCCGTGTCAGTAATTGAAAGCAACGCCAAGTGTGTTTTTCAGGCCAATAGACGCTCTCGCCCGAGGGGCTGTCAGGTGTGGTTGAAGATCTGGTTGGAGACAGGTTTGAATCTAGACGGCCAGGGTGTTTTTGCAAGGCCATCTGATGGCAATTTGGTTTGGGGCGCCATTTCGCCCCTCAGGTGCCCCCATCAACCCATTGCCCAGAGGGTTCAGGGCCTCGAATACCCGCGCAGTTGCGCCGGGCTGACGCCCAGGCGTTGCTTGAACAGCGTGGTCATGTGCGCCTGGGAATTGAAGCCGCAGGCGTGGGCGATATCAGTCAGTCGGGCGGTTGAATCGTGCATCAGCGCCCGTGCCTTGGCGAGGCGTCGGTCGATCAGGTAGCTGTGTGGGCTTTTGCCGGTTGCCTGCTTGAACGCCCGCATGAAATAACCTTCGGACAAGCCAAGCAGCCCCGCCATTTCCTTGACCCCCAGCGGGCCGTCGAGACCGGCGTCGATGAACTCATCGAGCAGGCGCATCCGGCCGCCCGTGATCGAACCTTGGGAGTGTGCCGAAAACCGCTTGTGGTCCTTCACTCGCTCAGCCAGCCCGAGCGCCCAGGCTTCCCAATCGTCTTCTGCTGTGGCACGCAGCAGTGCGCTGCGCATTCTCAAGGCGAGGGTGATGGCCTGCGGGTCAATACGATTGTTGAACGCATGTTTCGCCGGCAACGCCATGCCGTCGGTGCGCACTATCCGCAGGTATTCACCGCCCCGGGGGGATTCGGAGAACACGTCGCACCCGGCGGGAACGAATGCCAGGCCGTTGGGCAGCGCCTCGAAGGGCAACACGTGGTCGCTGCCGATGGCGTGCAGGCCGCGCTGACTGTCGAAGGCAAAGCCGATCGCCGACTGGGTCGCGACGTAGCGGGTCGCGTAGGCACAGCCGGGGAGCAACTCGATCGCCCAGGGCCCAGCCTCGATACGACGGACCGGTTCAGACAGGGGCGGCGGTGGGTGGTTTCGCGGGCTCATGAACAGCATAGTAATGAAGAGCGGGCCTGAAAGTCAGGTCAGTTTTCTGAAAGCCCCGTCGCCGTCGCGCTGATTAGACTGGGCAAAACCAGGAGGCCCATCATGCACACACTGACCCGCGACGACATCGAACACGCTGCCCGCCATCTCTATCAATTCATGCCCGCCACTGCCCAGTACGCCTGGCCGTTGCTGGCTGAGCGGCTGGGTTGCACGGTGTGGGTCAAGCACGAGAATCACACCCCGACCGGGGCCTTCAAGGTGCGCGGCGGCCTGACCTTCGTGCACTGGCTCAAGCGCGAGCATCCCGAGGCGAAAGGCATCGTCACGGCGACGCGCGGCAACCATGGCCAGAGCCTGGCGCTGGCGGCCACCGCCTTGGGTCTGAAAGCGTTGATCGTCGTGCCGCAAGGCAACTCGGTGGAGAAGAACAATGCCATGCGTGGCTTTGGTGGCGAGGTGGTCGAGTATGGCCGCGATTTCGATGAGGCCCGGAAAGAAGCTGCACGCCTGGCCCACGCCCAAGGCCTCTACTTGGTGCCGCCGTTCCATCCGGAGTTGGTCAGGGGCGTGGCGACCTATGGGCTTGAGCTGTTCAAGGCGGTGCCGGACCTCGACACGGTCTACGTGCCGATAGGCTGTGGGTCGGGGATTTGCGCAGTCATCGCCGCCCGCGATGCCTTGGGGCTGAAAACCCAAGTGGTGGGCGTGGTGTCCACCGAGGCCGTCGCGGCGAAGTTGTCATTTGAAACGGGAAGACTGTGTGAGACCGCTTCGGCGAATACCTTCGCGGACGGGTTGGCCGTGCGCAGACCCATTCCCGAGGCCTTTGCCATCTATGGGGCCGCTGCGGCGCGGATCGTCGCGGTCAGCGACGCGCAAATAGCCGAGGCCATGCGGGTGTATTACACCGACACTCATAACCTGGCCGAGGGCGCAGGTGCCGCGGCCTTGGCGGCACTCATGCAGGAACGTGAAGCGATGCAGGGGAAAAAGGTGGGGGTCATTCTGTCCGGTGGGAATATCGATCGGCCGGTGTATGCCCGGTTGATTGGCTGAGCCCCTCGTGGCGGGAAACCTTGGGGGATATTTAGATCGATTATTTCTTACGGTTATTGATATAGGTTTGGATGGCATATCCATGACCGAAGAATCGAAGCTGTCGCTTGGAAAGTGTCTGCAATGAAAACGAAGCGCATGCAGCAGCAGACGACTTGGCGTGTGTCGCTCCGGTAAGCCTGTCTGAACGTTCATTCCTGCTGTTCGATCGCCATCTTGTCGGGCCCGGGTCAATGCTTAGAATCCGCCCCATCAGCTTGTCCGACTCTCGAACCTTACAGGGAACACCACCATGATGAACGCCATGCAGATGCCAATGCCGATGAACGCCAACATGCCGATGATGATGGCGACCATGACCTGCGATTAGCGCACACCGTATTTCAAACGCCAACATCTACCTCGACGGCACCAGCTTCTTTGGCAAGTGTGAAGAGATCGACCTGGGCACCATCAAAACCGTGATGAGCGACTTTCAGGGCTCGGCATGGTCGGGCTGATCGAACTGCCCGATGGTATCGACAAGCTGGAAGGGAAAATCACTTGGAACAGCTTTTACTTTGAGGCGGCCAAGAAGCTGGTCACGCCGTTCAAGAGCGTGCAGTTGCAGTGCCGTTACGCATGTGAGGCAGATGATCAATGGGGATGAGGTGGTGTTGCTGGATTATCTGGCGAATATTTTTCGGGTAAGTGGGGAGGATCAGTTGGCCAAGTACCGGAAAAACATAGGGCAGGCTTAAATTTCATTGCCATTCGAGGGTTGTAAGGAAGTGACTCACGAAGCCGGGACGTCAGCCGATATTGAGCGTGAATTTCGTAAAACAGGATGATCACCGATGCTGACTCTACGTGGCCGCAGACTGTCGCAGACTGCCGCGGCTTCACTGTTCACTGCTGCGATAACTCTGATGGGC
This sequence comes from Pseudomonas sp. NFACC24-1, assembly GCF_900115235.1. NCBI lineage: Bacteria > Pseudomonadati > Pseudomonadota > Gammaproteobacteria > Pseudomonadales > Pseudomonadaceae > Pseudomonas > Pseudomonas sp. NFACC24-1. The sequence goes on from NZ_FOVS01000003.1 coordinate 113,344, forward strand.
ACGAGCTGCCAGCAGGCTCACCAAGATGAACGAGCGGACAAAGCTAAATTTCTGGATGGCGCCCAAGCAACGGCGCAAGAAACCAGCCGCCTATTGTACGATGGCTACAACGCCCTCGATAAATTATTAAGAGAGATGAATAAAAAAGGTTGGAAAGAATTTTCCAAAGGGCCGTGGGATGACTACAGGCAATTCCACCGAGGCTGGCGTCAGCAACTGATCGCCGAGCATTTTAAGTTGTCGCGTTACTTTGGCAAAAATAAGGCAAATGAGCTGATTCATATCGATGAAATAGACATTCGTCCTGTAGATAATTTTTCCTCCCCCGATGTTTGCTCGCCACCGGGAGAGGACAAGGATTTTGATATGGCGAAACTCTCAGCCCAGATCGAGTGCTATGCCCGATTTGTGACCTTCAAACAAGACATGATCAATGAAGACATCAAGGACAGAAAAGCCGGAGAGCTATTCGACGCATTAGAGTCCAAGAGCCGAACCGAAGAGAGTGCCAAGGAGCTACTACAGCACTACGATAAATCTACGGTTAGTTATCTAAGAAGGCTGGATGCAGCGTTAACTAACTTAGGCGCTGCGAAGGTGCCCGCCATACCAAACGGTTCATGATTTAACGCTCTTTGAGCCCCCCTACAAAGCGCCACCAACAGCTTGTGCGCGCTTTGACAAGCCTGCAGACCTGAGCTCCCCCCGAAGCAAAGTGAAAGCTCCCAGAAAACCTGACTTGTCGGCAAATCTCGTACCTGAAATTGACCCGGATCAGTCCTGAATACATTCCCTAAAGCAGTAGGTTTACCTTTGGCCAAAAATAATGGCAATATGATATCCAAAGGGATGATGGAGAGACTGGGATGGCGTCGAAAGCATTCGCAAAATTTCATAAAACGGTCAGACGCTGTGACACCCTGGTCGATGCATACACGACAATTCATGGTCTGAACGAAGCAGATGCGGAGGTGCCCGCCGCGCCGAAAGACATTATTCGCGGGGCGGTCGTTTTAGCGGTTGCCGCATTAGATGCGTACGTGACTGACGTCTTTGTCGAAAAGCTTGCCACATACCTGAAAAAGCACAGGCCAGACGAATCGCTCGTCGCCTTGCTTCTGAAAGCTGGGTTGGATACGCGCGAGGCGTTGAGCCTTCTCACAATGGACCGCCCGTATCGTCGTATCCGAAACCTAGTGCAGTCATATTACGCACAATATACGACCCAAAGATTTGACGTAATTGATTCAGTCTTTCTGGTATATCGTCTTAATAAACTGACTGATCGTGCTGCCAAAAAAACGGGTAAAAGTCATATCAAGAGTCGAGTCGGCGATCTTATAGATCGCCGTCATGAGATTGTGCACGCGGGCGATTACAATCGAGCGAATCGAATTCAAGATATTGATGAACCTAGGGTCAAGCGATGGATCACGGCCCTAGAAGACTTGGTCTCGGCAATGGATGAGATAATTTGTAATCGCATCCCCACTCCCGTTGCACGGCAAGCCGCGGCTCCGCTCGCTGCTAACGCCCCAGAAAACGCGGCTCCAGAACCTCTGGAGGACGAAGCTATAGGGCCGGTCCTCGGAGAAGAATATGACAACTAAATATGCGCAGATACCAACGTGACTGGTTTGGCTTCGAGTCGAGAGTTTCAAATGAATTTACATAAAAAACTTCAACCAAGCCGAAATTCATTTGCGGCGGATCCTTTCGGCTACAGTTCTTCGGCATGGCTCAAATGGGGAATCGCCCAAACACTAGCGGGTTTTCCTGTAGACATTTCTAAGCCTCCCACGGCAGAGGACCTCAAATCTCCGATTCTCTGGCTCACTCAGGCAGAGGCGTTAACACAAGCAGCAGTTGCCGTCATAAAAAACCAACCAGGTTTCGATGAGATGCCCATCTACATGAGGGGCGTGTGCGATAGTCAATATTGTGCTGTGGGATTGATGCTCGTTGGATACAGTCTAGAAGTTTGTCTTAAGGCTATGACTATTTTGCAGAGCGGAGTTATGACCTACATGGCGAATGAGAAGTCTTTCTATCACCATCGACTGGTAAAGCTTGCCGAATTTATTCCAGATCTGAGCGTTAAGGATAAAGCGATTTTACAGACCCTAACCCACTTTACTCTTTGGGCCGGCAGATATCCGGACCCAGGCTCTGGTCGAGTGAAAGATGTTGAGGAAGTATTCAATGTTGCGGAAGAACACGAGATTGCAGTCAAAGATCTCTTTGCGCTAGCCGCCCGAGTAATGGGTCATACCCAAGCTGTGGTCGATGAAGCGACACGCTAAGCGCGTCAACAGGTAAAACAGTCAACTCGGAAGACATAACTTTTATGATTGGACTCAAACTAAAAAAAGCTTTCCTCAAAGAAGCAAAGGGCAGCAGAGGAGAAATTAAACTTTTTCAGGCGTTCATTCGAGCCTTCAACGCTCTTGGAACTGACGCACTGGCGAAAGAGTATCACGGCAACCGATACCAAGTTACATTTAACGAGTCTCGAGGCGCGGGACGGGCTACCCCCCGCTGCGAGTTGTGTGATGTGATGATCATTAATTATCCGATTGGTAACCCTAGTGCCGCCCGAGTAACTTTCAATCAAGCAAAAGTCACCGATAACGCTCTGGGGTGTCATCGAACCTTTTCAGCGGCGGCGCCCTACAGCTTTCGTGCGAACTTGGAGCAATGGGACTTGCTTTCCAATCGTCCAAATATCAGCTCCGCGTCGAGATCATTTCACCCTCCGTTGAACTTGCTTTCCGGGGCTCTTCTTCCATCGGTTGGTACATTTGGTGTGTTTTACCCCGTAGGCGGCAGTTTCGACTTCGCGTATTTGGTGGCGGACGGCCTCACTGCTCTGCATAACAATGCCAGCCCGTCTGGGACCCTTCTATGGGGAACTCCGCTCCGGAAACTTCGTACCGTTGGAGGCCATGTAGAAGTGACAGGGACCTGCTGTCTCCAGCAGTTCGGACGCGCCTTGGAACGCAACCTTATCGGTACGCCTGTCTCAACGCTGGTGTATGGAGCCGCAGCAAATGGGGCCCAAATGCGAGCTTGGCTTACCGAGGTATTGCTGTCACTTCAGCACGAGCACCCTAACTCTCCACTGCCGGCAGAACTGATGAACGGGTTTGAGTTGAGGCAAGAGCCCGAGGAGCAAGAAAACCAAAAGCGCACACACTCTCTGTCGCTTCCCCGGGCCGTAATATTGATTAGGTCAGGGGGCCGCGACCCGAAAGGGGAAGATTACTCATAGCGCGTAAGTACGTGCAGCACGTTGACACTCAGGACACGCAGTCCTAATGCTTGGAAGCCAGAGGTCCGGGCCATCAATCATGCATGGCTTAGTCACAAATGCACACACCAAACCATAACCAGCAGGAGATTGAAAAGTGGCAAATTATAACTATTATGTTTCAGCAATTGAATACAATAGCGATAATACTCACATCGCCAAATTGCGAGTTCACGAAGTCGGAAGTGACGGTAAGTTTAAGCCGTCTGTAGAGCTAACTCGACCGCAAGTAATTGAACTGATCAATAAGAAAAAGACCTTCAGTACCATGACTAAGGTTGGTAATGAATGGAAATCTGGAGCGAAGCTTGAAGTCATTCAGGTAACAACTGACTATCTAAAGACAAAAAAAGATAGTTCTACCAGAGATAACCTTGAAAATCTGCCCCTAATCAAGGACGCGTAAATTTTCTAGGTAGGCGCTAGGGTAAGCAGCACTTGAAGCTGCTTAATCCTTGTGCCGATCATCTAGCGATGACGGTTAGCCATGTTAATGATGCATAAAGAGGGCTTTTATTAAGTGCAAGAACTTTGCGCTTGTAATCTGGAGAGATGGTGATGCCATCTGCAGTAAAACCGATGCAGTAGAAATCTCTTAATCGACCAACGATGGATTCTTTGAGCATCTCATAGGCTGTTATGTAAAGCGATACAGCAATCAATCGTTCCTGCATCACGGCAGGCCAAGCTTTGTCGCTGCTTCGTACTCAGCCACCTCGCCAGTAATACCCAACGGTTTGCCCGTTAACCGGTAGTAGCGTCGGGCAAGCACTTTCGCATCACGTAAGACTTCGAATATCTCAGCATTGATGGAGCCGGCGCTGGTCTGGATGTCATTCGTATGTGAGAGCTGAGCCAAATCTGAACCTTTTTGCGTAAGTCAGCAGGACATCTGAAGGTTAGCAGCCACTTTGGGGTGAGCCCGTACGTAATGTCGAGGACGATCTGCCTGCTAGGCGTTCAAGAGGCAGAAAACTTTCGAAGAGCTGCAACATCCAACGCCATTACCTACAGCCGCCACAGAATCCCCTGGCTGAGCGCTCATCGACCTACCGGTATCTTATCCCCCGTCACCGTCCGCGGTGACCGGGCAGAGTAGCCTGCGCTTAGGTGCCTCTCATGAATGAACAGGCCGCTCCGTCCGATGTTTGACGGCGCTGTACGCCGGGCCCCTAGGCTTTCTGGCGATGCCCAGTTCTCCGGTCTCCTTCGGCGTGCAGTGGCCATCTTTTTAGCCAACCGGCTACCTATGGGTTCAGCCGACTGCATCAAGGTCGGCCTCTTTGCTGGAGACCTCGTACAGCTGCCTCCCTCCGCCAAGCAGCCTTCAAAACCCATCAAGAGCGGTCGAGGGCCGAAGCCAGTCGCCCAAGACAACAGTCTCCAACCTCAAACCCTCTGCCGAGAAAGCACGTCGTTGCTGCGGGCAAATGTAGGTAAATTCCTCAAAGCATCCGCTAGCGTATTATCTACGGCAGGATCTCGTTTAACATCGATGAGGCCGGAGCGTTCCATAAGACACTGTATTTGCAGCAATACAGTTTCAAGAAATAACGAAAAAACTCGACCCGTTTAATTTCCGTAAACATATCCAGCGCGACACGTTTAAATACATTCCACATTACGTCCTAAAGGCTACGAGACCTTGCGTCCTTACTTACGCATGCCTCAGAATCCGCTGGCTTGTGCGCTTTGCCCCAGGCCTCTATCGTTTACCTGCCACTGCCCATCAGTGGTCGGGTTTAGTCGCTCGGTCGGTTTTAGTAAAGTGCATGAGTACCATTCAGTCAGGTCATCTATTCCTGTACTTGATGGTGGTTGTGCGCAGGGCGCCCTTGGGCGCGCCGGGTTTGCTAATTCCACCGGTCGACTAACCTGCGTACAGCCGCCACCCTCTTTTAGTCGAGAACGGTTGCGGCCCCAACTCTGGAATTAGTCATATGTTCAAGGTTACTCCCAACCCCCCGGATATCGACTCGGTACTCTACGGCGACTCTCTCGACCCCGAAAAGTTGAAAGAGGCGGCAGACCGCGCGCTCAAGCACTACCTGAACCCCGGGGCAACGAAAACGCAGATACAGCCCCGTAAGCCCAGCACGATCTTCACCATCGACGCAGCGGTGGATGACGAAACGTTGCTCGTTGAGGCGTGCGAATCCTTGGCATCCGCCAGTGTGATGGTCAGCGACCTCACCGATTTGACGGACGGCCCACGACGCCAAACGATGCTGGTGCTGCAACGGGTCATCATGTTGGGTGAGTTAGCGGTCAATCGAGTACTGGACAACCACAAGCCTGGATAGGCTCCAGGTAGTGTTGTGGGGGCGTTTGCGCCCTCACAACATTCATTTAGTCTACCAGCGACGCCTGCTTAAGTAGTTCGAAAAGTCCTTCAGGTACCAGTGGGGATGTAGCGGTAAAGCTGGAAGCCAAGCACCACTCGGCTCTGAACGGAGCACCGTTGCTTTCATGACCGTCTAGCCAAGGGCGCTCATAGACACTTTCATCATCGAACCTTGCATCGTAGACCTGGACGATCTCGTGCCCTGGTTTGCCTGCGTAGGTGAAAATGCTTTCCAACGTGCCAATCAATCGAACATCACTGATCGAAAGCGCCAGTTCTTCCTGCACTTCTCGGACGATGGCTTCGATACCCCTTTCGCCGAACTCAATGCCGCCGCCAATTGGGCGATACAGCGTCTGCTCTTTTACTGCGTCGTAGAATGAGTTGACCAGTATTTTTCCGTGATGATGAAAGATACAGAGAGCGAGGGGGCGGATGCGTGGTTCTGACACGAGTGAAATTCTCTTTTGACTGGATGAGCCGACGACAGGATTCCCCCGCGCCAAAGCACTCTAAGCTGCGTAAGGCGGCTAATTATGCGGTAGCGGCTCGCCAATTTCACCCGCCCCTTCAGCGTGTTATCACCGGACGGCTCCTTAAACCGGATTAAAAGCCAGTAGTCAAATGCACCGCCATCATCAGGGCTCAACGAAAGAGCAACCGATCCTCCGATCAACCTGGAGCAACCGATGGCCGATGCACTCAGCTTCACCCTCAAATTCCCCTTCAACAGCGCCAGCGGTGAGCAGATCTCGACGCTGCCCATCAAACGCCTCAAACGCAAAGACATCACCGCCGCTCAATCGGTGACCAAAGATGAAGGCGCCATGGAAGATCTGCTCGTCGCCAAGATGCTCAGCATCACGCTCGAAGACCTCGGCGAATTCGACATCGCCGACTCCCGGCTAGCCACCCGAGGTGTTGCGGGAAATGGCAGCCGCACGTGACCTTGCTGCAGTCCTGGGACGAAGCCCTGTTGCTGGTGCTCAGGATGCAGCCGTCTGAGATCGCCCAACTCGACATGGCGGAGTACTGGCGCTGGGTAGCGGTGTGTGAGCGAGAGATCAATCGTCGACTCGAACTGGCCGACAAAGCCAGTGGCTGATCAGCGTCACAACGCCCACCACCAAGCCGGCCAGTAACGCGCCGCCCGCCGCCAAAGGGGCGGCCATCAAAGCCAGCAGCGGCAGCCCAAAACAGAACGCCAACACCGCCGCCCATAACGGCAAATGCACCAGACACAGCCAGGCAAGCCAGATCACACCGGCGCCGATGGCCTAGATGGAAACCATTTTACGAGTCGTACCTAGCGAGAGGCTTTTCAAAAACCCAGGCCTTGGTGGTACTACCCCGCAAGCTCTGCCGAGTGGCATTTGCCTTGATGAAAAATCAGAGCGAATACCAGCCAACGCCTATGTTGCAGGGTTGCCCTGCAACATAGAATCTCCCACCGTTTTCAAAGGCGGATGTCTTCAGGTCCTCTGATCGGCGCTTCAATCCTCGTACCTGTCAGTCGTTCTTCATTGGAAAAGCCGTCGTAGTCGGCCAAGTCGCCAAAGCGGATACCGGTCAGCGCTTCAATTTGATCGACGCTGCGTCGGTAGGTCTTGAGTGCTCCGAACACAAGTTCCAATTTTTCCAGTTCCTGACGCTGATCAATCATGTAGGCACTGGCCGAAGGTTTACCGTCGTCACCGAGAAAGGCCACGACTTTCCAGAACGCAGCGGGGATCTGTACGCCTCTGTACGTTTGATCATCGTCCCGGAACAAGGGCCCGGTAAATATCGTCGCCCTGGCTTTCCACCGACGCGTGTTATCGAGGATGTAATCCTCAAGCTCAAGCCAGGTTTTTTGATTGAAGGCTGCCATCTGCGGCGAGCAATTGGTGAAGTGGAAGGTGTCGTTGTTGGCGGTCTGTGCATCGGGGCCCCAATTGGGATCCTGACGTCTGACCAGATGACCGCGATCCAGCAAATTGCCGGCGTACAGCGCTTCTCCAATCTGGGCATCGCTGGGGATTCGACCGTCATACGCCCAGGCGTCACGCCCCCGGTCGATCTCGACACTGCGGGCACCATCGATGTTGACGCCCGCCACCAGGGCCAGGCGTCGCCGTCGCGAAAGAGCGATGGAGAAGTGCTGATAATCCAGGCGATTGTCGACGGTGCCGGTCGGGTAGACGTCATCGACCAACGCCGCTTCCACGCTTGGCCAAGGCACTATGAAGTCACCAAGAAAGCCGCTGTCGTATCCCCGCCGGTCCTGCAACTGCACCGCCGGTGTGACGGCCGGCTCTGGCTGTTTGCCCAGGGTGCCGGACACGCGCCTGGCGGGTTCCTGCAGGGGCTGCAGATCGGCAAGCCGTGGTCGATGGGCGAAGTCCACCGGGAGTCCTTGTGGTGGCATGATCCTACCTCGCTGAATGGGAACGAAAGTAATCAGCAAACGTAGCGAGCATGCTCCGGCACCATGAATTTTTTATGATGCTGCCTTGCGGACAAAACCGCGAAGGTGATCGCTGGCCGGTGGCTAGGCCGCTTCCGCCGCCATGGCCGCCCGGACGCTGGGGCGTGCTGCGACTCGGGTCATGAACGACGCCAGCACCGGCCAGTCCCCGATCTCGATATTGAACAACGGCAACCAGTTCAAAACGGTAAACAGATAAGCGTCGGCCAGGCCGAAGCTGCCCATCAGGTAGTCCTGTCGTGCAAGGGCCTGGCTGAGGTAGTCCAGGCGCTTGAACAGTCTTGCCTTGAAGATTGCCTTGGTGGGCTCTGCGATGTCGGCGTTGAACAGCGGGGCACAGCCGCTGTGGATTTCGGCGCTGATGAAGTTCAACCACTCCTGCAGGCGAACCCGCTCCCAGGTGCCATTGGCCGGGGCTAGCGTGTTGCCGGGGGCCATGTCGGCCAGGTACTGGACAATGGCGGGGCCCTCGGTCAGCACGCTGCCGTTTTCCAACACCAAGGCGGCTACGTAGCCCTTGGGGTTGATGCTCAGGAAGTCGAGCCCGTCGGCGGTTCGCTTGGTCTTGTTGTCGACCCGGATCAATTCAAAGGGCAGGCCCAATTCCCGCAGCACGATGTGCGGGGACAATGAGCAGGTCATGGGGGCAAAGTACAGTTTCATGGTTTCCTCACAGGCGGGGGGCGGGCCGCCAGAATCGGTGAGGGGCGGGACATTTTCAAAGGACATCTTCAGTGCTAGCGTATGACAAAATCTCATGAGCGCAGCAAACCTCCATGGCCACCCGAATCCCTTCTTTGAATGGCCTTAAAGCATTCGAGTCAGCCGCCAGGCACATGAGCTTTACCAACGCCGCAGCCGAGCTGAACGTCACTCAAACAGCCATAAGCCATCAGATCCGCCGGCTCGAAGAGGAGCTGGGCGTGCGCTTGTTCCTGCGGCTCAAGGACGGCCTGGCCCTGACTCCTGAAGGTCAGGCCTATTTCCCAGGCGTTCGGGCCGCCTTCCATGAACTGCGCTATTGCACCGAGACGTTGCTGGAAAGCCGCAACAACAGTGTCTTGACGATCAGCACCCTGGTTTCGTTTGCCTCCAAATGGTTGCTGCCGCGGCTGGCCTCCTTCCAGCAGGCGTTCCCCAATATCGATGTGCGCGTCACTGCATCCACCGAACGGGTGGATTTTCGCAGGGGCGGCGTCGATGCGGCCATCCGTTACGGTGTCGGGGACTGGAAGGGCGTGCGGGCCGACTGGCTGATGGCCGACGAAATCTTCCCGGTATGCAGTCCCAGGCTGTTGCAAGGTCCCACCCCCTTGCAGGACCCTGGCGATCTGGCCCGGCACACCTTGTTGCAGGTCAGCGGGGTGACCCGTGACGACTGGCGTTCGTGGTTGAGTGCCGCTGGCCAGCCGAAAAGCCTGGCCGAAGGCAGCCGGCTGACCTTCGACCTGGCCATGATGGCTGTGCAGGCGGCGGTCGACGGCCTGGGGGTGTGTATCGGCCGTTCAACGTATGTCGAGGATGACCTGAAGGCGGGCCGCTTGGTTGCGCCTTTTGATCTGCGATTGAAGTCTGACCTGGGTTTTTACTTCGTCACCCCACATGAACTGGCCGATGCCCCAAAGGTGCAGGCCTTTAGAACCTGGTTGATGGATTCGGTGGGTTTTGGCGCCGAAACATAATTACGCTATACCGTTCAGCCCCCGGCAAACCGGTCGATATGTATATAAAGGTCCGGTCACTTCGAGGGTACGTCATGTTTAATAAAAAACTAAAAGATGAACTGACGGCTAGGACGGCCGAATTGGCAACTTACAAAGGACTGGTCGGCGCCCTGGAGCGGTCGATGGCTGTTATCGAGTTCAGCCCCGATGGCAAGGTCCTTCGGGCGAACGAGAATTTCCTGAGCTCGATGGGTTACCGTGCGGAACAATTGGCTAGCCTGTCCCACCGGGATTTCTGCCCTCCGGCGTTGGCGGGCAGCGCCGAGTACCGTGAATTCTGGAACAAGTTGCGCAGCGGTCAATTCGTATCCGGCACGTTTCACCGCCGCAGCGCGTCAGGCCAGAACGTGTGGCTGGAAGCCAGCTATAACCCGGTGGTGGACGAACAAGGCCGTGTCGTGAAGGTGGTCAAGTACGCACTCGATGTCACCGCCAAGGTCACCGCCGAGGCCGAAACCCGTGCACGGCTGGCGGCCCTCGACCGGGCCATGGCGGTCATCGAGTTCGACCTGGGTGGCAACATCCTGACCGCCAACGACAACTTCATGAATGTCATGCATTACTCACTGGCCGAACTCAAGGGCAAGCACCACCGGATGTTTTGCGAACCGAGCCTGGTAAGTAGTTCGGAGTACAGTGATTTCTGGCGTCGTCTGAACGCCGGTGAGTTTTTCAGCGGGCAATTCAAGCGTCTCGGCAAAAACGGCAAAGTTGTCTGGCTGGAAGCCAGCTACAACCCGGTCTACGACGCCGAAGGCAAGTTGTGCAAGATTGTGAAGTTCGCCAGTGACATCACCGAACGGGTAGAGAAATTCGAAGAGGACTCACGCGGCGCTTCCCGTGCGTACCACATCTCCGCCGAGACCGAACGCGTGGCCGAGCAGGGCGCCCAGGTGATCCACCAGACCGCCAAGGAGATGCGCGAGATCGCCGAGAATATCGGCGCCTCCGCGCGCCTCGTTGGGCAACTGGGCGCACGTTCGGAAGAGATCACGGCCATCGTCAATACCATTCGCGGCATTGCCGACCAGACCAACCTGCTGGCCCTCAACGCGGCCATCGAGGCTGCGCGGGCCGGCGATCAGGGGCGGGGGTTCGCGGTGGTGGCCGACGAGGTCCGGCAACTGGCCGGGCGCACCAGTCGTTCCACCTCGGAGATTGCCGAAATGATCGGCATGATCCTCTCCGAAACCCGCGATGCCGTCGCGAGCATGAACGTGACCCACGAGGGCGCCTTGCGCGGTGTCACCCTGGCAGACCAGGCCGGATCGGTCATCGTGCAGATCCGGAACGGGACCACCGATGCCCTCGATGCGGTGAGCATGTTTGCCTCCAAGCTCGATGAGTCCGAGGTGATTCCCAAGACGGCTATCGGTTGGGTGGGTTGAGGTGAGCTGAGCCCTCGCCCTGGCGATCCATGGACTTGAGCAGTTCAAGCAATACTGTTCGCAGCTCCGGCGGTCGCACGGGCTTGGCCAGCACCGAGATGTTCAGGCTTTGCAATGACTGGCGTATGCGCTCGATCTCGTGTCCGGTGATGACCAGCGCCGGGACTTGCCAGCCGCGCTGTGCGCGTATCGCGGCGATGCACTCGGCACCGGAGACCTTGGTGCCCAGGTCGTAGTCGGCAATGATGATGTCGCAGTCGCTGGTCAATCCTTCGCCGTCACTGTGACCTTGCACTTCACACCCCCATTTTTCCAACAGCGTGGATGTCGCCATCAGGACGTTGGCGTCGTCTTCCACCAGGCACACCCGCAACCCCTTCAGGCGCTCGTGAACGCTCGCCGCCTTGGGCACCAGGGGGCGGGGGGACACTTGTTCCAGGCCGCTGATTGCCACCCGGGTGCCTTGTCCGACTTTCGAACGGATGTGGATGCCGACATTGAGCAGTTGGCTGATGCGCTTGACGATGGACAGGCCCAGGCCGAGCCCCTCGACGTCTTTGTCGCGCGCATGGCGTACACGGTAGAACTCCTTGAACACTTCGGGCAAGTGCTCGCGGGCGATGCCGCGTCCTTTGTCGTAGATCACCACGGCCAGACCCTGGCCCTGGCGCCGTACGCCGATCAGCACCGGTTGCCCGGGGGCATACTTGAGGGCGTTGGACAGCAGGTTCTGGACCATGGTGGTCAGCAGTCCGGGATTGACGCTCACCCAGTAAGGGCAGGCGCGCAAGCGTAGCTCGACCCCGGCCCAGCGAGCCGCCTCGGTATTCTGCTTGACCACGTCCTGCAGTAACGCACCCAGGTGGACGGTGTCGGCCTGCGGTACCAGCTTGCCATGGTCCAGGGTGTAGATATCGAGGATCGAACGGAACAGCTGCGAGACGGTGTGCAGCGAACGGTCGATGTTGTCCACCAGCCGCAATTCCTCCAGGCCCAGCCTGGCGTCACGCAGGCAGGCGGTGAACAGGCCGATGGAGTGGATCGGTTGGCGCAGGTCATGGCTGGCCTGGGCCAGGAAGCGGGATTTCTCCTGGTTCGCGGCAATCGCCTCTTCCGAAGCAATGCGGGTGCGCTTGAGCAAAATGTGCGCATAGGCCGGCACCACGATGGTGGTGACGATCAGCATCAGGAACATATAGGGTTGGGTACGCCAGAACGGGTTGAGCCAGAAAATCAGCACCAGGGTCGACAGCGCGATAACGGTTGCCAGTGCCAGGTAGCGCGAGCCGAAGCGCATGCCATTGCCCAGGGTGACCCAGAGCAGTGCGGCGTAGATCGGCAGTGCGCCTTCGCCACCGACGATCATGGAGAAAGCGATGCCGGTGTAGTCATGCAACATGGCGAAGAGACGCCGCCAGAAGAAATGCCCCGGCCAGCGTTTGATCGCCATGCGCAGGAACACCGAGGCGAAGATGAACGTGGTGATATAGACAATGATCGGCACATAACGCGCGGCGTCTGGGGAGAGGCTGGCCAGCACGACGATATACAACAGCGCACAGGCGCTGACGGTCAGGCGCAACGTGGCCTGATCCAGTTCACTGTTCTTTTCCACGGGCGTTCGAACCTCATGTGTCTCTGATGCCTTGAGCAAGCGTAGCGGCTAGCCCATCTGTGCTATTCAGAATTGTTGCCCGAGTCAGGATACTTCAGGAGGTATGACCACTCAGGACGTCGGGAGAGTACATGAACGGAGTCGTTCGTTTTTTCAGTGTGATCAGCGCCACGATGCTGTGCGCTTCAGTGGCCCATGCAGGTAGCCAGGCGTGCACGATGGAGGGTGAAATGGCCGTCATGGGGCAGCACATCGAGGCGAAAGACTGCGTGCAGACGAGCGATAAGCAACCGGCGGCCAAGTTCCGCGCCAGCTGTGAATCCTTCGCCAACATGCCGGTCGCGCTTGGTGGCGAAGCGGGCAGGATCACCTACTCGCAAACCTGCCCGGAGAATCCCCAGGGCACCTGTGTGAATGTGAACGGGCAGGGTGTGGACTTTTATTACTACAAGCGTACCGCTGAGCTGTTGGACAGCACCCGCAAGAGTTGCGCCTTGAGCGGAGGTACGTGGAAGGAGTGATCGGTGAAGGTTGGGGACAGGCTTGATGCTGTCCCCAACGGATGAGTCATTGCTTCAGTAGACCCTGTAGTACTTCACGACGTCATCGACGAAATAAATGGTCAACACCGAACCCTGGGTCTGGCTTTGGCCCGTTTTCCCGCCGGTCACGCTGCTGACGTCGTTAGCCACGGTCTGTGCCTTGGACAGCTGTGCCGAGGTGTCGGCCATTTTCATGCGCGTCTCGGTCGACACGTACTTATTGGCCAGCTTCATGTATTTATCCAGGCCCTCATCACTCTTTTCATAGGTCCAGTTCGACTCGTTGCTGGAGCTGGTCGAATTGAGCTCTTCATTCGTCGGCGCGCCGAACATTTGGGTGATCTGGCTTTTTGTCGTCTTGCCCGGAATGATCGTTTGCTTGAGGTAAGAGACGTCGTATTTTTTGGCGCCCTGATTCAAGGAGCCCATCAAGTTGCCCAAGTTGCCCAAGTCACCGGTGTTTGCACAACCGTTGAGTACGCCCGCCAGTACGCACAGCGCCAATCCATTTCTAAGTGTTTTTCCATATTCGAAGGACATGATGACTTACCTTGAGTTAATGTCAGGACCATTCCATTTCAACCGCGCAGACGGTGAAGTTGACCCAGCATTGCGCCGCCTGTGGACTTATTTAATCCATAGGCTGCGCACGCCATGACGTTTCGATAGGCACAGTGATACTGCACGGCGAATGGCGCGTTGGCTTTCGTTATGTTTGGCTGTTTGGACAGCCTTTGTATGGAGCGCCCACAGCTTAGGGGGAGAGTACTGGGCGAAGCTATAGTACAAGTGTGCTATGGCTTGGGGAGGTCAGCAGGGAGGGTAACGCTCAATGAATACTTGCGGCCGTCATACATTTAGTCGTCTTGTTTTTCCGACCATCCGCCATTGCTTGGGAAGTTGGAAAATTGCGCCGCGGCTGCCGCGCGCGTGGGGACACCCAGGGATTTGAGCAGGCTCGAGACATGGATGCGCACCGTGAACGGGGAAATACCCAGGTCCCGGGCTATTTCCTTGTTGGTCTTGCCGGCCGCGATCAACCCAAGCACTTGCCGTTGGCGTACGGTCAACTGGGAAAGCGCATCGTCCAGTACCGAGTTTTCGGCTTGATACTTCACCACCACTTCGCCTTCACGTATTGCCATGATGGCCTCGGCAATATCGGAGGGGTCGATATTCTTGCCGATGAAACCGTCGGCACCCAGCGCCATCACCTGGGAAATAACCTCGATGTCATCCATCATGGAAACCACAATAATGGAGGTCCGTTTGAATTCACTGCGCAACTGGCCTATGACTTGCAACGATTTGATTCCGGGAAAGCGCAAGTCGAGTATCAGGGAATCCACTTCCACCCCGGAACGCGCCAGCGTCAATACTTCATCCAGGTTGCCAGCTTGTTCTATGGTGGCTGTCGGCAGAAGCCGTTCGATGGTTCTCAACATCCCTTCACGAAACAAGGGATGGTCATCTGCCACAATGACTCTGCATGTCATGCTTCAGATCCTTCTGACTTCAAGTTCGCACATCGTAACCTAAACGACTCTCTTGGTTTTCAAGTTGATACAAACTTTCATGTTGGGAATACTCCTGTGACTATGACGGAAAAGAATAGCGAGCTTGATCAGGCGACATTGAGATTGACGGTCGGGGCGTGTACTGCGCTTTACATCATTGTGGTGGCCTTTCTGGCCAGCGACTTCGAAACCTATGTACCGATCCTGTGGTACATGGCCTTTTTCTTCGGTGCCGCGGTCCCGCTGCGCATGGCGGTCAAGCGCTGGCCCGGGCACTTCTTCCTGCGTCGTCTTTTTGCCATGACCTTGGATTATGCAAGCCTCGCCTTCGCCTTGATCGTGGGTGGAGAGGGTATGCTGCCGGT
Source organism: Pseudomonas sp. NFACC24-1 (assembly GCF_900115235.1). NCBI lineage: Bacteria > Pseudomonadati > Pseudomonadota > Gammaproteobacteria > Pseudomonadales > Pseudomonadaceae > Pseudomonas > Pseudomonas sp. NFACC24-1. The sequence goes on from NZ_FOVS01000003.1 coordinate 128,616, forward strand.
GTACGCGGCCGTGCTCTGGGTCACGTTGGGCAATGGCATGCGCTTCGGCTCGCGCTACCTGGCGCTGGCAACCGCTCTCGCGCTGTCGACCCTGGGGGTGATTTTCATGCTCACGCCGTTCTGGCGTGGCCAGCCCTATCTGTTCCTGACGTTGATCGTCACCACCATCGTGGTGCCTGCCTATGCGCATATCCTGCTGACCCGTACCCGCATCGCTTCGGAAGAGGCGATTGCCGCGAACCAGGAAAAATCCCGCTTCCTGGCCCAGGCCAGCCATGACTTGCGCCAGCCGATCCACTCGATCGGCTTGTTCACCGCCTGCCTGCGCGATGCCCGGCTGGGACAGGAAGAGCTGCGACTGGTGGACAACATCGACCGTTCGCTGCACATCGTGTCGCAACTGTTTCGTTCGATTCTGGACATCTACACCCTCGACAACGGGCAGCTTGAACCCCAGGCCGAACCCGTGCACCTGGGCGCGTTGCTCCAGGACGTGGTCAAGCAGAACGCCGAAGCCGCCCGCTGGGCCGGTGTCGAGTTGCGCCTGCGGCCTTGCCGGCACTGGGTCAGTGTCAATGCCGGTTTGTTGGCGACCATGGTGCAGAACCTGGTCTCCAATACGCTCAAATATGCTCCCGGCCAACCGGTGTTGATCGGTGTGCGTCCGAAAGGCAATGGCCTGGCCATTGTCATCTACGACAAGGGCCGGGGCATTGCCGCCGAACATCTGCCTGAGGTGTTCAAGGAGTTTTATCGGGTACGCCATGTCCGTGACAAGGATGTCGAGGGGCTGGGCCTGGGGTTGTCCATCGTCAAGCGAATCAGCCACCTGATCAATCTGGACATCCAGCTGGACTCCCGGCTCGGCCAGGGCACGCGCGCCACGATCCAAGGGCTGGAAAGGGTCGCGCCAAGGGCTGTGGTGAACAGGCCGGTGCCCACGCAAAGTCGTTTGCAGGGCTTGCGGGTGTGCCTGGTGGAGGATGACGCCAACGTGCTGATGGCGACGTCGGCGCTGTTGGAGAAGTGGGGATGCGAGGTGGAAACCCACAGCGACGGGGTGGGTGTGACCAGTGACTGCGACATCATCATTGCCGACTTCGACCTGGGTACGAAAGTCTCGGGCGCCGAATGCATCGCCGCGATTCGCGAACAGCGGGGCTGGGAAGTCCCCGCCATGATCATGACCGGCCATGAAATCGAAAGAATTCGCCACGCACTGCACCACATGAACATTTCGATCCTGGCCAAGCCCGTGCGGCCTCCGGAGTTGCGGGTGACCTTGCTCGAATTGACCAAGCATTTCGCCAGTGTCAGGCCATGAGCCCACCATTCCATTTTATGAAACGGTGGATTGCAGTTCGTGCGTATTCCTGCGCAACCGCTTTGGGCAGAAGATAACGCCAGCCACATGCACACCCGTGCAAACGATGGCGGAGAATCCCCAACCGTAGCGCACTGGCGCAGGCATTCATGCTGCGAGCGCGAGGAGTAGCTGATGGACGAAGCCTTGCAAGCAAAAACCTCGCCCTGGCACGAAGGAGAGCTGACCTTGCAGCGCTCCGTCGGGGCAGTCGACATGATGGCCAGTGTCGGCCAACGGCAACTGGCGCGGACGTGGATGCCGGACCAGCACCGGGAGTTCTACGCCCAACTGCCTTTCGTGGTACTGGGGGCGGTGGATCGGCAAGGCGACGTGTGGGCGACCCTGCGCGCGGGGCAACCGGGTTTCATGAATTCGCCCGATCCGCAGACCCTGCACATCAACCTCGAGCCCGAGCCGAACGACCCGGCCCAGGAGGGCATGGGCGAGGGGGATGCCATCGGCATGCTGGGGATCGAATTGCACACCCGTCGGCGTAATCGCATGAATGGCGTCGTGCGCCGTCAGCTTGCCCCAGGGCTGGAGATTGCAGTGAGCCAGGCCTATGGCAACTGCCCTCGCTACATCAACCTGCGCCAGTATCGATTTGTCGACGCACAGGCGGTCGCGCCGCGGCAGTTGACCGTGTCAGACCCCCTGGTCCGGCGCCTGGTGACGGCGGCCGACTCGTTTTATATCACCACCTACGTGGTGCGCGATGGCGAGCGGCAGGTCGATGCTTCTCACCGTGGCGGCAAGCCGGGGTTCGTACGCATGGATGAAGACGGGTCGCTGACCATTCCGGATTTTTCCGGCAATCTGTTTTTCAACACCCTGGGCAACATCCTGCTCAACCCGCGGGCCGGGCTGGTGTTCGTCGATTTCCAGACCGGCGATCTGCTGCAAATGAGTGGCTCGGCGCAAGTCCTGCTGGACGACCCCGAGATCAATGCCTTCCAAGGCGCCGAGCGGCTGCTGCGCTTCACACCGCAACGCATCGTCTATCGTCCGGCCGCCATCGCGCTGCGCTGGAAGGATCAGGATGAAGGCGATTCGCCCAATTCATTGATGACCGGCAGTTGGGAGCAAGCCGCCGAGCGTTTGCAGGCTGAGGCGCTGCGTAGCCGCTGGCGTGCGTTGCGGGTTGCGCGAGTCGTGGATGAGAGCCACAACATTCGTTCGTTCTACCTGCAGGCGAGCGATGGCTTGGGGTTGCCCCGGTTTGAAGCCGGGCAACATTTGCCGGTGCGGATCCAGCTGGAGGGGCAGAAAGCGCCGTCGATCCGGACCTATAGCGTTTCCAGTGCGCCGTCGGATGATTTCCTGCGCATCAGCGTCAAGCGCGATGGATCGGTGTCGTCCCACCTGCATGAGCAGGTGCGGGCGCTGCACGAGATCGAAGCGCGGGCGCCCCAGGGCCATTTCACTGTCCAGGCCACCGAGCGGCGTCCGTTGGTATTGCTGGCGGCGGGGGTGGGCATCACGCCGTTGTTGTCGATGTTGCGCGAGGTGGTTTACCAGGGGCAACGCATCAGCCGCATGCGCCCGGTCTGGCTGGTGCAAAGCGCCCGCTCGGTGGCCGACCTGGCATTCCGCGAAGAGATCGACGAACTGGCCGCCCGTGCCGGCGACAAGCTCCAGGTTGTGCGCATGGTCAGCCAACCGCCCACCGAAGCCAAGGTGGGTGAAGGCTATGACCTGGCGGGCCGGATCGATGTGGAACTGCTGAAGAAACTGTTGCCGCTCAACGACTACGACTTCTATTTGTGTGGGCCGGGCAGCTTTACCCAGGCGCTGTACGACGGGTTGCGCAAATTGCGCATCCCTGATGATCGCATCCATGCGGAAACCTTCGGTCCCTCCACCCTTGTGCGGGACATCGAAGTCAGCATGCCAGCGCCCCAGCAAGTGCCGGCCGCGACTGAAGCGGTGAAGGTCTTGTTCGCCAGTTCCGGCAAGGAGGCCCGTTGGGAACCCGGCGGCGGAACGCTGCTGGAACTGGCCGAAGCGCGCGGCCTGAACCCGGAATTCAGCTGCCGCGGCGGCTCCTGTGGCACCTGCAAAACCCGCTTGAGCCGCGGCCAGGTGCATTACCTGAGCCAGCCGGCCGAACCGGTTGGCGACGGTGAAGTGCTGATCTGTTGCGCGGTGCCGGCCCAAGGCAGCGAGCCGCTGGTGCTTGAGGTCTAGGGCCTCCGATCGTTTCACTGGGTGAAATGCTGGATTGTAAAAGCTGGTTATTCCGCTGTCCGGAGCAGGAGCAGAGGATAGCCCCATCGACGCGATCACCGCTTCGAGCCCAAACAACATGGAGTACGTCATGTCTGAGAAAGCGATCAAACTTTATCGCCATCCGTTGTCGGGCCACGCCCATCGTGTCGAGCTGATGCTCTCGCTGCTGGGCCTGCCGACCGAACTGGTATTCGTGGACTTGATGAAAGGCGAGCACAAGACCCCGGAGTTCCTCGCCATCAACAGTTTCGGCCAGGTGCCGGTGATCGATGACAACGGTGTTGTGTTGGCTGACTCGAACGCGATCCTGGTCTACCTCGCGGCCAAGTACGGCAAGGGCCAGTGGTTGCCCAGCGATCCGCTCGCCCAGGCCCGGGTGCAGCGCTGGCTTTCGGTGGCCGCGGGCCAGATCAACCAGGGGCCGGCCAACGCCCGATTGATCACCGTGTTCGGCGCCGGCTATGACGCCGAAGATGCCATCAAGCGTTCCCACGCCCTGTTGAAGGTGATGGAGACGGAGTTGGGGCAAAGCCGGTTTCTGGCCGGTGAGCAACCGACCATCGCTGACGTGGCCGCGTACACCTACGTGTCCCATGCACCGGAAGGCAACGTCGCGCTGACCGACTACCCGAATGTCCGTGCCTGGCTGGGCAGCATCGAAGCCTTGCCGAATTTCGTCGGCATGCAGCGCACCGCCAAGGGCTTGCAGCAAGCCTGAGACAGACCGCAGGAGCTTGTCGGGAGGCCTCCTCCGGCAAGCCTTGAGGCCGTAACCGGCCCGTATATTCAATCTCCCTCACGCAAGGCTGGATCACCCATGGATCGCTTTCAGGAAATGCAGATTTTCATGGTGGTTGCCGAGGAGGAAGGGTTCGCCGCTGCCGCCCGGCGCTTGCGCATTTCGCCACCGAGCGTGACGCGGGCCATTGCGGCGATGGAGGAACGGATCGGCACCCAGCTGTTGTCCCGTACCACCCGCAATGTGCACCTGACCGAAGCGGGGCAACGCTACCTGGAAGATTGCCGACGGATCCTGAGTGAACTCGAAGAGGCCGAGGAGGCCGCCGCCGGCAGTTACTCGATCCCCTGCGGATATCTGACGGTCACCGCGCCGGTGCTGTTTGGCGAGTTGTACATCGCGCCCTTGCTGACGGATTACCTGGATCGATTCCCCTCGGTACACCTCAATGCCTTGTTGGTCGACCGCGTAGTGAATATCGCCGACGAGGGCATCGATGTGGCGATCCGTATCGGCCATTTGCAGGAAAACAATCAGCACGCCATCAAGGTCGGTGAGGTACGCCAAGTGATTTGCGGCGCCCCGGCCTATTTCCAGCGCCATGGACGGCCGACCCATCCTGGCGAGTTGAGCAAGGCCAATATCGTGATGTCTTCGGCCAGTCATTTGCTGAGCCACTGGCAGTTCATGGACGAAGCAAATTCGCTGAGCCTGCGGGTTGACCCACGCCTGGTGGTGACCGCGAATCAGGCTGCGATCAATATCGCCCGCCAGGGCTGGGGCGTTACCCGGGTATTGTCCTATCAAGTGGCCCGGCAGGTCGCCGAGGGTGAACTGGAAGTGGTGCTCAAGGCCTTCGAACCACCGGCGTTGCCGATTCACGTGGTGTATCAGAAGAGCAATCGAGTACCGGCCAAGGTGCGTACGTTCGTGGACTTCCTCGCCGATCGGCTGGGAGACGACGTCACGCTCAAGCCTGTCGTAAAAGGCACCGGCTGATGGCGCGCCACCATGAAATGCTGATATTTCACGCGCTGTCGCAGTGCCCCAGCCTCGACTCGGCCGCCCAGCGCCTCAACGTCTCCGGACCGACCGTGATGCGTGCGGTCGCTCGACTGGAAGCGCGACTGGGTGTGCAGCTGCTGTCACGAAGCACGCGTGGGGTGGTGCTGACGGAAGCCGGGGTCGGCTTCATGGCCGATTGTTCACGCATTCTCAAGGCCGTTGATGAGGCTGAAGCGTCGGCCAAGGGCTGGCATGTCCAGGCGCAGGGCAATCTGACGATTCTGTTGCCCACGTTGTTCAGCCGTTATGTCATGGCCCCGGTATTGGCCCACTACCATGATCGTTTCCCGAACATGCATGAGGAAGGGCTGGACGTTGCGGTGCTGGTCGGGCATCTACCCAGTTGCTCATTGATCGCACGGCCTCATCGTCGAGCACCTGCGCGAGCACCCGGCCCTGCGAGCGGATATCTCTTGATGGTCAGCGTGCGTTTGGGGCCTGGATCCCACGGCGCACCCGCCCTGGCGCCTCACCGTAGATTTCCTTGAACTTCTTGCTGAACGCAGCCTGGGATTGGTAGCCGACCTGTACGGCAATATCGCTCAGCCCCAGGTGTGAGTGCCTGAGCAGACTGAAGGCCAACTCCATTCTTACGTGCGTCAGAAGCACCCACGGCGAGACGCCGGCCAGCTTGACGAATGCGCGCATGAAATTGGCTCGGGACATGCTCGCGAGGTCTGCCAGGCCTTGAATGGTCCACTCGTGCGCAGGGTCCGCCAGCATCGCCTGCCAGGCCCGGCCCAGGCGCTTGTCGCCGAGCAGGGCCAGCGCGCCGCTGTCCTGGCCATGACTCGCCAGGTGCGCACGCAGGATCAGGGTGAACAGGGCCTGGGACAAGGCGTCGAGCAGGAAGCGAGCGCCGGGCTGGTTCCCATCCGCTTCCCCGCGAAGGATCTCCACCAACGCCGGCAAAGGTCCGTTGGCCGGTAAGGCGCCGCTGGGAATCACCAGGTAGTCGGGCAGGGCGCTGAACAGCAACGAAGCCCGGTTGAAGTGAAAACCACCGCAAAGCATGTCCAGCTCCGCGCTGGCACCGCCAATGCGGTGAATCGGCAAGGCGCCTCCGGTCACGATCCGGGGTGAGGTCGGCGTCACCATTTTCCCAGGGCTGTGCATGAGGTGCGGGGCGCCGCGCGGCAGCAGCAGGATGTCACCGGCACGCATGGGCAAGCGCTGCCCATCGGCAAACTCGACGCGGCATTCGCCGGCCAGCACGATGTGATAGGGCGCCGTGCCCAGGGCATGCTGGCCGTGATCCAGGGCCCAGTCGCCCTGGAACTGACAACGCAGGTCCAGGCTGCCGCGAACGTTGGCCAGGCTGATGAGTTTATCGATCGCATTCATTTGAGCGTTTCGCCAAAAAAACTGAGCGGATTGAGCAAAACCGAGTGGCGCCAGGGTGAAAAACTGAGGGCGTCAAAACAGTACACCCAACCCACTCAGGAGTTAATGCCATGTTCAATAATTGGTCCGAATTGTTGCCCACCATTCAGAAAGCGTTTGGCGCGCTGGGCCGCAGCAACCCGAAAATGGTCAAGGCCTATATGGCGCTCGGGGAAGCCGCCAGCGAAAACAACGTGCTCGATGCCAAGACCCGCGAGCTGATCTCGATCGCCATCGCCGTGACCACCCGTTGCGACGGCTGTATTGCCGCCCACACGGATGCGGCGATCAAGGCGGGTGCGAGCCGTGAGGAGGTTGCAGCGGCCCTGGCCACCGCGATTTCGTTGAATGCGGGGGCTGCCTACATCTACTCGCTGCGCTCGCTTGAAGCGTACGACACGCTGCAAAAGCCGGCGTGATTCATAGCCGCTCCCAAGCCCCGGTTGCCTCAACGACACCGGGGCTTTTTTGGCTGCCCTGGGCGATTGTTTCAGATGGCGCAATCAAGTCATCAGATTCCTGGGCATTCTCTAAGAACTGTTCGCCAGTGAAACTGACCCCAGAAGCGATCGACCGTTTCGGGCCGTCGCAGCGTTCTCCATTACCCAGGAGATTTCCCATGATCGACGTCACCTGCACTGGCAACCCTTGGTCGGACACCTCTGTTGCGATTCACCCAGAATACGAAAGCGGATTCCTGTTGCCCCAGTTGATGGGCGCCCTGGCCAGCGAGTCTGCAGCACCTGTTTCGAACGTCCTGTGCCAGCCGAGTATGAGCGGCGCCATGCTGGCGAAGGCGGGCGCTTTTGTGATGCGGGTGCTGAGGCTGACGCCGACCCGCTAAAAGGTGACGCTGAGCCCGTGGCGGATGTGGATGCGACATGTCCCCTATACAATGCATCGCAATTACCCAAGCTCCAGGTGGTGGTTCCGATGTTGCTACGTCACTTGCGCTATCTGTTGGCGGTCGCTGACCACGGCGGTTTCACGCGTGCCGCCGAGGTGCTGCACGTGTCGCAGCCGACCCTGTCGCAACAGATCCGGCAACTGGAAGAAACCCTCGGAGTGAGTCTGTTCGACCGCACGTCTCGCACAGTCAGGCCCACGGATGCCGGGGTGGCCTATATCGAATGCGCCCGGCGGGTGCTGGTGGAGCTGGCCGCCGGCAAGCGTGCGCTGCACGACGTCAAGGACCTGTCCCGCGGCAGCTTGAGGCTGGCCATGACCCCGACGTTCATGGCTTACCTGGTCGGGCCGCTGGTGCGTGACTACCGCGCGCGATACCCGAATATCCACCTGCAAATCTTCGAGTTGTCGATGGTCGATATCGAGGAGGGCTTGGCGAATGACACGTTAGACATCGCCATCGCATTCGATCAGGTCAGGAGCACCGATGTCGAATCGATCCCGGCGTTCACCGAAACCCTGGGGCTGATGGTGGGGCGCAATCACCCGTTGTATGACTGTCAGGCCGCGCTGACGGCTGAGCAGGTCGGGCAACTGGAGTTCGCCTTGTTGAGCCCGGACTTTGCCACCCGTACGTGCATCGACGACTACTTCGTCCAGGCTCGGATCACGCCCAAGGTGAGCATTGAGGTCAATTCGGTCAGCACGTTGCTGGAAGTGATCGGGCATTCGGCCGTCGCCACCATTCTTCCGGAACCCATCGCCACCCAGGAGCGCGCACTGCGCAAGCTGGCGCTGCAGGACGCGGCGCCCCGGCGTGGAGCTTCGCTGTTGCGGCGCAAGAACAACTATCACAGCGCGGCGTCCGTGGCTTTCGTGGAGACACTGTTGCACGGGGTGGATGGCTTTGGGGCCGCTGCGCAGCCCAGCGGGAGCAAGCGCCCTCGCCACAGTGATCGAGGTGTGCAACTGCCCTAGACCAGGCAGCGATCCTCACGCGGCAGTCGCCGTCCGGGCCGGTACGGCACACGCCTGGGGGTTGTCCGCCAAGGACCTGAAGCTGCGATTGTCGGCGTCCAGGGCGTCGATGGAGCCGGTCTCGATGTCATAGACCCAGCCGTGCAGGTTGAGCAAGCCCTTCTCCTGGGCCAGCCGCACACTCGGGTGCGTCTGGATGTTCGCCAATTGGGCGATGACGTTTTCACGCACCATCGAACTGACTTTCGCCGCGTCATCGACGTGAGGCCGTGATTCATTGATGACCCGTGCCGACTCGGCGTGTTGCAGCCAACCGCTGACCGCCGGCAGGTGATTCATGCAGGCGCATTTGGCGACGGCGGTCATGGCACCGCAATCGGAATGACCACAGATCACGATATCCCTCACGCCCAGCACCGCGACGGCATATTCCACCGTCGCGGAAACACCGCCCGGGTGAGGGCTATAGGATGGCACGATGTTGCCGGCGTTACGGATCACGAACAGTTCGCCGGGTTCCTGCTGGGTCAGCAGCTCCGGTACAACGCGGCTGTCGGAACAGGTGATGAACAACGTGCCCGGGTGTTGCGTGGTGGCCAGGTGTTTGAACAGGTCCGTGCGTTGTGGAAAGACCTCTTGCTGGAACTTCAGGAAACCTTCGATCAGCGCTTTCATGCTGCTTGCCTCCAATGAATAGGGTGTTATCAGTTCGTGCAGCCGTTGCCGATCAGGCTGTATTCAAGAATGTGGGTTTCACCTTGGGAGTCGCGATAAGTCATTTGCACTGGGGTCGGACCGCAGACATCGGCGGGCGTGGTGATGTCCACCACCTGGGCGATGTCCAGATGCATGCCGTAGGCATAGGAAACGATGTCCGCAGGTGCGGTGGACGGTTGGGCATGGGCCGACAGCGAGGCGGTCAGCGACAGGGCCAGAAACAGGATTTTTTTCATGAGTCATGCTCCACGCAAGAATGAGTAGCGAGTTCAAATCAGCGATAAGTTGTTTGAAGCGAAGCCTCAGGTTCGCCTGGGGCCAGCGGGACGATCAGAACGGACGCAGGGGCAGGAACTTGCCGTCCAGTGTGATCACCGCACGCGAGCCGCCTTCAGGGTCTTCGATTTTCTTGATGTCGAGCTTGAAGTTGATCGCGCTGATGATGCCGTCGCCGAACTGCTCATGAACCAGGGCCTTGAGGGTGGTGCCGTAGATCTGGATCATTTCGTAAAAGCGATAGATCGTCGGATCGGTCGGCACGCCAGCGAGGCTGCCGCGCAGGGGAATGATCTGCAGACGGGCGACCGAGTCGGCGGTCAGGTCGAGCTTCTCGCCAATCACCTTCGCCGCGTGTTCCGGCAATGGATGCTGGCCGAGTAGGGCGGCGGTGACGTAGGCGAGGCTCAGGCCGGTGCCATCGGCCAAGTCCTGCCAGGACAGGTGCTTGCGTGCCTTGGCATCCAGCACTTCGGTGGTCAGGGCCAGGCTGATGTCGTTGTAGGCGTGGGACTGTTGCATGGCGTAGCTCCTATCGGTTTGGATCGGGTTGATGTCGCTTGGTTGAAGCCATCATCTGCCGCTTTAGCTATAGCGTCCAAGACCGATATGCAATGCAATGTATTGGTTCTGTCTATGGATTGGGGGCCACGTTGTCGAGGTATAAATCCTGTAATTGTTGACCTGTACTAATCTTTTGGCAGGCACGGTAGAAGTAGTCATTTAACTAGCCAGCAGAGATATCTCCAATGACGAACCATGAAACCGATGTCGGCAGAGCCAATGAGGCCGACCTGGACGGGATCCTGGCGCTTCAGGCCGCGAATCAGATGGCCCGCGGCGGCTCGCTTTCTGCGAGCCTGCCAAGGGCCCGTGTGGCAGCGATGATGCAGGAAATGCCTTTGATTGTTGCGCGTCGAGAGGGCCGTATCAGCGGTTTCCTGATGACCACCACGCGGGAGATGAATGCCGACCTACCGATCGTACAAGCGATGTTCGCCGCTTATCATGGAGCGCCGGATGCTTATGTCTATGGTCCGATTTGCGTGGGTGAGGCGGAGCGTGGCAAGGGTTTGGCCCAGCGAATGTTCGCGGAGCTCCGGCGACTCGAGCGGGGGCGTGAAGGTATTCTTTTCATACGCAAGGACAATGAACCCTCGCTCCGTGCGCATTTGAAAATGGGTATGAAAGAAGTTGCTTCCTTTCCCTTCAATGGGTTTGATTTCGCCGTTTACTCGTACATTGGCTAGACAGGAAAAAAGCGCTCACTAGATGATAGTGCCAGTCAGTTAAGCCTCATACCCGTGAGAGCAAAGCTTGCTCGCGATTGGGGTGAGCCAGTCGGCAACCCAGTGACGGGTTTGCCGCTATCGCGAGCAAGCTTTGCTCCCACAGGTTTTGTGCCGTTTGATCCTCAACTGACTGGCATTACCCACTAGGCGCTCACCTGAGCGGCAGAAAGAGCGCGGTAATGGGTAGCGATTCAAGGGCAAGCTGAACGTCGCCATGAACTGCCGGTGAAAATGGTATTTCGAAAAAGCCGCAACGCCGCTCAAGGTGTCCAGGTCCAGGCAGCCATCAAGATGCAGGTCGATGTAATCGAGCACCTTCTGCAATGCGGGATTGGTAATGCTTTTTTGTGTCGGTCATGGTCTTTCCCAGTAAAGGCCACCAGCATGAAGCCGGCGAGCACAATGCGCTCGATCGATCTTGCTATCTTGAACGGGCTTCGGCGCCGACGACCAGCCAGATGCCGATCCCGGACACCGCCATCTCCACCACCATCTGCCAGGAAAGCGGTTCGTTGAACATGGCCCAGGCCCAGAGCATCGTAATGGGCGGGCTGAGGTACAGGACACTGGCGACGCGGGTGGCGGTTGCGCGGCGCAGGCACAACCAATAGAGGCCGTAGCCGCCCATGGTCGACAGGCCCGCGGTCCACAATACGCTCAGTGCGAAGCCTGTGCTGGGCAGCGGGGTCAGGCTGCCATGGGCGCCCTCGACCAGGGCGAAGGCCAGGCCCGACACGCAACACTGCAGCCAGAGGTTGGGCAGCAGGCCCAGCGATTGTTCGGCGGGTAAGTATTTCTGCCACAGGGTCGCGACGGCGAGCGAGAACATGCCAAGCAGCGGCAGGCCATAGGCCCACAAGGGCGCATTGCCCAACGCCAGTGCGCCCTGGGTCACCAGCATGACGCCGAGCAGGCCGATCAGCAGCCCCACCCATACCTGCCAGGCCAGTCGTTGCCGGAGTACGCCTGCGGCCAGCAGTGCCAAGCCCATCGGCAGCAGGTCGGCGACCAGCGCGGCCAGGCCCGCCGGCACACCCAGGGCAATGCCTTGGGTGATGCCGCCCAGGTAGCCCGCCATCGCCAGGAGGCCGATGCCGGCGTTCTTCAACAGCACGCTAGGCGAGGTTCGGCGTAGCGGCCTGGCGACGAAGGGAAACAGGACGAGCGTGACCACGACACACCGCCAGAAGACCACCAGCAGGGCCGGCGCATAATCGATGGAATAGCGCGCGCCGACGAATCCCGAGCTCCACGACACCAGCAATGCCGCTTCGAGTAACGGCAATGGAATCAGCCAGTACCAGGCGGGCCGGGGCAGGGAAGTGCAGGTCAGCGATTTATTCGGGTTCATGACCACAGGCTACGAAACCCGGCTAATCTAATAAATCAAAATGTAATGCATCAGTTGTTCACGAAGATTGAATCATGACGGCCATACTCGATATCGACTTGATACGTACTTTTCATGCGGTGGCACGGATCGGGAAATTCAGTGCGGCGGCGGACCAACTGCACAAAAGCCCGGCGGCGGTCAGCGTGCATATCCAGCGTTTGGAAGCGGTCGCTGGCGGGCGGTTGCTCAACCGGGACAATCAATCGGTATCCCTCACCGCGTTGGGCCAGCGTTTGCTCGTGGCGACGACGGAACTGCTGAGCACCCATGACCGGGTGCTGGCGGACCTGCACGGAACCCGTTTGGCGGGACGTATCACCTTGGGGGTGCCGGATGAGTACGCAGACCATGTGATCCGCGACATCCTCCCGACCTTCGCCGCCGCGTGGCCCAACGTGGTGCTGGAGCTCAAGACCGCGCCAAGCTATGCGCTACGCGACCTGGTGCAGCGCGGCAAGCTCCAGGCAGCGGTGGTTGCCCAGCCGAAGGGGCTGGCGAATGCAGAGGTGCAAGTGCTGGTGTCCACTACGCCGGTCTGGGTCGGGCCGGCCCACACGATGGCGGCTTCGATGGAGCCGCTGCCGCTGGCGGTGCATGCGGCGCAGTGCCCTTATCGACAAGCGATGATGGAGTCCCTCAGGCAAAGCGGGCGCAAGACCCGCATCGTCCTGGAAAGCCCCTCCAACCAGGCCATCAAGGCCTGCGTGGAGGCCGGGTTGGCGATCAGCCTGATCGACCGTGGACGGGTGACGGATGCCATGCGGATCCTCGAAGAGCTGCCGCTGATCGCGGAGCATGAGGTGGTGTTCATGCGAGCCCAGGCATCACGCGGCGATGAAGCCGTGAGCCTGCTGGCCCGTGCCATGCAGCAGTATTTCCGGCTGTAGGCATGGTGCCGGGGGCCGCTGCGCAGCCCCAAGGACCGGCTCAAGCCGACAATGGCGGTGTCCGAGGCGGGACCCGGCGCTTAGAGCCAATCGACTCGAACGCCGACGCCAGTTGCAACAGCCTCGAATCGTCATAGGCACGCCCGGCGAATGTCAGCCCGACGGGCATGCCGATGTCCGCCATGACGCCCATGGGCACGGTGACCGTGGGTACGCCCAGGTGGCGGATGGCGAGGTTGCCGTTGGCGACCCAGACCCCGTTGCTCCAGGCGATATCGGCAGATTCCGGATTGATATCCGCATCCGCCGGTCCGACGTCGGCGACGGTCGGGAAGATCACCGCGTCCAGGCCCAGCCGCTCCATCCAGTCTTCCAGGTCGATCCGGCGTGTCGCTTCAAGCCCCCTCAACCCGTCGGGCAGCGTCGGGATCTGGTCCCAGGGCGTAATGCCGCGTTGGGCCATCTTCACATACTCGTCCATGCCGGCGGCCAGATCGTCCTCCCGGTTGGGCAGGGTGCCCGGGTCGTGGGGGAAGATCTTCGGTCCGTCGACGTCGGCCAGGCGATGCAATTTCGGGTCACCGTTGGCCCGCAGGAAGTCATCGAATGCCCAGGCCGACAGGTCCCACAATTCATGGTGCAGGAATTCCTTGGAAACCAGGCCGCGGGTGAACACCGTCGGTGCGCCGGGACGGTCGCCCTCGCAGTTGGACACCAGCGGAAAATCCACCTCGATCACTTCGGCGCCACAAGCTTCCAGGGCCTGGCGGGCTTGCTCCCAAAGGTCGATCACCGAGGCACGGGTGACGATTCGCTGCCCCGTCGGGCCGCCGATGCCGGGGGCCTCGGCCGTGCCGGCTTCAGGGTCCGCGTTGATGTACATCCGTGGCACGCCGAACCGAATGCCGGCCAGCGCCCCCGGGTTTGTGGCAAGGCTCGGATACGAGGCGGGACGAACCGACTCGACGCTTGGAATCGGCACCCAGGGTTGCAACCGCCACAGGTCGCCACGGGTGTCCGGGTCTTCGGCGACCACCACGTCCAGCACCTCGAGCAGGTCGGCCATGGTCCTGGCGAAGGGCACGACGACGTCCATCGTGGGCGTCAACGGCCAATTGCCCCGCACCGAAATCACCCCACGCGACGGCGTGTAGGCACACAGGCCGTTGTTCGACGCCGGGCCGCGCCCACTCGACCAGGTTTCTTCGGCAAGGCCGAACGCCGCGAAACTGGCGGCGGTTGCCGTGCCCGCACCGTTCGAGGAGCCGGAGGCAAAGGGCGCGGTGAGGTAGTCGCCGTTGTACGGGCTTTCCGCCCGGCCATACACCCCGCGCTGCATCCCGCCATTGGCCATGGGCGGCATGTTGGTCTTGCCCAGGCAGATGGCCCCGGCGGCGCGCAGCCGTTCGATGGTGAACGCATCGCGATAAGCCACCAGGTCCTTGAACGCCGGACTTCCAGAGGCGGCGGTGAGCCCTTTGACCAGATAGCTGTCCTTGGCCGTATAGGGAATGCCGTCGAGTGGGCCGAGGGGCCGGCCACTGGCCCGACGGGCATCGGAAGCCTGCGCTTCCTTCAGCGCATCCGGGTTGCGCACCACCACTGCGTTGAGGGCCGTGGGTGTGTCGGGGCCGTCGTAGGCATCGATCCTGGCGAGGTAGGCCTGGACAAGCGCTACCGCTGTGGTCTGGCCCGATTCCAGCGCGGCGCGCAGTTGGGCAATGGAGACTTCGGTGATGTCGATCATGCAATTACCGCCGCGGTAGAAGGATGACGGGGTGTGCGGGTCCATTGACGTCGGGCCTGGCACTTCAGGTCATCTCAAGGTGGATATTTATCGGGTTTTGCCTACTGTACTACGGAAAAACAAACAAAGGCAGCCCGTGTTTGATCGGACTATTTCTCAAGCGTACGCAAACTGCCTATCTTCAGACTTCGTTAAGAAACGGCCTCGATACTTCTCCCCAATAGCCCGAGGGAGAACGTTGCGCCATGCCCGATTTTGACTGGAACATCCACTTGCCGCTGGCCTTCGGTGACGCCGGCCTGCCGGCTCGCCACTTGCACCGAGCCTTGCCGGGACAACCGCGGCGGGCTGAGTTAGAAGCGTTCATCCAACAGCGTTTTCGCCACGTCCACGGCGCCGATATTCGTCACTTCATGCCGCAGCTGTTCGGGCTCGACGATGTCCATGGCACGCTCTGCGCAGCTGCTGGCGTGCGCCGGGCCGCCCAGGGGCCGCTGTTCCTCGAACGTTATCTGGACAGCCCCATCGAGCCCTTGATCAGTGTCGCCGCCGATCGAATGGTGGACCGCGCCGGCATCGTCGAAGTTGGCAACCTGGCCGCCAGCGACACGGGCAGCGCCCGGCTGAGCATCATCGCGATCACTTATCTGTTGGCCATGGGCGGCCTGGAGTGGGTTGCGTTCACTGGCAACATCGGCCTGGTCAACAGCTTCCATCGCCTGGGCCTCAAGCCCGTGACCCTGTGCCCGGCCGATCCGCAGCGACTCGGTGAGGAGCGTCACCTCTGGGGGCGTTACTACGAGAGCCAGCCGTGGGTTCATGTCGGAAACATCCGCGCCGGTTTCATTCACCTGCGCAATACCGGCCTGTTCACTCGGCTGGGACTGTCGACGGATCTCGGGGAGACCAGCCATGTCGCCTGAGATGGAACGGTTCAAACGCACCCTGCGTGGGCATGCCGAGCGCAGGGGGCACGCTATTGCGCTGTGGGGCGACGGTGCGCAGCTCGACTACGCAACGCTTTATTCCGAAGTGGTGTACCGCCAGCAACGCCTGCGCGATGAACACATCAGCGTTGTAGCCCTGGCCCTGGACAACGGCATCGAAGCGATGCTCTGGGACCTTGCCGCGCTGTTCGAAGGGCTGGCCTGCGTCATCCTGCCCGGTTTTTTCAGCCAGGCTCAACGTCGCCACTGCCTTGAGCAGAGCCAGGCCGAGCGGGTGATTGCCGAGCCTGCGTTCGAAACGCAACTGCAAGCCGCCGGATACCAGCACAGTGGCGAGTTCTGGCGGCGGCATTTCGACGGGCCGAGTCGTCTGCCGGCAGGCACCGCCAAGCTGACCTTCACTTCCGGAACCACCGGCACGCCCAAAGGCGTCTGCCTGAGCGCCGACAGCCTGTTGCGGGTGGCCCGTGAACTGGAACAGGCCAGCCAACCGGTCGAGGCCAGGCATCACTTGGCATTGCTGCCCCTGGCGATTCTGTTGGAAAACCTTGGCTGCTACGCGGCGTTGTATGCCGGTGCCATGCTGAGCCTGCCCAGCCAGAAAACCCTCGGCATCCAGGGCGCCAGTGGGGTCGACCCGACGCGGCTGCTGGGATGCCTGGCCGAGCGTCGGGCGCAGAGCCTGATCCTGGTTCCGCAGTTGCTGTTGATGTTGGTCACGGCCGCCGAACAGAAGCTGTTCAACCCGCACATCGTGCGATTCGCCGCCGTCGGCGGGGCACGGGTCTCCCACGATTTGTTGCAACGGGCCCAGCGTGTTGGCTTGCCGGTGTTTGAAGGTTATGGGCTGTCGGAATGCGCCTCGGTGGTGTGCCTCAATCGGCCAGAGGCTCATCGTGCCGGCAGTGTCGGCCAGCCACTGCCCCATGTGGAGATCCGATTGGCCGATGATGGCGAAGTCCTGATCAAGGGCTCGACGCTGCTCGGTTATCTGGGGGAGCCTGCGCACGCCAGCGAGTGGTGGCGCAGCGGCGACCTGGGTGAGTTCGATGAAGACGGTTTCCTTTACCTGCGCGGTCGCAAGAAACACCAATTCGTCACCAGTTTCGGTCGCAACGTGAACCCCGAATGGGTTGAAGCCGAACTCACCCAGGGCGGTGACGTTGCCCAGGCCTTTGTCTATGGCGAAGCCATGCCGCACAACCATGCACTGCTCTGGCCCGCCCGGGCCGACTGCACGGATCAAACGCTGGAGCTGGCCGTGGCCAAGGCCAACGACACGCTGCCCGACTACGCGCGGGTCCATCACTGGACGCGCCTGGACCAACCCTTCAGCGCTGCCAACGGCATGCTCACCGCCAATGGCCGGCCACGCCGGGAGGCCATCGTCGAGCATTACCGCGCGCAGCTCACTTCATCTGTCTTGTCCGAGGAATCCCCATCATGAGTTTTTTTGACTCGTTGCAAGAAGCCACCCAGCAAGAGCGCCAGACCCTGTTCAATCTGCCGATCATCCGCGACGCCCTCGACGGCCAGGTCAGCCTGGCCAGTTACCGGGGCTTCCTGATCCAGGCGTATTACCACGTGCGCCATACGGTGCCGTTGATGATGGCGTGTGGGGCGCGCCTGCCAACGCACCTGGAATGGCTGCGCAAGGCCGTGTGCGAATACATCGACGAAGAGTACGGCCACGAGCAATGGGTGCTGGATGACATTGCCGTGTGCGGTGGCGATAAGGAAGCGGTGCGCAACGGCCAGCCTTCGTTACCCATCGAGCTGATGGTCAGTTACCTCTATGACTTGATCGCCCGAGGCAACCCGGTTGGCCTGTTCGGCATGGTCAATGTGCTGGAGGGTACCAGTATCGCCCTGGCGACCCATGCCGCCGACAGCATCCGCCAGCGCCTGGAACTGCCGCCCACGGCGTTCAGTTACCTCAGCTCCCATGGATCGCTCGACATCGAGCATATGCAGACCTATCGCGGCCTGATGAACCGCCTGGACGATCCGGCGGACCAGGCTGCGGTGATCCATGCCTCCAAGGTGGTGTACCGGTTGTACACCGACATGTTCCGGGGCCTGCCTCGTGACGGGGAGCCTGAACATGCGCCTGTGTGATGCGCGTGTCGTGCTGACGGGCGCCAGCGGTGGAATCGGCCAGGCCATCGCCGCTGCCCTGTGCGCCAGTGGCGCGCGGGTGCTGGCCGTGGCCAGGCATCGCGAAGCCTTGCAGTCGTTGCTGGAGCGTTATCCGCAGCACTTGAGCTGGGTCGAAGCCGACCTGACCTTTCTCGCCGACCGACGCAAAGTGCTGGTCGCCGCCGAAGCCCAGGGCGGCATCAACCTGCTGATCAATGCCGCCGGCGTGAACCACTTCGCCATGCTCGAACAACTCGACGACAGCGAGATCAACGCCATGCTGGCGCTGAACATCAGCGCGCCGATCTGCCTGACCAAAATACTGTTGCCGCTGCTCAAGCAGGCCGACAGCGCGATGGTGGTGAACGTCGGTTCGACCTACGGATCAATCGGCTACCCGGGCTACGCCAGTTACTGCGCCAGCAAGTTTGCCTTGCGCGGTTTTTCCGAAGCTTTGCGCCGGGAGTTGGCCGACACCCGTATCGGAGTGCTCTACGTGGCGCCCCGGGCCACCCGTACCTCGATGAACAGCCCGGCAGCCGACGCGCTCAACCAGGCCCTCAAGGCCAACGTCGACGACCCGCAAACCGTGGCGGCGGCGGTGATCCACGCGATTATCGGCGACCGGCGCGAGCTGTATCTGGGCTGGCCTGAACGCTTTTTCGTCGGCCTCAACAGCCTGCTTCCCAACTTGGTGGACCGTGGCCTGCGCAAGCAATTGCCACTGGTGCGCCGTCTCAGTCACAAACCCGAAAACGAGCATCTCAAGCCATGAAAAAAATCCTCGCTTGCCTGTTGATCGGCACCCTGAGCCAAAGCGTCTGGGCATTGGAGGCGGCCGACCAGCAACGTCTCAGCGACATCCAGCAGCGCTGGGCCCATATTCAATATGAATTGCCAGAAGGCCAACGCGCCGATGCGTTCGAAAAACTCGCGACCCAGGCCTCGGCATTCAAGCAGGAGCGCCAATCGGTGGCCGAAGCATGGATCTGGTCCGGCATCGTCAACAGCAGTTGGGCCGGTGCCAAGGGTGGGCTCGGTGCGCTGGGCAAGGTCAAGGACGCCAAGGGCGACCTGGAAAAAGCCCTGACCCTGGACCCCAAGGCCCTGCAAGGCTCGGCCTACACCAGTCTCGGCGCACTCTACGACCGGGTACCGGGCTGGCCCCTGGGTTTCGGCGACTCGGACAAGGCCGAGCAATTGCTCAAGCAAGCATTGCAACTCAACCCGAACGGCATCGACAGCCTGTACTTTTGGGGGGATCACCTCTACCGTCAGAAACGCTACAGCGAAGCCAAGGCAGCGCTGCAAAAAGCCTTGCAGGCAGCACCGCGGCCAGGTCGGGAAACGGCCGATGCCGGGCGCCGCAAGGAGATCGACGCGTTACTGGTGGATGTGAACAAGCAACTGAACTGACAGGAGCGCGTGTGCGTTTATTACTGATCGAAGATGACGTGGCCTTGGGGGAGGGCATCCATCAGGCCTTGAGTCGCGAAGGCTATACCGTCGACTGGGTGAAGGACGGCAGCAGCGCCTTGCATTCGCTGCTCAGTGAGACTTTCGACCTGGCGGTGCTTGACCTTGGCTTGCCACGCATGGACGGCTTGCAGGTGTTGCGGCGCTTGCGTGACAGTGGTTCCAACCTGCCGGTGCTGATCCTCACCGCCCGCGATGCCACCGAGGATCGCATCGCCGGGTTGGACGCCGGGGCTGACGACTATCTGGTCAAACCCTTCGACCTGGCGGAACTCAAGGCCCGGCTACGGGCCTTGTTGCGTCGCAGCGCCGGCCGCGCCCAGGCGTTGATCGAGCATGCCGGCATCAGCCTGAACCCTGGCACCCAGCAAGTCAGTTACCAGGGCAAGCCGGTGGCCCTGACGCCCAAGGAGTATCAGTTGCTCCATGAACTGCTCTCGCCGCCGGGCCGCGTCATGACGCGCGATCATTTGATGCAGTTGCTCTACGGTTGGAGCGAGGAGGCCGAGAGCAACACGCTGGAAGTGCATATCCATCACCTGCGCAAGAAATTCTCCACCGACCTGATCCGTACCATTCGCGGTGTCGGTTACCTGGTGGAGGAGCGCCGATGAGTTCGATCCGGCGGCGTACCCTCACGTTGATCCTAGGCCTGCTGTTCCTTGGCCTGTTGATCATCACGGTATTCAACCTGTATGACAGCAACCACGAAATCGCCGAGGTCTACGACGCCCAATTGGCGCAGAATGCCCGGCTGCTGCAGGGTGTGATGCGCATGCCGATGGCGAGCAAGGAACACGCCGAGCTGTATCAGGCGTTCAATTCGGCGTTGGGGCAGGCGGTGCCTAAAGTCGACGGTCATCCCTATGAAAGCAAGATCGCTTTCCAGGTCTGGAACTCACAAGGTTCGGTGCTGGTTCATACCACCAGCGCACCGTCGTTCACCTCACCCCCGATTGCGCCCGGTTTCAGCGAGATCGTGGACCAGAAGAACCGTAAGTGGCGGGCGTTCGTCCTGGACGACGCGCAGTACGGGTTGAAGATCTGGGTGGGCGAGCGTGACGACGTGCGTGCCGACTTGGTCGACCGCATTGTTCGTCACACCGTCGTGCCCAACCTGATCGGCAGCGTGGTGCTAGCGGCCGTGATCTGGCTGGCCATCGGCTGGGGGCTCAAGCCCCTGGTCGATATGGCGGCGAAGTTGCGCGCCAGGCATCCCGGCTCCCTGGAACCCTTGCAAATGATGCCGCTCCCTACGGAGCTTGAGCCCATGCAGGCGGCACTCAACCGTGTATTGGCGCAGATCCAGGAAGTGATGGGCCGTGAGCGGCGTTTCATCGCCGACGCCGCCCATGAAATGCGTACACCCTTGGCCGTACTGCGGGTGCATGCACAGAACCTGATGGAGGCGGGGAGCGAGCAAAGCCGTCGCGAGTCCCTGGAACACCTGATTGCCGGGGTCGACCGCACCACGCGCCTGGTTAACCAATTGCTCACCATGGCGCGGCTTGAACCGCAGGCAGGCGTTCCGACGCCGGCGGTCATCGACCTGGCCGCCACGGTTCGGGCGAGCCTGGTGCAACTGACCCCCTGGTTGTTGAGCAAAGGGCTGGAGCCGGTGCTGGATGTCAGCGATGACATCGGTCCGGTTCGAATCGACCCGGTGGCTATCGACATCGCCTTGAACAACCTGGTGACCAACGCGGCCAATTTTTCTCCGGCCAACGGCACGATCACCGTACGCCTGGCCAGGAAGGGTGATCACTACGAACTGTCTGTCGAAGACCAGGGGCCGGGTATCGACGAGGCTGAGCGTGAGCGGCTCTTCGAGCGGTTCTACAGCCGCGGCAATGACCAAGGGGCAGGGTTGGGGCTGACGATTGTACGCACCATCGCGGATCGACTGGGAGGGCACATACGCTTGGAGAATCGTACTGAGGGGGGGCTGTGCGCGACCATGGAAATAGGACGCTTCTAAGCGATTACCCGGTGCCATAACCGCTGGCCGGCCCCGTACGGTGCTTCAAGCAGGCGCATCGGTCGTAGATTGTCCGGCGAGAAAGGCGACTATCTCGTCGACCGTGCTGCGTGCGGTGCGTGTAACGCCGATCAGGGTGGCGGAAGCCGATCCCGTCCACTCGCCGTAGCCGACCAGCCATAGCCTGGGCTCTTGTATCGAGTGAGTGCCCTCGACCTCCACGCGACCTTCGTGGTTGAGCACTCCCAGCGCATCCAGGTGCTGCAGGGCGGGCCTGAATCCGGTGCACCAGATCACCACGTCCACGGCTGATTCGCGGCCGTCGGCCCAGATCACACCGTTGCGAGTAAAGCGCTCGAAAGGCCTGACGGCCTGAAGGACGTTGCGTTCACGGGCCTCGATTACCGGCGCTACCATGACGATGTCACCCAACCCTCCCACGGGTTGGTCGATGACGCGACCTTCCTGCTGGGCCTTCCAGCGTTCGGTGGCACGCTCGAACAACACGCGCCCATCCACTGCGTCGGGAAGGAATAGCGGCTCGATGGGCGTGACCCAAGTGGTCTCGGCGATTTTCGATACCTCGGCCAGAATCTGCGCGCCTGAATTGCCACCGCCTACAACCAGGACCTTCTTGCCAGCGAACGGGGATGCCTCGACATAGTCCGCCGAATGCAATTGCTGCCCAGCGAACAAGGCTGCATCAGGGTAACGAGGGATGTAGGGGTTGCTCCAGGTGCCCGTTGCGCTGACCACGACCCGGGCGTCCCAGTGCTTCTCGGGGGTGTGTACCCGCAAACCCGTTGCTGTGCGTTCCACACGGGTGACCTGTACCGGTCGCACCACGGGAAATCGATAGCGCTGTTCATACTGCGTGAGGTAGTCGACCACATGGTCTCGCGACGGATAGCCATCCTGTGAGGGGGGCATCATCCAGCCGGGGATCGAACTCCATGTAGCCGGGGAAAAGAGTCGCAGCGAGTTCCAGCCATGCCGCCAGGCACCACCGGGTTCTTCCTGGGCGTCGAGGATGACGAACGAGAGAGGCGTACGCCGCAGGAAATAGGCCACCGCCAAGGCCGCTTGGCCGCCACCGATGATGATTACGTCAAATGTCTCGGGCTGTGAGCAGGGCATGGCGGCGAATCCTTCGGTTGAGGGAGCCCGTTGCAAGGCTCCAAGAGGGGCTTGCAACGTCAATGGCCGCTCCAGGAGAAAGGCCGTTGTACGCTTCAGCAACGTTTGCAGGTCTTGATGCCCAATAACGAATAGAGCGGACAGAAGCGAAAGATACCCGTGGCCAGTGGCACCAGGCCAATCCAGCCCCAGGCGCCGATCGAGCCCGTCAGGGCCAGAATTATAAGGACAAGCCCCACGGCAATGCGTGCGCCCCGGTCAATGGTTCCAATGTTGGCTTTCATGGCAATCTCCTGATCAATGGACGCGCCGGGTTTCCAGCGCGGTGAACAACCACATGCCCGCCAACATGGCCAGCATGAACACAATGGCTTGCCAGTGTCCGGTCAGCAGGATGGCCACGGCGGGGCCGGGGCAGATGCCGGCGATGCCCCAGCCGATACCGAACACCAGGCTGCCACCGATCAGGCGTGGGTCCAGTTCTCGCTTGACCGGCAACTGCATGGGGCTGCCCAGCAGCGAATGAGTCTGTTGGCGCGCCCAGGCCAGCGGGACGATGGCGGTGCCAATCGCCCCGATCATCACCAGTGCCAGGGACGGATCCCAGGCGCCGGCCAGGTCCAGGAAACCCAATACTTTTTCCGGGTTGGCCATGCCTGCCAGGAGCAGCCCGAAGCCAAAGAGCAGGCCAGCGATGAATGCCGTCAGTTTGCGCATGTTCAAACCCCTATCACGTGACGCAGGACAAATACCGTGGTGAAACCGCTGAGCATGAAACACGCCGTGGCGACCATCGAGCGCGGTGACAGGCGCGACAGGCCGCACACGCCATGGCCACTGGTGCAGCCCGAACCGTAACGAGTGCCGACACCCACCAACAGGCCCGCGACAGTGAGGCCGAACCAGCCGGCCTGGAACTCGATCGGCGGCAAGGTGGCAAACACGCCCCATACCAGCGGCGCGACGAGCAGGCCCAGGAGAAACAGGGCCTTTTCGCCCACCCCTTCGCTGCCTCGCTGCAGCAGGCTGCCGATCAGCCCGCTGATGCCGGCGATCCGGCCGTTGGCGACCACGAACAGGCCGGCCGCCAAGCCAATCAACATGCCGCCGGCCAGGGATGACCACGGCGTAAAGTTGAGCCAGTCGAGATTCATCAGCGTTCTCCAATGCACAATCGTTGATATTCCACTAGGCGATTCAACCCAGGGCTTTTACCAGGAGCGCGGCCGCTACCAGCGTCGACACAAGGGCGAAGCCTCTTTGCAGATAGGGTTCCGGCAACCTGGCAGCGACCAGGCGTCCGCCGAGCATGCCGACGATGGCCCCCATGGAAAAGGGAAGTGCTATTGGCCATTGCAGGTGGCCTGTCGCCGAGCTCGTCAGCACCCCTGACAGGGAAACCAAAGCGATAACGGTCAGCGATGTGGCGAGCACCGATTGCGTGGTCAAATTGGTGTATCGCTGCAGCGCCGGAACCATGACGAAACCGCCGCCCACACCGAGCAGCCCGGAAAGCACCCCGGCAATCATGCCCGACGCCGTAAGCGCCCACGCGCAAGGGCCGGTCCAGTTCAACTTGCCGCGATTTTCGTCCAGGACACAGGGCGGCGGTTTACGTGTTTCGAATGCATTTGCCCTGACATGAGAGGGCAATGTTTTTTGCAATGCACGGAACGCCACATACATCAGCAACAAGGCAAACAGGATCGTCAGCGGACGGTTGGGCGTGCGCTGGGCCAACCAAAGGCCCAGCGGCGAGCAGATGACCCCCGCACTGGCCGTCAACAGCGCCGCCTTGTAGCGCACGATGCCGTTGCGCAGGCCCATCACGGCGCCCAGGGTGGCGGCCAGGCCCACCGCCAGCAAACCAATGGGCCCGGCTTCGGCCATGCTCAAGCCCACGCCAAAAACCAGGAACGGGACGGCGAGTATGCCGCCGCCGGCTCCGGTCAGGGCCAGGATCACGCCCACCGCAAAGCCCAGTACCAGGACTGCAATCATCTCGGTCTCCTGGAGTAGAGGTTCGACTTCATAGGTCCGCCAGTTCAGGTTTCGCCAGCCACTCACGGCCCTTGAGCATGGCTTTCCAATACAGCGGCGGAAGAATTCGCTCTTTAAGTAGCCAGGCGAGTCTCGAAGGCCGAGTCCCGTCGATCAGCCAGGACGGGAAGCTGGGGGCAAGCTTGCCACCGTAGGTGAATTCAGCAAGCACGACCTTGCCTCGTTCCACGGTCAGCGGGCAAGAACCGTAGCCGTCGTAATGGGCGCTGCCCTTGGCCTTGCCCATGGCCGCCAGCACATTATGGGCGACCACGGGCGCCTGTTTGCGCGCCGCCGCTGCGGTTTTTGCGTTGCTGGTATTGGTGGCATCGCCCAGTGCGTGAATATTCGCCCAGGTTTTATGCCGCAAACTGTCGGGATCGACATCGATCCAGCCCGCCCCATCGGCCAGAGGGCTTACGCGGATAAAATCCGGCGCGACCTGAGGGGGCACCACATGCAGCAGATCGAAGTCGTGCGTCACCAGGTGAGTACTGCCATCGGCCTTGACGCAGCTGAAGGTCGCCGTTTGTGCCGGTCCATCGACAGAAGTCAGCGTACTGCCGAAATTCAGGTCGATCCCATAGGCGCGGACGTACTCCATCAAGGCCGGCACGTAGTCGGGAACACCGAACAGGACAGCCCCGGCGCTGCAGAAGTCGATCTCGATATCGCCGAGTACGCCTTGGCGTTTCCAGTGGTCGGCGCACAGGTACATCGCTTTTTGAGGGGCTCCGGCGCATTTGATCGGCATGGGGGGCTGCGTGAAAATGGCCCGGCCACTGCGCAGTTGCTGCACCTGTTCCCAGGTGTAGGGGGCCAGGTGGTACAGATAGTTCGAGGTGACGCCGTTGCGCCCCAGTGTTTGCGGTAAGCCTTCAATGGCATGCCAGTCCAGTTTCAGGCCCGGGCAGACGATCAACTGCTCGTAGCGGACCACGCGGCACCCATCGAGAATAATGGCGTCGTTTTCAGGTTCGAAAGCCGCGACAGCCGCTTTGATCCAATGCACGCCCCGGGGAATGGTCGCACCCATCGTGTGGGCGGTTTGTTGTGCCTCGAACACGCCACCGCCGACGAGGGTCCAGCCGGGCTGGTAATAATGCACATCCGCAGGATCGATGATGGCAATGTCCAGGCCTGGCTCGCGGGCCAACAGGCTCGAGGCTGTGGCGATGCCCGCCGCGCCGCCGCCGACAATCACCACGGCATGTCGGGCCTCGGCCACGCCAACAGGCGTGCGTCCCTCGTTGGCAATTCTGCGAATGACGCCTTTCATGTCGAAACCGGCTTTCCTGGCGGCTTCGACAATTTGCGGCAAGGGCTGCTGGCCGGCCTGGGACAGCGCCCACATCGTCGTCGAGCGCATGCCGGAGCGGCAGTACGCCAACACTGGCTTGGGCAAGGACTCGAGCAATTTGCCGAAGGCAACGCCTTGCTCATCGGTCACCTTGCCGGACTCTGCGGCAAGGTAGTGCGCTTCGATGCCCATGGCTTGTGCCGCGCGTTTGATGTCGGCAAACAAAGGTTGATCGCTGCTTTCTCCATCAGGGCGGTTACAGATGATGGCGCGATAGCCGCTGTTTTTGATCTCACTCAATTGTTCGGGATGAATCTGCCCTGAAATCGAGAGGCCGGACGCAAGGTGGCGGATGTCCATGACTGTCTCCGTGATGACTGTTTTTCTTATGGGGAGGGTGTTGTCAGAGCCGATTGAGCGGGATTTTCAGGTAGTGCGTGCCGTTCGATTCCGGCTCCGGGAAATGCCCGGCCCGCATGTTGACCTGGACCGATGGGAGGATGAGCGTCGGCATGTCCAGGGAGGCATCGCGCTGGGTGCGCATCGCTACGAATGCTTGTTCACTGATGCCGTTACGGACGTGGACATTGTCGGCACGTTGCTCGGCGACGGTGCTGGAGAATTGCACTTCGCGGCCACCTGGTTGGTAATCGTGACAGGTGTAGAGAAGAGTGTTGGCCGGCAGGCTCAGGACCTTGTTGATGGATCGGAACAAGGTATGCGCGTTGCCACCGGGGAAATCACACCGTGCGGTACCGTAGTCGGGCATGAACAAGGTGTCGCCAACGAATGCCGCCGTTTCCTGGCCGTCGCTGATGACATACGTCATGCAGGCGGGGGTGTGGCCCGGTGTATGGAGCGCACGGCATTGCAGCGTTCCGACAGTGAACGACTCGTCATTGACGAACAGATGGTCGAACTGACTGCCATCGCGGGGCATCTTCCCAGCGGTGTTGAACAGCGTGCCAAAGACTTCCTGCACGGCGGTAATCTGGCTGCCGATCCCTATCGTGCCGCCGAGCTTTTCCTTCAGGTACGGGGCGGCGGTGAGGTGGTCGGCATGGACGTGGGTTTCAAGAATCCATTGGACCTTCGCCCCCAACTCGATCACCCGGGTCATCAGCTTGTCGGCCGAGGTGGTTGTGGTACGGCCTGATTTGGGATCGTAATCAAGGACGCTGTCGATCAACGCGCACTGGCGAGTCGCTTCGTCCAGCACCAGATAGCTGACAGTGTGGGTCTCAGGATCGAAAAATCCTTCGACGTACGGTTTTACGGTCATGAACGGTCTCCTTCGGGGCTCTCATCGAACCGCTTGAAGAACAGACAGAGCAATAATGCTGCCAGGTGGATGCTGGGTCGTTTTATAAGTCTAACCTTGTGATTTTATTGATTTAACTTCATGAGTTCCGCGAGGACGCGGGCCGATGTCCAGACAATTAAACTGCCATTGGCAGTGTTTGTTGGCATAGTGGCAGTGCCACCTGTGCTGGATGAATTCACTGGAGCCGCGATGACACACCGCCTGCCGTCTACCCAAGACCCGCTTCCACGTACAGACCAGGTGCAGTCCCTGGTCTCGTTTCTGGAGCATGAGCCCCAGCCGATGATCGTCCTCGATCCTGATTACAACATCCTGGCGGCGAACACGGCTTACCTGCGTCAGTTCGGCAGCGCCGACAAGCCGTTCATTGGCCATAAGTGTTATCGGGTTTCCCACCACTACGATGTGCCTTGTGACCAGGCCGGCGAGAACTGCCCGATGAAAAAGGCCAGGGAGATGCGCAGTCCGGATCGGGTCTTGCACATCCACCACACACCGCGCGGGCCGGAACACGTCGATGTGGAATTGCGTCCGATCCTGAATGAGCACGGCGTCATCACCGCTTATGTGGAGCGCCTTACCCAGGTGCGGAGCGCATCGGCACGGCCCAGTAATGAGGGGCTGGTGGGCAGTTCACCGGCCTTTAATCAGGCGCTGTTGGAACTGCAGCGGGTAGCGCCCTCGATGTTGCCGGTGCTGTTGCTGGGAGAGTCCGGCACAGGCAAGGAGCTGTTTGCCCGCGCCGTCCATGAAACCAGTGAGCGGGCCGCCGGGCCTTTTGTCGTGGTGGATTGCTCCGGCTTGACCGAAACGTTGTTCGAGAGCGAGCTGTTCGGCCACGAAAAGGGGGCATTTACCGGCGCCACCACGCGCAAGGTGGGCCTGGTGGAGACGGCCCAGGGCGGTACGCTGTTTCTCGATGAGATAGGCGACGTTCCCCTGGCCATGCAGGTGAAACTGTTGCGACTGATCGAGTCTGGAACCTATCGCCGTGTTGGCAGTGTAGAAACCCAGCACGCCGATTTCAGGCTGGTGGCCGCGACCCATAAGCCCTTGGAAAAGATGGTGGAGAGGGGCGAGTTCAGGCAGGACTTGTACTACCGCATCAGCGTTTTCCCTATCCATTTACCGCCCTTGCGGCATCGCCTTGAAGACATCGGCTTGCTGGTGGATTCATTCCTGCAACGTTCCGGGATCGGTAAGCGTCGGCTGACCATCGATCCCGAAGCGCTGATGCAATTGCAGCGGTTTTCCTGGCCGGGCAATATCCGCGAGCTGCGCAATGTCCTGGAAAGAGCTGCGCTGTTTGCCGACGACGGTGTCATTCACGCCTTGCATCTGCCCGCGCCCCCCTTGGCCTTGTCCGCCTCAGTCTTGACGCCTGCCCGTGATAGCAGGGACCTGGAACAGTTGGTGGCCACTTTCAAAGGCACCCGCAGCGAACTGGCCAGGCACCTGGGCGTGAGTGAGCGCACGTTATACAGGCGGTTGAAGGAGCAGGGCCTGGCCTGAGCCCTATAAAGCCTCGACTGCCAACCACTGCCAGCCCTTGGCAGTTTGGCAGGTTTTACTCCCTCCAAACCAAGCGATGAGCTTCGGTGTCTGTCGCTAACTCATTGCTTTATAAGAATAAAAAATATATCAGGGCGTTGGCATGCGCCGTGCTACAGCATGTCCCATGACTATTTCCGATAAACGATTGCGTCGCCATCTGCTCACAGCCGTGCTGATCAAACTGGTCGTGCTGACGGTGCTGTGGTGGCTGTTCATCAAGGATTCGCGCGTCAGCGTCGACTCGAACACCATCAGTGACAGGTTCGGCGTACCCACCTCGGCTCAAGGGGCAAGCAAGTGATCTCAGAACAACTGGTGGATCTGTCACGGCTGCAATTCGCAGCCACAGCGCTGTACCACTTTCTATTTGTACCGCTCACCGTGGGGATGGTGTGGCTGCTGGTCATCATGGAAAGCGTCTACGTGATGACAGGCAATGTCATCTGGAAAGACATGACTCGCTTCTGGGGCAAATTGTTCGGTATCAACTTCGCGTTGGGCGTGACCACCGGCATCACCTTGGAGTTTCAGTTCGGCACCAACTGGGCGTATTACTCGCACTACGTCGGGGACATCTTCGGGGCCCCGCTGGCCATCGAGGGGCTGATGGCGTTCTTCCTTGAGTCGACCATGATCGGCTTGTTCTTCTTCGGTTGGGATCGCCTGAAGAAAGAACATCATTTGCTGGTCACGTTGTTGATGGCCATCGGTACCAACCTGTCGGCGCTGTGGATTCTGATCGCCAATGGCTGGATGCAGAACCCGGTGGGCTCGGAATTCAGTTACATCACCATGCGCATGGAGATGGTGGATTTCTGGGCCGTGGTCTTCAACCCGGTGGCGCAGGCCAAGTTTGTCCACACGGTGTCTGCCGGTTATGTCACCGGCTCGATGTTTGTGTTGTCGATTTCCAGTTGGTACTTGCTCAAGGGGCGTGATGTCGAGTTCGCCAAGCGCAGCTTTCGGGTGGCGGCCGCCTTCGGCCTGGCCTCTGTGCTGAGCGTCATCGTACTGGGGGATGAGTCGGGTTATACGGTGGGCGAGGCGCAGCAAACCAAGCTGGCGGCCATGGAGGCCATGTGGGAAACCAAACCCGCACCGGCGGGCCTGACGCTGGTGGCCAGCATCAATGAAGCCGAGTCCAGGAATAACTGGGCGTTCGATGTGCCGTGGGTGATGGGCTTGATCGGCACGCGCTCGGTCAGCAAGCAGATCCCAGGGATTCATGACATCAAAGCGAAAAACCGCGCGCGCATTCTGCGGGGCATTACCGCCGTCAATGCGCTTGAAGCGCTGCGCGCCGATCGCACCGATAAGACCGCGTTCGATACCTTCGAAGCGTACAAGGCCGATCTGGGCTTTGGCCTGCTGCTTAAAAAGTACGTCGAGGATGTCAACCAGGCCACGCCGGCCATCATCGACAAGGCTGTGAACGATACCGTACCGCGGGTGACCCCGATGTTCTGGGGGTTCCGGATCATGGTCGGCCTGGGCTTTGCCATGCTCGTGCTTTTCGGGCTGGCCTTCTGGAGCACCTTGAAATCCAGCGGCGCACATCATCGCGGGCTGCTGCGCTGGGCGCTCTGGATGCTGCCTGCGCCATGGCTTGCCTGCGAACTGGGCTGGTTCGTCGCCGAGTACGGCCGCCAACCCTGGACCATCTACGGTGTGTTGCCGACCCACATGAGCGTTTCCACCCTCAGCGTCGATAACCTGTATGGCTCTCTGGCTGGGTTCGTCGTTTTCTACACGGTGCTGCTGGCGGTGGAAATGTTCCTGATGGTCAAGTTCGCCCGCCAGGGCCCCGGCAGCCTCGGTACAGGTCGTTATGTCCACGACGCCAAGTTGAAGGAGCTTCACCATGCTTGATTACTTCACGCTCAAGATTATCTGGTGGGCGCTGGTCGGCGTCTTGCTCATAGGTTTCGCCATCATGGATGGCCACGACATGGGCGTCGGCTCACTGCTGCCGTTTGTCGGTCGCAACGACATGGAACGTCGCGTCGTGATCAACACCGTGGGCCCGCACTGGGATGGCAATCAGGTCTGGTTCATTACGGCCGGCGGCGCCTTGTTCGCCGCATGGCCGGTGGTCTATGCCACTGCATTCAGCGGATTCTACTGGGCGATGATCCTGGTGCTCTGGGCGTTGTTCTTCCGTCCGGTGGGTTTCGACTACCGCAGCAAAATCCACAATCCGACATGGCGCAGTACCTGGGATTGGGGGCTTTTCGTGGGTGGGGCCGTGCCGCCGCTGGTGTTCGGCATCGCGTTTGGCAACTTGTTGCAGGGCGTACCGTTTCACTTCAATCAATACCTGGTGTCAACGTACACCGGCAGCTTCTGGCAGTTGCTCAACCCTTTCGCGCTGCTGACCGGTGTGGTCAGCAGCGCCATGATTACGCTGCAGGGGGGCACGTACCTGGCCCATCGTACGGAGGGCAGTATTCAGTCCCGGGCGATAAAAGGCGCGGTGGGCGCTGCGATCGTGCTGGTGTGTTCGTTTGTGGTAGCGGGTGTCTGGTTGCAATGGATCGAGGGCTATCGCATCACGTCGCTCGTCGATACCGCCGGGTTGCCTGACATTCTCGGCAAGTCGGTCGTGAGGGAGTCGGGGGCCTGGATGGCCAACTATGGTCGCTATCCTTGGCTGTGGCTGCTGCCCGTGCTTGGACTGGCCGGCGCAGCCGGTGCGGCGCTGTTGCTGATGAGGCGCCGTACCCTTTGCGCGTTCGTTGCGTCATCGCTTGCGGTGGTCGGTGTCATCGCTACGGCAGGGGTATCGATGTTCCCCTTTGTCATGCCGTCGTCATCGATGCCAGCGGCCAGTCTGACCGTGTGGGACAGTGTTTCCAGTCACTTGAGCCTGGCCATCATGTTCTGGGCCACGTTGTTCTTCATGCCGTTGATCGTGATCTATACCGGTTGGGCGTATCGCGTCATGCGCGGCAAGGTCACGGCCACCCAGATCAACGCCAACGAGCATTCGGCGTACTAGTGTCGACAGAGGAGTGAAGCAATATGTGGTATTTCGCCTGGATGCTGGGAGTCGGTTTCGCACTGCTGCTGGCGATACTCAATGCGATGTGGGGTGAGAACGAGACCGGTCGAGCCATGAGCGACCGTGACGAGGGGCAGCCATGACGCCGGATGTCGCAGCGGGCCAGCCCTCGTCACGGCTTCACCGGCTGAGTCTGGCGGTCGCGGTGACGATCATGTTGGCCTGCTCGCTCTACCCGCCACTGATGACGGCGCCGGACGGGAAAGCCGACCATGCCTTGGCAACGGCCTTGTTTATCGCCATGAGCGTGGCGTTTGTCAGGGGCGTGGGGTTCATTCCCCGCAGGCCTGTCTGGCGAAGGATGTTTTCAGGTTGGACCTGCCTGGTGGCTCTTGCGCTTGCCGGTGGGTTGAAGTTGTTGCACTGAAGCCTGATGAGAAGCCCGGCGATGGCCGGACGGTGATCAAGAAAACTCACCTGCCGACGCGGCAGGTGAGTAGGGCAGTCCTGGGGGCCGGCCTAGCGAGCTGGCGGGCTCATTTGCTGTTGTTGCATCATCTGCTCCATCATCATCTGTTGCATGCCCATGTACCTGTCCATCATGTACTGGTGCTGCTTCATCTGCTCAGGCGTCATCCGGGAATAGTGGCTGCCCATTTGTTTCCAGCCCATCATCGGGCCGTTCCCCTTCATGTGGCCGCCCATCATGCCTGCCCCGCAACACCCCATCATCCCATTCATCGTCTGCATGCTTTGCCGCATCGTGGCCTGGTGATCTTGCATGAGCTTCTGGCGTTGCGCCGGATCGCTGGTGTTCTGGATCTGGGTCATCTGTTCCTGCATTTTTTTCAGGTTTTCCTGGGCCGTCGCCATCTGCTGGTCGAATTGCTCAACGCTCATTGACGGCGGGGGCGCCTTGGCGGCGTCGGTGGCTTGCTGGGCAAAGCTCAGCGTGGGCAAAAGCACCGCGGTCAGGGCGAGGGCGGCGAGTCTGGATGCGTTCATGATTCAGTTCCTTGCAGGCTGGTGGCGCGGGGAGTGGGATCGTCACGGTTGACGATCGGACTCGCTTAAACGCAGTCGAAGCTGTTTTTCAATTTCGATGATGGCGAACAGCGCAATGCCCACCGCGATGATCAGCAGTCCATCCATGAAGGGCACCGCTTGGGTGGCGAACACGGTTTGCAGCGGCGGCGCGTAGGTGATGGCGAATTGAGCGACGGTCACTACCGCGACGGTCGCCCACACAACCTTCGTACCCCGAAGGCCCTTCCAGGTCAGTGACGTGCCGTAGAGATTGCGGATAAAGAACAGGTGGAAAATTTCCATCACGACCAAGGTGTTCACCGCCAGGGTGCGGGCCAGTTCGACGGAGTAGCCTCGGTCCAGGGCATAGGTAAAGATGCCGTAGACACCGCACAGGAACAGAATGGAAACGAGCACCATATGCCAGACCAATGCGCCGCTGATCAACGGCTCCTGTCGTGAGCGCGGTGGCCTGCGCATGGTGTTGTCTTCGGTCGGTTCGAACGCCAGCGCGATACCCAGCGTGATGGCGGTAATCAGGTTGATCCACAGGATCTGTATCGCCGTGACTGGCAATGTAAGGCCAAACAGCAGCGCGACAATCAGGGTCATTGTCTCGCCCGCGTTGGTGGGTAACGTCCAGCTCAGCACTTTCTTGATGTTGTCATAGACCGTCCGGCCTTCACGCACAGCGGCGACGATAGAGGCGAAGTTATCGTCCGCCAGTACCAGGTCCGCGGCTTCCTTGGCTGCTTCACTGCCTTTGCCGCCCATGGCGATGCCGGCATCTGCGCGCTTGAGCGCTGGCGCGTCGTTGACGCCGTCGCCGGTCATGGCCACGGTCATGCCGTTGAGTTGCAGCAACGTCACCAGCCGCAGCTTATGTTCGGGGCTGGTACGCGCGAAGATGTTCACTTGCTTGAGCGATTCCCTGAGGGTGGCATCGTTCATTGCGTCCAGGTCAATGCCGGTCAGTACCTTGTCGGGGTTGTCCAGGCCGATCTGATCAGCGATGGCGCAGGCGGTGCCGGCGTGGTCCCCTGTGATCATTTTCACGACAATGCCGGCCGCCTGGCATTGCTTGATCGCCTGGATCGTTTCCGGGCGGGGCGGGTCGATCATCCCGACCAGGCCAAGCAAGGTCAGTGTCCCTTGCACATCGGCAAATTCCAGGATGGCGTGTTCGGGCGGGACGGACCTGACGGCGAGCGCCAACACGCGTTGGCCTTTGCGGGCGATGGCATTGGCCTGCGCGTGCCAATAGTCGGTATCGAGCGGGGCCGTTGCCCCCGTGCTGCTACGCTGGCATGTGCACATGGTCAAAATCTGCTCCGGCGCGCCTTTGACATAAATCGCGGCTTGTCGGTCATGGTTGTGATGCAGCGTTGCCATGAAGCGGTGTTTAGCGTCGAACGGAATGGCATCGGTGCGGGCCCAAGTGCCGCGTTCCTCTTCACCGTTGATGCCGGCCTTGGCGCAAAACACCAGCAATGCACCTTCCATGGGGTCTCCTTCGACCTTCCAGGCGTCTTCGTGTTGCCTCAAGCTCGCGTCATTGCAAAGGCTGGTCGCGCGCCCGAGTTCGGCCAGCACCGGGTGGTGAGAGGTGTCGATCAACTGATCGGCAAGGTTCATGTTGCCCGAAGGCTGATAGCCGACCCCGTCGACCGTGAAGGTCAGGTCACTGGTGACGACGGACGCCACCATCATCTCGTTACGGGTGAGGGTGCCGGTCTTGTCCGTGCAGATGACCGATACCGAGCCCAGGGTTTCGATGGCCGGCAGGTGCCGAACGATGGCGTTGCGATGGGCCATTGCCCGCACGCCCACCGCCAGGGTGATGGTGAGTACGGCGGGCAACCCCTCGGGTATGGCCGCGACCGACATGCCCACCACGACCATGAATATCTCGGTGAAGACGTAATGCCCGACAAAGTGGCCATAAGCGAGTAGCAGACCGGCGATCAGCAAAATCAATAGCGTCAGCCAGCGGGCGAAGACGTCCATTTGCTGTATCAGGGGCGTCGTCAGCGGCTCCACTGCCGACAGCAGGTTGCTGATGCGCCCGATTTCAGTCGAGGTTGCGGTGGCGACGACGACCCCTGTTGCTTGGCCACAGGTCACCAGGGTGCCACTGAAGGCCATGCAGGCACGATCAGCCAGGGCTGCTTCGATGCGCACCGGTTCGGTATTTTTTTCAGTCGGTGCGGATTCTCCGGTCAGGATGGCTTCCTGGACCTGGAGCCGATTGGCATGCAGCAGGCGCAGATCCGCCGGGACCTTGTCGCCGGCCTCCAGCAAGACGATATCGCCGGGCACCAGTTCCTCGCCTGCGATGCCCAGGCGTTCGCCGGCACGTATCACCGTTGCCCGGGGCGCCAGCATGTTGCGGATGGCGTCCATGGCCTGTTCGGCCTTGCCTTCCTGGACATAGCCGATGATCGCATTGACCACCACGACGGCAAGAATGACCACCGTGTCCCACAGGTGTTGCAGCGTTGCGGTGATTGCAGCGCAACCGAGCAGTACATAAATCAGGATGTTATGAAATTGCAGCAGAAATCGCTGCCACGCCGGCCGCCGGGCTGACGCTGGCAACCGGTTGAAACCCGTACGCTCAAGCCGGGCCTGGACGTCGGCGATGTCCAGCCCGGCTTGCTCATCGACACCCAGGTGTTTGAGTGCCTGTCCGGCGGGCAACGTGTACCAGGCCAGGCCCTGCGAGGGCGTTGTCGGGTGCGCCGCTGGTATGTTGCTCGGTCGGTTCATCAGCCGCACTCCTGTGGGTACGGTGCGGTTGTTCTACAGGCCATCGGCACAGGACTGCCTTCAGCCTATCTGCTGCGGCGCAATCACCCACAGGCTGCAGGGCATTTTGTACAGCAGGCTTTCCACGGTGCTGCCGATGAGCTTGTCCAGGCTGCCGTAGCGCACGCGCCCCATGACGATGACATCAATGTCATGGGATGCGGCGTAGCTCGCCAACACCTTGGCCGGGTCACCCATGATCATGCGTCGCTGGTCCGGAGCGATGCCGTTGCGTTCGGCCAGTGCATCGAAGGCGGCGCCCTGGGATTCGTAGAGCTGGCGGGCCAGGGTCGAGGAGAAGAACATCGAACCGTTGCCGAAACCGTATTCGGCGGCGGTAATGGACGAAAGGTCATAGGCGTAGACGACTTCCAGCGTCGCGTCGCAGCGGGTGGCCAGCTTGTTGGCTTCGCTCAGGATACGGTCATTGAGGCCTTCGTAGTGTCCGTCCTGATGGAACGGGTCGATGGCGGCCAGGATCTTGCGCGGACGAGCGTGGGCGACCTTGTTGACGAAGTGCAGTGGAACTGCGCATTCGCGCAGCAGGTGCACGTCCAGCGGTGTGAACATCAGTCGGGAAAACCATGACTCAGGGTCCACCGACTTGATCAGCGCATCCATCGGCGCTTCCTTGAGGTGGACCAGGATTTCCTGCAAGGGGCGCTCGACCCACGTCACTTCTGTCGTGACCTCGATACCGAGGTTGCGCAGTGGCCTGGCCTGTTCTTCCAGCCACTGCCGATGGCGCTCGATGTAGCCCAGGCGCATCTGCTCCAGTGCTTGTTCGTTTACCAGGCCCGCCGTGGCCAGGCCTTCGAGGTAGTCAAAAGCGACAATATGCAGTGCCGCGCCTTCGGCCTTGGCCAGCGCGGCCGCCCGGTCGAACGCCGGGCTGTGCTCCATCAGTGGCGAGACGACCAGCATCAAGCGTGATTGCGTAGACATGACAAACCTCCCGGGCAAGGACCTGTTGGCGCCGGGCGACGGTTCGCGCGGCGTGGTGTCTGTCATTGATCATGGGCGTCATGGCGCCCGGTAACTTGATTTGCATCAAACACGCTTCAAAGCGTTGCATTGAAGGCGGCAGCGGCGCGGCAATCGCGCTATGTTTGAGCATGATCAGTTGCCCCAGGGCACGAGCGCAGCCGGCTCGGGCCTTTGGATTGAGTGACAACCGCAGGCAGCGCCAGAGAGCCGTGACCATGACTGAAACCCTGGCTTTCGCCAATGCCGCCGCCGCGCTGGGAATCGGCCTGCTGGTGGGGCTCGAGCGCGAACGGCGCAAAGGCGAGGGCGACCGTCGCGACTTCGCCGGCCTGCGCACCTTCGCCATCACGTCCGTGCTCGGCTACCTGGCGGTCCAGGCGGGCGGTCCCTTGTTGCTGGGGGGCATGACGCTCGCCCTGGGCGCATTGGTGACCGTGGCCTATTGGCGAAATCTCGACAAGGACCCGGGGATTACCAGCGAGGTGGCGTTGTTCGCGGTACTGGCACTGGGTGCGCTCTGTGCGAGCGCCCCGGGCCTGGCGACGGCGATTGGCGTAGTGATTGCCGGGCTGCTCGCCAGCCGCCAGGCGTTGCACCACTTT
Source organism: Pseudomonas sp. NFACC24-1 (assembly GCF_900115235.1). Lineage (NCBI taxonomy): Bacteria > Pseudomonadati > Pseudomonadota > Gammaproteobacteria > Pseudomonadales > Pseudomonadaceae > Pseudomonas > Pseudomonas sp. NFACC24-1. The sequence continues at coordinate 165,913 of NZ_FOVS01000003.1, forward strand.
GCCCGCAACCAATTGACTGCCACCGAGCTGCGCGATGGCCTGGTGCTGTTGATCGCCGCGCTGGTCGTGCTTCCGCTGGCGCCGGATCGATTCCTCGGGCCTTATGACGCAATCAATCTGCGCAACCTGTGCACCCTCACCGTCATGCTGATGGCGGTGGGTGCGCTGGGGCATGTCGCGGTTCGAACCCTGGGGACCCGCTATGGCTACGCCCTCAGTGCGATTGCCTCGGGGTTTGCTTCTGCCACGGCGACTGTCGCGACCATGGGCGGTATCGCGGCCAAAGAGCCGATCAATCTCAAGGTGGTGAGCGCTGCGGCGATGTTATCCAATCTGGCGACGGTGACTCAAATGGGCCTGATCCTCGCGGCGGTGGACCCCGCGCTGTTGGGATGGATGTGGGGGCCGTTGGTGTGCGGGATGCTGATGGTATTGCTCTATGCCGGCCTGCTGATGTTTCCCCGTCCAAGGGCGCGGGCCGATGAGCCCATCAAACACGGCGGTGCCTTCAGCCTCAAGCTGGCGTTGACCATGGTTCTGGCAATGACCGGTATCACCGTCCTCTCGTCGGCGATGCTCGATGCGTTTGGCCAGGCCGGGGTGACCGTCACCGCGATTTTCAGCGGGTTGCTCGACGCCCATGCTTCGACAGCCTCCATCGCGTCCCTGGCCAAGGGCGGGTTGTTGCCCTTCGACGGCGTCGCCGTCCCGGTGCTAATGGCGCTGAGCAGCAACTCCCTGAGCAAATGCGTCGTCGCCTGGCTCAGTGGCGGGCGAAGGTTCGCCGGGTATGTGATTCCCGGCCAGGTGTTGGTCACGCTGGCGATGTGGGCGGGGCTGCTGCTCCCGAGTTTGTCAGCCTGAATGATGGCTGTTTGATGAAGATCAAGTCCTGTCTCGGGCAGGCGTCCATTCTGGAACCTTCAATCCTTTAAGTGGCTGTCGCCACGTGCCGAGGTGTTCCATGTCCCAGACTCAACGTTTGTTGTTATTGGCGCCTGACGCCATGATCCGTACGCCGGCGTTCGACCGCGCCACCGAGTTGGCCCTGGCGCTAGACCTGCCCCTGCATATTGTGGCGTTCGACTACCTGGAGTTGCTCTCGGTGGCCGGTCTGTTCGCCCCGGAACAGGTCAAGCAAGCGCGTGAGGGTTATCTGGAAACCCATCGGCATTGGCTGTGGCAACAGGCCGAACTGGCGCGCCGGCACGGCGTCGAGGTGACCTGCGAGGTGGTGTGGAGCAAGGATGCCTTCCAAGCCTTGCAGCAATACGTCAAGGAGATGCCGATGGCGTTGATCATCAAGGACGCGCAGCCGGAACCGGCGATGAAACGGGTGTTTTTCACACCCCTGGACTGGCGCTTGCTGCGTGACTGCCCGGTGCCGGTGCATCTGGTCACGGATTCGCGTCACCCGCGGCCTCGGCGGGTCCTGGCGATTGTCGATGTGCTGCGCAGCGAGGAGCAGGATCTGGTGTTCAACGACCAGATCGTCGACGCCGCGGTCAAACTGGCGGAACAATGTAATGCCCAGGTCGAGTTGCTGCACGCCTTCGATTGGACGGCTGTCTACGCCTCGGACATGGGCATTGGCGCGCTGCCCCTGGCCACCGGGCTCTATGAAGTGTTGGGCCAGGCCCAGCATGAGGTGTTCGAGTCCCTGGCCGAGCGGCATGGGGTCGCACCGCAGCAGCGCCACTTCATCGAAGGAGCGCCGCTGAACAGCATTTGCACGTTCGCCGCCGATCACCAGGTCGATGTCATCGTCATGGGCACCACGGCGCATCGTGGCCTGGACAAGCGCCTGGGTACCACCGCCGAGTTACTGCTGCAACGGGCGCCCTGCAGCGTGTTGGCGATCAAGCCGCAAGCGTGACGGGATCAACGCTGTGCGAGGCCATACCAAGGCCTCGCGCAGCGTCCGGAGCTAAAGGTAGAGCCGGTGGATGACCTGCCGGGTGTCGTCGGGATCGCTGTGGGTTTCAAAACCCAGGCTATGGGCCAAATCCCGCATCGGGGCATTGCTGGCCGCATCGACGGAGTACATCTGGCGGTAGCCATTTTTACGCGCGGTGTCGATCAGGTGCTCCATCAGCAACGTCCCCAGCCCCAGGTGTTGCCAAGGGTCGGCGACCGTCACCGCGCACTCGCATTCGTGCTCCTGGGTCGCGCAATAGCGACTGACCCCGATCTCGATCAACTCGCCGTTGTCATGGACCAGGGCGATGTAGGCCATGCGCGTCTTGCAGTCGACGTCCATCAAATTATCGAGCAGCGCCGCGCCCGGCTCATTGATCTGCGCCAGAAAGCGCATGTGTCGGGACTCCGGTGACAGGCGCATGATGAAGTCGTATTCGCGCTGGCGATCCTGCTCCCTGAGCGGGCGGATCAAGACATGCCGGCCGTCCTTGAGTGCCTGGATCCAGTGTTTGCCACTGATGCTGGCATACAGGGCAGCGGCGCGTTCGTTGTGGTCTTTGACAGTGAGCATGGTGCGATCCTCCCTCGGATGTACACGTGTGGTGCGATAAAAAGCTACGCATTCGATAGTGTTCTACGCCCGCCACGGCGATCGATTCTGATCTGGATCAGTGCCCGCGTATCCGTCCGTCGATTGCCCTGCCTTTGATTCAGATCAAACCGTCCGGGGCCTTGATGGGCGCACGCTGAAGATCGTGCCGGAAAAGGCCGGTGCAAGGTTTTGGATTTCGTATGGGCAATCCGATGGAGGTGTGCGATGGGGCAATACCAGCGTCTGCTATTGATCGTCGAACCCGACCTGCATCCTTCTGCGGCGATGCGCAGGGCCTGTGCCCTGGCCCGGGCCAGCGGGGCTGCGCTGCACTTGTGCGCGTTCGTCCAGCCACCGGCCCGCACCCACTTATGGGGTGAAAAAATCGATGAAGCGAGCGTGCAGCGCTATTTGCACCGCTATCGTCGCTGGATGGTAGAAGAGGCGGCGCTGCTCAAGGAGGAAGGCCTGAATGTGACGACTCACGTGGTGTGGACGCTCCATCCGTTGCTGGAAATCCTGCGCTACGTCGAGCAGTTCAAGCCTGACCTGCTGATCAAGGACGTTACCCTTGAACCCTTGCTCAAGCGCGTGTTCGCCACGCCCCTTGACTGTCATTTGTTGCGTGACTGTCCGGTGCCGGTGCACCTGGTCAACCAGGCGGTGCACAGCTTGCCGCGGCGGGTCGTGGCTGCGGTGGACCCCTCGGATCCCGAGGCCAATGCCTTGAATGAGCGAATCGTCCAGACGGCCACCTCGCTGGCCCGGCAGTGCGACGCTTCGTTGCATCTGTTGTACGCCTGCGACCTGTCGCCGGCCTTCAATGGCGAAGCCTCGTTGCTGGCCGGTGCCTGGGATGACGACTTTGCCGACGCCCTGCGCGAATCGCTGCATGCGGCGCTTATCAGCCTGGCCGAGCGCTGTGGCGTACCGGCGGAGCGCCGGCACTTCGTCGTTGGCCTGCCGGTGCCGGTCATCCAGGAATTCATCGACGAATTCGAGGCCGATGTGGTGGTGATGGGCACTGTGCACCGCGCCGGTCTTGAGCGCTTGATTGGCAGCACGACGGAGCGTGCCTTGTATTCGGTGCCGGGCAGTGTGCTGGCGGTCAAGGAGTGACTACGACGACCCCGTTGACCTGTCCGCTCATCAGGCGCTCCAGCGTTTGATTTGACTTGGACCAATGGGCAGCAGGCAAGGCCAGCGCCACCAGGCATCGAGCAAGCACCTGGTATGACCTTAGCGTCCCTGGTTCTGATGTAAATCAAGTCACATGCCTTCCTGCGTTCCAGAATCAAGCATGGCAACCCTGTGTTTTTGTGGAGGACGTGATGAGTGATTTTCTCAGCCCCGACCAACTGGAAGGCATTGACGCCTACTGGCGTGCGTCCAATTACCTCGCCGTGGGGCAGATCTACCTCAAGGACAACCCGTTGCTGCGCAAACCGCTGCAACGCGATCATGTCAAACCGCGCCTGCTGGGCCATTGGGGCACGACGCCGGGGCTGAACCTGATTTACGTGCACCTCAATCACCTGATCAAGACCCGTGACTTGAACATGATCCTGATCACCGGCCCCGGTCATGGCGGCCCCGCCATCGTCGCCCAGAGTTACCTGGAGGGCAGCTTCACCCAGTGTTACCCCTCGGTGGAGCAGAATGAAAACGGAATGCTGCGCCTGTTCCGGCAATTTTCCTGGCCTTATGGCTTATCCAGCCATGTCTCTGCGCAGATTCCCGGCTCCATCCATGAAGGTGGGGAGTTGGGTTATTCCCTGGCCCATGCCTATGGCGCGGCGTTCGACAACCCTGACCTGATCGTGGCCTGCGTCATCGGCGACGGTGAGGCGGAAACCGGGACGTTGGCGGCGAGCTGGCATTCCAATAAATTCCTCAACCCCAGGCGTGACGGCGCCGTACTGCCCATTCTTCATCTCAACGGTTTCAAGATCGCCAACCCCACGCTGCTTTCGCGCATCAGTGAAGACGAACTGTCGGCCCTGATGTATGGCTACGGCTACGATCCTTATTTTGTCGAAGGCGACGATCCGCAAACGGTGCACCAACAGCTGGCCAGGACCCTGGACGGCATGTTGCTCAAGATTCGCGAAATCCAGCGCATGGCCCGCGCGGATTCGTCGGGACGTACCTTGGAGCGCCAGCTTTGGCCAATGCTGGTGCTGCGCACGCCCAAGGGCTGGACCGGTCCGAAATTCGTCGATGGCCAGCAGGTCGAAGGCACCTGGCGCGCCCACCAGGTGCCGCTGAACCACTTCGAGTTGCCCCTGCATTTGATGCAACTGGAACAATGGCTCCAGAGTTACCGTCCGCAGGAGTTGTTCGACGACAACGGTGCGTTGCTGCCGGACATTGCCGCCTTGGCGCCGACGGGACATCGGCGCCTGGGCGCCAATCCCCATGCCAATGGTGGCGTGCTCCTCAAACCCCTGGAACTGCCGCGGTTCACCGATTACGCCGTGCAATTCTGCGCCCCCGGCAGCGTGCAGGCAGAGGCCACCCGGGTGTTGGGCGGTTTTGTGCGTGATGTGATGAAGCACAACCTGCGGGCAGGCAATTTCCGTCTGTTCGGCCCCGACGAAACCGCCTCCAATCGTCTTGATGCGGTGTACGAGGTCAGTGGCAAAACCTGGATGGCGGCCCTGGAGGCAAACGATACGAACTTGGCATGCGATGGCCGGGTGATGGAAATCCTCAGCGAACAAGTGTGTGAAGGCTGGCTGGAGGGGTATTTGCTGACTGGCCGGCATGGGCTGTTTTCCTGCTATGAGGCGTTCATCCATATCGTCGATTCGATGTTCAATCAGCACGCCAAATGGCTCAAGACCGCCGCCCAGATCCCGTGGCGCGCGTCGATTGCTTCGCTCAATTATCTGCTCACGTCCCATGTCTGGCGACAGGACCACAATGGCTTTTCCCACCAGGACCCGGGGTTCATCGACCTGGTGGCGAACAAGAGCGCCGACGTGGTGCGCATCTACCTGCCGGCGGACGCCAATTGCCTGCTGTCCGTTGCCGATCACTGCCTCAAGAGTCGCGATTACATCAATGTGATCGTGGCCGGCAAGCAGCCGGAATGGCAGTGGCTGGACATCGATTCGGCCGTTCGGCACTGCTCGATCGGGATCGGTCGCTGGGCCTTTGCCTGCAACAACGACGAAGACCCGGACGTGGTGATGGCCTGTGCCGGTGACGTGCCGACGTTGGAAACCCTGGCCGCTGTCACGTTGCTGCGCGAATACGTACCCGATCTGCGCGTGCGGGTAGTGAATGTCGTCGACCTGATGGCCCTGCAACCGCCGCAACAGCATGCCCACGGGTTGCCGGACGCCGAGTTCGATGGGTTGTTTACCGTGGACAAGCCAGTGATTTTCGCCTTCCACGGCTATCCGTCGCTGATCCATCGGCTGGTCTACAAGCGTCACGGCCACGATAACTTCCATGTCCGCGGATTCATGGAGGAGGGCGCCACCACGACGCCGTTCGACATGGCGGTCATCAACCACCTGGACCGCTACCAACTGGCGCTCGATGTCATCCAGCGCGTGCCACGCTTGCAGCCGCTGGTGGACAGTGCTCGGGATCGCTATTGGGCAACCATGGAAAAGCACCAGTTGTACCTCATCGAGCATGGGCAGGACATGCCCGAAGTCTTGAATTGGCGCTGGACGCCGACGCCGCAGTGACGGCCAACATGCCTCATGGCATCGACGCTGCGCCGTGGCGTTCGAGCCCGATTTTGGAGACCTATCATGAGCCAGTACCAACGCCTGTTGCTGATCCTCAACCCGGCACAACGTCATTCGCCTGCCCTGCATCACGCCGCGGCCCTGGCGACGGCCAGTGGGGCGCATTTGCATGTCACCGCCTTGATTCCCTCTCTGGACATTCTTTCGCTGCTTGAAGAGGGGCCTCGTGAGGAGGCGCGGCAGAACTATCTCCAGGACCATCGTCATTGGTTGGAGGATGAGGCGGACAAGATGCGTCGCCGCGGCCTGCGGGTCACCACTGAGGTGGAATGGGCCCAGAAGATGGGCAAGCAGATCCTGAAACACGTTACACAGATCCAGCCGGATATGCTGATCAAGCAGGTACAACACGAGCCCATGCTCAAGCGGGCTTTTTTCACCCCGCTGGACTGGCAACTGCTGCGCAACTGTCCTGTTCCGATGTATCTGGTTGGGGCCACCGGTCATGCGCTGCCGCGTACAGTGGTCGCGGCGGTGGACCCTTCCAGTGCGTTTGCCCAGAACAGTGGGCTGAACGACCGGATCATCCGCCAGGCAATGGGGCTGGCCTTGCAGTGCGACGCCGAGCTGCACCTGGTTCACGCCTATGAAGTGTCGTCAGTCTATCTGGGGGATGTGGGCGGTGGCGGCCTGTCGCTGTCGCAGCTCAGCAAGGAACTGCGCAGGAGCCTGGAAAAAACCTTTCTGGAACTGGCGAATCTGTTTGGTGTGCCGGCCGAGCGCAGGCATTTTCTACTGGGACATCCGGTCTCGGCCCTGAGTGAGTTTGCCCTGGAGCATGAAGTAGACGTGATCGTCATGGGGCGATTCCAGCACGACGATCTGCATGGGCTACTGGGCAGCACGACCGAGCACATCCTGTACCAGGTGTCTTGCAGTGTCCTGGCGGTGTGATGGATCGGACTCGACCGCTTAGCTGTTGACAAAGATCAACGGCAACGAGGTCCAGCAATGTGATTAGTAGACTGACGATCGATTGCCCAGGAGCACCGCCATGCGCATGACATTTCTCGGGGCCGCCGGTACGGTCACCGGCAGCAAGTACCTGCTGGAACACGACGATCAGCGCATCCTGATCGATTGCGGCCTGTTCCAGGGCTACAAGCAATTGCGCCTGCATAACTGGGATCCCTTCGAGCTGCCGATGCGTGACCTGGATGCGATCGTACTGACCCACGCCCACCTGGACCACAGCGGCTACCTGCCGGTGCTGGTGCGTAATGGCTATCGCGGCCCCATCTATGCTTCGCCAGCGACCTGTGAGTTGGTGAAGATCCTGCTGCGTGACAGCGCCCGCTTGCAGGAAGAAGAAGCCGAATACGCCAACCGCAAGGGGTTTTCCAAACACGCACCGGCCTTCCCGCTGTACACCCGTGAACACGCTGAACGAGCGCTGAAACTGCTGCGCCCGATTGCATTCGAACACCCGGTGGAGATCGCCCGGGGGATAACCATCTTGCTGCGTCGCGCCGGACACATCCTCGGTGCCGCGACGGTACAGGTCCAGGCCGCAGGGGTGACGCTGGTGTGTTCCGGGGACTTGGGGCGACCCGAGGATCCGGTGATGTTCGCGCCGAAGGTCATCGAGCAGGCGGATGTCCTGTTGGTGGAGTCCACTTACGGCGACCGTCGGCACCCACACGAGTCGCCGGAAGATCAATTGGCTGAGGTGATCACTCGCACCGCGTTGCGCCGTGGCATCACGTTGGTGCCCTCGTTCACGGTTGGCCGTGCCCAGTTGCTGATGTACCACTTGTATCGCCTGAAACAGCGCCGGGCGATCCCCGATATCCCGATCTACCTCAACAGCCCCATGGCCATCGACGTCACCCGGTTGTACCAGCGCTTTGGTGACGAGCACCGTCTCTCCAGGGAAGAGTGCGAAGGCATGTGCCACATCGCCCATCCGGTGCGCTCGGTCAAGGATTCCATGGCCCTGGACCTGCAACGCACCCCGGCGGTGATCATCGCCGCCAGTGGCATGGCCACCGGCGGGCGAGTGCTGCACCACCTCAAGAGCCTGGCGCCCAACCCCATCAACACCTTGCTGATGCCCGGTTTCCAGGCTGGCGGTACACGCGGTGCGAGGATTGTGGCCGGCGAGCCGGCGGTGCGCATTCATGGCAAGGATGTGCCGATCAATGCCGAAGTGGTGCCCATGCAAACGCTGTCGGCCCATGCCGATGCGGACGAAATCATGCAATGGCTGCGCGGCTTCAAGACACCACCCCGGCACACCTATGTCGTGCATGGCGAGCCCAATGCGTCCGATGTCTTGCGCCACCGCATTCACGACGAATTGGGTTGGTCGGTGTCGGTGCCGGAGTACCGCGATAGCGTCGAACTCTGAGCCACCGCCTTCGCGAGCAAGCCCGCTCCCACAGGGAATTTTCTGTGCCCATGGGATTTGTACCCGCCACGGTTCAGTGTGGGAGCGGGCTTGCTCGCGATAGCGGTGGCCGTTTCAACGACGCATTCGGCCTGAAATAGGCACAGGCAAGAAAAAGCCCCTCGTCGTTGGCCGGCGAGGGGCAGGGTTCAAAGCGATCAATCGGCCTTGATGGGCACGACCTTATCCGCTTTCAGTGCTTCCGGTTTTTTTGGCAGTGTCAGCGTCAGCACGCCTTTGCTGAACTGGGCTTCGATCTTGTCGCTGTCGACGCCTTTTGGCAGGTTGAACACGCGTTCGAAGGAGCCGTAATGGCGCTCGGACAGGTGATACCCCTTTCTTTTTTCTTCCTTGGTGTCTTTTTTCTCCCCCTTGATGATCAGGTTGCCGTTGGCCAGACGGATTTCGATGTCTTTCTGATCCATGCCGGGCAACTCGGCGGTGATTTCAAAGCTCTTTTCCTTCTCGCTGATGTCAACGGCCGGCAGGCTGCTCATGGAGAACTCGCGACGCCAGAAAGGCTCGACATCGAACAAGCCGCGACTGAAAGGCGAAAGCCCCGTGCCCCGGTTGAAATCATCGAACAGGCGATCCACCTGCTGGCGGAGCTTTTCAAACGGATGCCTGAGCTCAGTCTTGGCAAGAGGTGGAGCGTTTTCTTCGGTTTTGACCGGCATTTTCTTCACTGAATTGGACATTTGATTTTCCTCTTTGGTGATGTCCGGGCGGGTACCTGGCCAGATGAGCAGATACCGTTGCCGAACGGGTCAATGCACGCTTGCGAACTTACAAAGACAGTTGGCCGGCCCAGAGCATCCAGCCGGCGAAGATCGCCGCCACCCAGATCACTATCAGCAGGCCCCAGCCAAAACCATTGAGGGCCCGGCCTGTCCTGGCCCGTTGGGCGCTCAGGTAGATCAGCGAGCCGGGTGCATAGAGCAGGGCACTGAGCAGCATGTACCGGGGGCCGGCGGCGTAGAGCAGCCAGACGCAATAGCCCGTCGCGACCACAGCGATGGCCATGTCGCGCAGTTGCAGGGCGCGATGGCCGGCGTAGGTCTGGCCTTGCCAGGTCATTTTCAGTGCATACAGGCCACTGAACAGGTACGGCAGCAGGATCATCGAGGTGGCAAGAGAAATCAGCGCCAGGTAGCTGGCACTCGAATACAGGGTCAGCAACAGGAACAATTGGATGCAACCGTTGGTGATCCACAGCGCGTTGGCCGGTGCGCCATGTTGGTTTTCCGTGGCCAGCAGGCGTGGCATGACCTTTTCCTTGGCCGGGGTGAAGACCGATTCGGCTGCCAACAGCGTCCAGGCCAGCAGCGCGCCGCCCACTGACACAATCAGGCCAATACTGATCAGCACCGCGCCCCAAGGCCCGGCCACCGCTTCCAGTACACCGGCCATGGAAGGATTCTTCAGCGCGGCCAGTTCGGGCTGTCTGAGGATGCCCAAGGACAATAGGGAAACGGCGATCAGCAGCATCAATGTCAGGATGAAGCCAATCACCGTGGCGCGGCCGACGTCGGCCCGTTCGGCGGCCCGGGCGGAGAATACGTTGGCGCCTTCAATACCGATGAACACCCAGACCGTCACCAACATGGTGCTCTTGACCTGGTCCAGCGTACTGCCCAGCGCCGGCGTGCCCCAGAAATCCACCATGAAGGTGTCCTTGGAGAACGCGGCAATGACCAGCCCGATGAACAACAGCAACGGCACCACCTTGGCGATCGTCGTCAGGGCGTTGGCCTTGGCGGCGGTGCGCATCCCGCGCAGGATCATCCAATGCAGTGCCCACAGCACCACAGAAGCGCCGACGATCGCGGCCTTGTTATTGCCTTCGCCAAACAGGGGGAAAAAGTAGCTGAGTGCAGCGAACAGAATCACCAGGTAGCTGACATTGCCGATCCAGGCGCTGATCCAATAGCCCCACGCCGAATTGAAACCGAGGAATTCGCCGCCCAGGGCACGGGCATAGGCAAACACGCCGTTGTCCAGCTCCGGTTGGCGGTTGGAGAGGGTCTGGTAGACCAGGGCCAGCGAGAGCATGCCCACCCCGGTGATGAGCCAGCCGATCAGGATCGCCCCGGCACCGGCGCTGGCTGCCATGTTCTGGGGCAGGCTGAAGATGCCGCTGCCGATCATCGAACCGACGACCAGGGCGATCAGCAGGCTCAGTGACAGGCGCCTGGGCTCGACCTTTCGCAAACTGCCGGCCAAAGGGTGAGGTGTGACGGTCGGGATGACCGGCTCTGTACCTTGCAGGTGCGTTGCCATGATCTAAGCCTCCATGAGACGGGAGGTTCGGTAACCTTCGTCGATGCAAAGGTTCGAACGCTGAGTCTTAATCTCGGCTTGGAGGCGTTGACGGGTATTGACGTAGATCAGATGTCATGCAGAGCAGGCATCACAGTTCCGCATGACGATGACAACCGGCGACTTTTTGCTTGAGGCCGGGCAAGTCCAGAATCGTGACATTACGCCCATGCATGTCCACCAGTTCCTCCTGGCGCAGGTGGGCGATGCCCCGGCAGATGGTTTCCAGGCGCAGGCCCAGGTAGGAGCCGATGGCTTCGCGGTTCATGCGCAGCACGAATTCCTTGGAGGAATAACCTCGCATGTTATGCCGCTGGGACAGGTTCAATAGAAACGCCGCCAGGCGTTCGTCGGCGTTCATGTTGCCGAGCATCAACAGCATGCTGTGGTCGCGCACGATTTCCTGGCTCAGGAGTTTGTTCAGGTTGTGCTGCAACGACGGTAAGTCGTGGGCCAGTTTTTCCAGGAGGTTGAAAGGCAGCGGGCAGACTTCGCTGTCTTCCAGGGCAATGGCATTACAGGCGTAATGATCGGTGCTGATGGCGTCCAGGCCAAGCATTTCGCCTTGCATCTGGAAACCGGTGACCTGTTCGCGACCGTCTACCGAGAGGACGCTGGTCTTGAAGAAACCCAATCGCACCGCATACAACGAGCGCAGCGGGTCGCCGGTGCGATACAGCGCTGCGCCTTTCTTGACCTTCACCCGCTGGGCGATCAGCGTGTCGAGGCGCTCGACTTCACCACCCGTCAGGCCAATGGGCAGGCACAGTTCAAGCACGCTGCAGTTCGAGCAGGCGGTCTTGAGGGCATGCACCCGCAGAAGTCGCGGTTCGGACTCGGCCATGGGGTAAATTCCTGTAGTTGGAGCAAGCATAGAAGAACAACTCATCCACGCCTGTTTTTTGTCGCCTAAAGCGATACCGACTGTCGATTGGCGCAGTGGGGCGCGAACGATGGGTTGCAAACCTTCACTGTCGGTCTGCAGGACGACGCTGCTGCATCGTGGGCGGGCGTACAAAGGGGCTGTGACAGATCGATCAACGGCCTGGCGCTGTCAAACCAGTCGCAAAGCCAGCGCAGCGCGTTTGAGCGGCAGGAGCGGGGCAAACTCTTCAGGTGTCAGGGTTTCCTTTTCCACCAGCAGATGGGCCCCGGCGTCGAGGTCTTCCCGATGGCTTTCCAGCAGTGTCCTGGCGTGTTGATAGGCTTCAGCGAGCAAGGCGCGGATACCCAGGTCGACTTCCCTGGCGGTTTGTTCCGAGTAGTCCTTGTCACCCATTTCCGTGCGCTCGCCCAGGTAACTGGCACTTTTGCGTTCCAGCACCGCCAGGCCAAGCTCTGTGCTCATGCCAAAGCGGGTGATCAACTGTCGGGCGATATCCGTGGCGTGGGCCAGGTCATCGGCGGCCCCGGTCGAGACCTGACCATAGGCCAGGAATTCGGCGGCACGTCCCGCCATCAGGACCACCATGCGGTCCTTGAGCATCTGGCAACTGACGAGAAAATGATCTTCCGTCGGTCGCTGCAGGGTATAGCCCAGCGAGCCAATGGCGCGCGGCACGATCGAGACCTTATGGACCGGGTCCATGTCCGGCAGGTTGCTGGCCGCCAACGCATGCCCCATTTCGTGGTAGGCCACCACTTGGCGTTCATCGGGATGTAACAGGCTGCTCTTGCGTTCGATCCCGGCAACGATGCGCTCCACGGCTGCGGTGAAATCGTCGAGGCTGACCGTTTCGGCACCGCGTCGAGTGGCGATGATGGCGGCCTCGTTGACCAGGTTGGCCAGGTCTGCGCCAGTAAAACCCGTGGTGATGTCGGCGATACGCTCGCTATCGAGGTCCTGGTCAGTGACGATCTTCTGCAGGTGAACCTTGAGGATCGCCTGCCGGCCTTTACGGTCGGGGCGATCGATCAGGATCTGTCGATCGATCCGGCCGGCTCGCAACAGCGCCGGGTCCAATACCTCGGGGCGGTTGGTCGCTGCCAGCAGCACGACCCCTTCACGCGGGTCGAACCCATCCAGTTCTGCCAACAGCTGGTTGAGGGTCTGCTCTTTTTCGTCATTGCCGCCCAGGACGCCGACGCCGCGCATTTTGCCCAGCGCATCGAGCTCATCGATAAAAATGATGCAGGGCGCGGCCTGTCGGGCCTGTTCGAACAAGTCATGCACGCGAGCGGCGCCGACACCGACGAACATCTCGACGAATTCCGACCCTGATATCGAGAAGAAGGGCACGCAGGCCTCTCCAGCGATGGCTTTGGCAACCAGGGTCTTGCCGGTGCCTGGCGGACCGACCAGCAATGTACCTTTGGGAATGTGGGCCCCCAAGCGTGCGTATTTCGCCTTGTCCTTGAGGAAAGAAACAATCTCCACCAGCTCGACCTTGGCTTCGTCGATGCCGGCAACGTCGGCAAAGGTCACGCCGGTATCGCGTTCGACGAACACCTTGGCGCGGGACTTGCCGATGTTCATCAAACCACCCATGCCCTGTTTTTCCGCCAGCCCACGAAACAGGAAATGCCAGATCACCATGATCAGCACGAAGGGCAGCAACCAGCCCAGCAGGCCACTCAGGAAGGTGTTTTCGTTGATGCCGGTGAACCCGACCCCCGAGTGGGCGAGATCCGCCGCCAGTGCCGGTTCCACCCTCACGGTTGCGAACTGGGTGTGGCCGTCGATGGGTTCCTGCAACTGGCCGCGGATCTGGTCCTTCTCTACCCGTAGATCGCTGACCTGCCGATTGTTCAGCAATTGCAAAAACTGGCTATAGGGGATGACCTGCACCGCGGGGCGTTCGAAAAACAGGAACTGCACCAGGCTGAACACGGCCAGTGCAATGAAGAAGTAGGACAGGTTCCATTGGTGGTTTTTTTTCATGGCCTCGACTCAATAAAAGGCCTCGGACGAACAGGCCGCGCATAAATGGTCGGGGAGATCGCCGGCTCCCTGGTTTGCTTTTTCTACGCCTGAGGGCTGCAAAGACATTGAGCTAAATCAACTCGGTTCAAGTGAGCCACGGTGTGGGCGTCGGACGAGCCATGCAGTTGACAAAGATCAGAGTGGGCAGAGGGTGTTGCCAGATACTCGAGCCAGTTGCTAGCCGTTTTTCCTGCTGCGTTTAACCGAGGAAATAACCATGGCTTTGAATAGATACTTACCTGTCGTATTAATGAGCATTTTTCTAGCAACCGCTGCCGGGTGCTGTAATAAGCTCGCCCAAGAAGTGGATGCCCGACTGGAGTCGGCGGAGAATAACGCTGCAACGGCAAGGCTCAGGGCGGATGAGGCCTACAGGAAGGCTGAGCAGGCCGAGACAATGTCCGAGCAGGCCCAACGTACCGCTGAAGAGGCGAGCATCCGTGCCACTCGGATGACCGACGATAAGGCCTCGCGCAAGTAATCAGCGGATACATGGGGCATGGGCAACAGGCGGGCGCTGCGCGTGTTCGTCCACCTTCGGTTTCCTGACGCGCGAGGGTCAGAACGGCCCCAGCTTGAGTGGGTACTGGATGACGATATACAGCCGATTGATGTCATCGCCGCCCTGGCTGCTGTTGGCGCGATGGATGACGTGGGACAGTTGCAACGACAGGTCCTTGGCCGGGCCTGACTGCACGATGTAGTGCAGGTCCAGGTCGCGCTCCCAATGGCGTCCGCCAGCGCCTTGTTGCGGACTGTAAGTGCCGGTGTCGCTATCGAACGGGTTGTAGGCGCCGCCTTGGGGGGCATGGCTGCCGTCGATCCCACGTCCAGTCACATAGCGGGCCATGAAGCTCAGGCCGGGGATGCCCAAGGTGCCCAGGTCGAGGTCGTAGCGCGCTTGCCACGAGCGCTCGCCGGGGCCGTTGAAGTCGGCATATTTGATCGAGTTGGCCAGGTAGATGGAGTCGCCGCCGACGAAATCGAAGGGCGTGTCGCCGTTGATTTTCTGATAGGCCAGGGTGAACGCCTGGGCATTGAACCGGTACTTGCCGCTCAGGCTATAGGCTGTGGTGTCGATGGCCCCGGCAATGGCCTTGCCATCGTCGCGGGTGTGATACAGGTTGCCGTCAAGGAACAGTTCGCCAACGGTGGCATGCAGGTTGGCATAGTACTGGCGCCAGGTATCGCTCAGTTCGGAGGCGTAGAGCGCACCGCCCAGGGCTTGGCCGGTGAACAGGTCGGCGCCGATGAAGTCGATGACGCCGTGGCGCGTCGTCGCCCCATACCCGGAAAAATCACCCTTGCTGGTCGAGGCGTCCTGATTCTTGAACGCACTGAAGTGACCCGCCTGCAGGTCGACCCCTTCGAACTCGCGGCTGGAGAGCAGCAGGCCGCTGGCGTATTCGGGTTGCAGGCGCTTGTCTGCGGTATCGAATACCGGGCTCTGCACAGTCATTTCGCCGACCGCCAGGGTGGTGCGTGAGGCGTTGAATTTCAGCGCGCCACCCGCACTGGAGTAATGCTCCTCGCTTCGCCCGTTCTCATCCAGCGGCAATAATCCCGTTCCGGAATGCCCCTTGCCGCCGTCCAGTTTCAACCCCAGGAACCCGTGGGCATCGATGCCTACGCCGATCGTGCCGGGGGTGAAACCGGACTCGAACGAGGCGATGAAGCCCTGGGCCCACTCCTGTTTGTAGCTTTTGCCTGCCGGGGTCGGGGCGCGATAGTCATTGTTGAGGTAGAAGTTGCGGCTTAGGACTTGCAGCGTCGCCCCGTCGAGAAAGCCAGGCGTGCTGTGCGCGAGCTCCGCTGCCATCGCCGGTGCGGTGCTGCTTGTGAGCAGGGCAAGCAGCCAGAGCGGCTTCAGGGCGGTAGTTGAGTGGTGGGGTGCAGGCAACATGCTTCATTCCATGTGAGATTGGGCGAGCGAAGGGGCGGTACTACGCGCAGCCAGTGGGAAATGTCCGGCGCACCGCAGGGTGGGCGGACAACTTTGCGCTTGAGAAACCTGGTCTGGGCAGAGGGCTTCATTCTTGGACGTGGGGCGCGAGCGTGCGAGTTAAACGTTGTTAATTGCGGGCGGCTGCGTCATTGGATTCACCATTCGTCAACGAGACACCCAGGCACTTCTTGACAGCCATCGAGCCTGGGTAAATACTCGCCGCTCATATTCATATATATGACTAGATAACAAGGTGAATAAGGTCAATGAGCTCTCTCTCCAGCGATGTCCGTCTGCCGCTTTACCAACGTCTGCGTGACCAATTGGCTGAGCAGATCGCCAATAACCGCTGGCGCCCGGGGGAGGCGATTCCGACCGAGGCCGCCCTTTCAGCGGAGTACCAGTTGTCGACCGGAACAGTGCGTAAGGCTATCGATGCACTGGTCAGCGAGGGCATCCTGGAGCGTCAGCAAGGCCGAGGCACCTTCATTCGCCGGCCGCAGTTTCAATCGTCGTTGTTCCGTTTCTTCCGTTTTCAAAGCGCTTCTGGTGAACGCCGGGTCCCCGAGAGTCGGATCTTGTCCGTGGAACCGGTGGCCGCGCCGTCGGCGGTGGCCCAGGCGCTGGGGTTGCCGGTGGATGCGCCGGTGATTCGTCTGGTGCGGGTGCGTCTGCTGGAAGTGGAGCCGGTGCTCGCCGAAGAAATCTGGTTGCCCCGTAGCCGCTTCCAAGCCTTGCTCGACATCGACCTGAGGCAAAAGGGCCCGTTGCTTTACCCCATTTATGAAGAGGTTTGCGGCCAGGTTGTCGCCTATGCCGAAGAAACCCTCACCGCCGAATCGGTGAATGAGGTGCACGCAAGATTGCTACAGGTGCCGGTCAACAGCCCGGTGGTGGTGATCGAGCGCCTGGCACGGGACTACGCCGGCAATCCCCTGGAGTGGCGACGCTCTCGCGGGCATGCCGAGCACTTCCGCTACCGCGTGGAAATTCGCTGACCCGACCCGGCTGGCGGCGAGTCGATCGCCGCTGTCCTTACCGTTTTGTTTGTCATGACTGGCCCTGTAGCGGCGCGGTTCGCTCTCGGCTGCCTTTCGTTCCACTTACAAGGATAAGAATCATGTTCAGTTGGTATCGCCAAGTCACTGCGCGGGAGCGCAAAACGTTTTGGGCCTGTTTCGGCGGATGGTCGCTCGACGCCTTGGAAGTACAGATGTTCGGCCTGGCGATACCGGCATTGATCGCCGCGTTCGCCCTGACCAAGGGCGATGCCGGGTTGGTCAGCGGCGTGACCCTGGTCACTTCGGCCATTGGCGGCTGGGTCGGCGGGACGCTGTCGGATCGCTACGGTCGGGTGCGCACGCTGCAATGGATGATCTTGTGGTTTTCGTTCTTCACCTTCCTGTCGGCGTTCGTCACTGGCTTCCACCAGCTGTTGATCGTCAAGGCGCTGCAAGGCTTCGGAATTGGCGGGGAATGGGCCGCCGGCGCGGTATTGATGGCCGAGACCATCAATCCAAAGTACCGCGGCAAGGTCATGGGCACGGTGCAAAGCGCCTGGGCGGTGGGTTGGGGGCTGGCGGTCGGCGTCTTTACCTTGATCTATTCCCTCGTGCCGCAGGACATGGCCTGGCGGGTGATGTTCGTCGTGGGCCTGCTGCCGTCGTTCCTGATCATCTGGGTGCGGCGCAACGTTGAAGAGCCCGACAGTTTCCAGCGCCTGAAAAAAGACAACGTCATCCCGCAAAGTTTCTTCAAATCCCTGGCCGGTATCTTTCGCCCCGAGTTGATCCGCGTGACCTTGTTTGGCGGGTTGCTGGGGCTCGGGGCACACGGTGGTTACCACGCCGTGATGACTTGGCTGCCGACCTTCCTCAAGACCGAGCGCAACCTGTCGGTGCTCAACTCCGGCGGCTACCTGGCGGTGATCATCTTCGCCTTCTGGTGCGGCTGCGTAGTCAGTGGCCTGTTGATCGATCGCATTGGCCGTCGGAAAAACATCGTGTTGTTCGCGCTGTGCTGCGTGGTCACCGTGCAGTGTTATGTGTTCCTGCCGTTGACCAACACCCAGATGCTGTTCCTGGGGTTCCCGCTCGGCTTCTTCGCGGCCGGTATTCCGGCGAGCCTCGGGGCGTTTTTCAACGAGTTGTACCCGGCGGATGTGCGCGGCGCCGGCGTTGGGTTCTGCTACAACTTTGGCCGGGTGCTCTCGGCGATGTTCCCGTTTCTGGTCGGCCACATGAGCGACTCCATGTCCTTGGGCTCGGCCATTGGCATCGACGCCGGGATCGCCTACGGCGTGGCGGTGATCGCGGCGCTGTGCCTGCCGGAAACCCGCGGCCGCAGCCTGGAAGCCACTGCGGCATCGGCGCCTGTGGTTGAGCGTGACAGCCAGAGCGCCCGGGCCTGATTTCCCTTATTGTCGATAGATGAGACCCATGGTTGATACCTGTACCAAACCGATGACCGGCATTGACTGCCACGCCCACGTGTTCAGTCGTGAGCTGGAACTGGCCGCTGTCCGGCGCTACACACCCGACTATGACGCCACGCTCGCTCAATACCTGGGCCACTTGCACGCCCATGGCTTGAGCCATGGCGTGTTGGTGCAGCCGAGCTTTCTCGGCACCGATAACCGCTACCTGCTGGCCGCACTACGGCAAGCGCCGGAGCAGTTGCGCGGGGTCGTGGTGGTGGAGCGAGACATCAGCCGCGCCGCGTTGGACGACATGGCCCGGTTGGGGGTGGTCGGTGTGCGCTTGAACCTGATGGGCAAAGCCTTGCCTGATTTTCGTGACGCCGCCTGGCACGGCTTGTTGGGCCACATCGCGGAACTGGATTGGCATGTGGAGTTGCACGCCAACCTGGTGGACTTGCCGGGGTTGATGGCTCAGCTGTTGCCATGGGGCATCAAGTTGGTGGTCGATCATTTCGGCCGCCCGGATGCGTGTTCGGGGCTGGATCAACCAGGCTTTGCCCAATTGATGGCGCTGGGGCAGGGCGGGCAGGTGTGGATGAAGGTTTCCGGCATCTATCGATTGGGCGCAACGGCCCCGCGCAACCTTGAATTCGCCCGCGCCTCGTTGACGTTGCTGGAACGCAGTTTTGGCTCCGAACGCCTGGTGTGGGGCAGCGATTGGCCGCACACTCAGCATGAAAAACATGTCGGCTTCGAGACGGTCATGGCGCAGTTACGCGCGTTGGAATGTTCGGCGTCGCAGATGCATGCGTTAATGGTCCAGGCACCCCAGGCGCTCTTCAAGTTTTGAGGCGCGAGGCTGTGACGTCGAGTTTTCCTGAACTCGCCCGATGAATAGGGATCTAGACTCCATTGATGCCCCTGCGAAAGGTTTCAGCCAGGCGGTTTGAGGATGACAGATGTCGAACATTGAAGAGCTGCCCACGCAAACACCTGCGCCGAGCGAATACGAAAGCTTGATCGCAATGGGGACGAGCGCGCTTGATGCGATTCCCGGTGCGGTGTACCTCTGCGATCACCGGGGCTGGCTCGTGCGGTACAACAGCGAGGCGGCCGAGCTGTGGGGACGGGCGCCAGCACTCGGAGAGCACGGCGACCGCTTTTGCGGCGCCTATCGATTGTTCCAGACCGATGGCACGCCGCTGGCATTCGAACACTTCCCGACGGCCTTGGCGCTCAATACAGGCATTGCGCCACGCAACCAGGAAGTGATCGTTCAACGCCCGGATGGCTCGCGGTTCGTGGCGCTGATGAACATCCGTGTCCTCAGGGATCGGTGGGGCGACATTCAAGGGGTGATCAACTGCTTCCAGGATGTGTCGGCGCACCATGCCATGGCCGAGGAGCTTCGGCGCAAGAGTGCCGACCTGGAAGACTTTTTCGAAAACAGCGCCGTGGGCCTGCATATCGTCAGTGGCGAGGGCATCATCCTGCGCGCCAACAAGGCGGAGCTGGCGCTGCTGGGCTATCCGGCAGAGGAATACATCGGTCGGCACATCACCGAGTTTCATGTCGATGAACCGGTTATCGACGATATCCTCACCAAGCTGGGCAGTGGCGACTGCCTGGAGAGTTATCCGGCGCGCCTGAGGGCGAAAGACGGCTCGATCAAGCATGTCACCATCACTTCGAACGGGCGCTTCGAGGACGGAAAGCTTTTCAACACCCGTTGCTTCACGATTGACAGGAGCTGCGTCCATGCGGCCGAGGCGGCGCGCCAGGACAGCGATGACCGGCTTTCGGCGACCTACGAGGCGGTGACCATCGGGATTTCCGAGGCCGATATCGACGGTCGCTTGCTCCGGGTGAACGATGCCCTGTGCAACATGCTCGGCCGGTCGCGGGAGGAACTCCTGTCGATGACGTTCCTGGACTACACCCACCCGGACTGCATCGCCCAGGATGCGGGGTTGTACACCCGCCAGGTGGCCGGTGAGCTGGATAACTACGTGCTGCGCAAGCGCGCCCTGAAGCCCGATGGCGAGGTGGTCTACCTCGACATTCACAGCTCGTCGGTGAGGGACGCCAACGGTACGTTCCGTTATGGCGTGCGGGTGCTGCAGGACGTCACGCTGGCACGGCGGATGGAAAACCAGGTCCGCGAAAGCGAACGGCACATGCGCAATCTGCTCGAGGCATTGCCTGCCGCGGTGTATACCACCGATGCCGAAGGTCGCATCACGTTCTTCAATCGCGCCGCTGTGGAACTGTCGGGGCGCACCCCGCAGTTGGGCGACATGTGGTGTGTGACCTGGAAGTTGTTCAATACGGACGGAACCGCGCTTCCCCACGATCAATGCCCGATGGCGATGGCGCTGAAGGAAAACCGGCCGATACGCGGCGTCGAGGCCATCGCAGAGCGGCCGGATGGCAGCCATGTACCGTTCACGCCGTTCCCCACACCTTTGCATGACGCCGATGGAAACCTGGTGGGCGCCATCAACATGCTGGTCGATATTTCCGAACGAAAACAGGCGGAGAACCGCCAGAAAACGCTGATCGATGAGCTCAATCACCGGGTCAAGAACACCCTGGCCACGGTGCAATCGCTGGCGGCCCAGACCGCGCGCAATGCCGAGGATGCGAAGGACGGCTACAGGCGTTTCGAGGCCAGGCTGTTGGCGTTGTCCCGTGCACACGATCTGTTGACCAAGCGCCATTGGGGGCAGACGCCACTCGATACCCTGGCCCATGAAGTGCTGCTGCCGGTCTTTGGGCATGAGCCAGGCCGTGTCGTGATCGAGGGCGCTTGTGTGGACATCGGCACCCGCGTGGCGCTGAACCTGACGATGACCCTCAATGAATTGGCGATCAACGCGCTCAAGTACGGGGCCATGTCGGTGGAGACGGGGACGCTTGCCGTCACCTGGCAGCTGCAGACCCAAGCGGACGGAACATGGCTGACCCTCGACTGGCAGGAGCGTGGAGGGCCGCTGGTATCCCCGCCGGAGCGGGAAGGACTGGGTTCGCGCCTGATGAAGCGCTGTATCGAGCGCGACCTGGGTGGCACGTTTGACCTCACCTATGCCCCACAGGGCGTTTGCTGTCGCTTTTCGTTCCCGATTGGAGCGGACGGGGCATGAGCCCATTGGCTGGGACCCGGGTGCTGGTCGTCGAAGACGAAGGCGCGATCGCCCTATTGATCGAGGAAATGCTGGAAGAATTCGGATGCGAAGTGGTGGCCTCGGTCGCCCGGCTCGCTGCTGCGTGTGAAATCGCCCGCTCGGTGCAGGTGGACCTGGCGATCCTGGACGTCAACCTGGCCGGCGAATATGTCTTTCCCGTGGCCGACATTCTTCGCGAGCGCCAAATCCCCTTTCTGTTCAGCACCGGATACGGCGCCAGCGGGCTGCCGGCCGAGTACGCCGCGCGGTCGGTTCTGCACAAGCCGTTTTCGGAAAGTGAATTGCAGCGGAAAATTGCCGTTACGCTGAAGGAGGCCGGCGAAAGTGACCCGGCAACCAGCCCTGACGCCCACTGACCCACCGCCATCGCGAGCAAGCTCGCTCCCACAATGGCCGGCGGCGAACCGTGATTGAGTGCCCCCCACAAGTCCCCTGTGGGAGCGAGCTTGCTCGCGATAGCGGTCCGGCTCCAGCACCGATACCAACGGATACGACACCCTCCCCAGCAAGCCCAGCCCTGGCGTTCAAGCAGGCCTTTACGAGACGTTGCCGCCGGACTGTGCTAAATCTCTTACCGGCAACCCACCTCTCCACACCCCTTCAAGGAGTGAACATGAGTCTCCACGGTCATTACGATCCGCAGAACATCTTTGCGCTGATCCTTCGCGGCGATGCGCCGTGCTACAAGATTTACGAAGACGCCGATGTGCTGGCCTTCCTGGATATCTTTCCTCAATCGCGCGGCCATGTCCTGGTCATCCCCAAAGCCTCCCAAGCGCGCAACATCCTCGAAGTCGAGCCCGCTGTCCTGGGCGCGATGATGTCTGCCGTACAGCGCCTGACGCGCATCATCGTGGACGAGTTGCAGCCGGACGGGGTCCAGGTTGCGCAGTTCAATGGCGCTGTGGCCGGGCAGACGGTCTTTCACATTCACATGCACATCATTCCTCGCTGGGAAGGTGAGGAGCCGGGTGTGCATGGCCGGGGCAAGGCTGATCCCGAGGAGCTGGAAAAACTCCAGGCTCGCCTGGTCGAGCGCATTCGCTCAGTGGCCTGACGCCGGACAAGATCCTGCGACGGGGGCACGGGTCGTATCAGTTCCCGTGCCCCTGAGCGACCTGCCCGGACGGTTGCAGGCCAACACCAAAATGATCTACACCGAAGTGCCCGGTTCCTTGTTGTACGAACTCTGCGACTTGCCGGCCATCGCTGCGCTGCAAGCCGCGCGGCATCTTGCTGGCAGTGGACAATACTGGGGTTGGAGGATGTCGAGGTGTTGATCGATGACTTGAAGCATCCAACATCGATTGCGAACTGACCCACCGCTTTCGCGAGCAAGCCCGCTCCCACAAGGGGCCTGCATAGGTTTCAAGTACCGTGCAGCACCACAAATCCACTGTGGGAGCGAGCTTGCTCGCGATGGGGGCAGTACATACTGACCCACCGCTTTGGCGAGCAAGGTTGTGCACCCCGCCACAAAACCTATCGACACTGGGCTACCAAATCCCTTGCCAACCGCTACCATTGCGCGCAGACCTCCCGACGCCCCTGGACATTCACTTTCATGAAATTGCGCCTGCTGACCGCTGCCTTGTTTTTCACCTGCACCCTGACTCACGCCGCTGAATCGAAACCCGTTCCGAAAGCCCTGGAGGCACAGATCGGGCACTTGGTGGCGCTCATCAAGGACAGCTATGCCACCGGCTACCCGGAAGCGACGCTGGTGCAGACGCTGGACACTGGCGAGGACAGCCAGGTCACCCTCGCGGTTTTCACCATCGAGGGTTTTGGTATGGGCAACAACTACAGCCAATACCTGGCGGCCTTTACGCCCGAAGAAAACGAAGAAGGTGTGCCGCACTACAGCCTGTTGGACGTGATGCGCATCGGGGGCGACAGCTGGCGTGCCATCGACAAACTGGATGCCAGGCTGGTCAGCGACCCGACGGGTGAGCAGACCCTGATCGACATTCCCGTGATGGAGAATACCGATGACGACGCGCCGAACTTCCCGAGCAGGGCTGCGGTGATTCACCTATCGCTGGAGGGGGCACAGTCACTGCGATTGGTTGAGAAAAGGTAGGTCGCGTTGCCCCCCCCCCCGGGCCATCCACGCTCATACCTGATCCATCGCCTCGCCCACCCACCGGTCCTCCCCCAGGAACCCGCCACTCTGATGGTGCCACAGCCGCGCATAGATGCCGTTCTTGGCGAGCAATTCGCTGTGGGTGCCCTGTTCGATGATGCGTCCATCATCCATGACAATCAGTCGATCCATCGCCGCAATCGTGGACAGCCGATGGGCGATGGCGATGACGGTTTTGCCCTGCATCATTTCATCGAGGCTTTCCTGGATGGCCACTTCGACTTCCGAATCCAGCGCGCTGGTCGCCTCGTCGAGGAGCAGGATCGGTGCGTTCTTGAGCATTACTCGGGCAATCGCGATGCGCTGGCGCTGGCCGCCCGACAGCTTGATGCCGCGCTCGCCGACCAAGGTGTCGTAGCCGGTGTGGCCCTGGCGGTCGTTCAGTTGGCTGATGAACTCATCGGCCTGAGCATTGGCCGCGGCACGGCGGATTTGTGCGTCGCTCGCATCGGGGCGGCCATAGGCGATGTTGTCGCGAATGGAGCGGTGCAGCAGGGACGTATCCTGGGTGACCATGCCGATGGCGCTGCGCAGGCTGTCTTGTGTCACGTGCGCTATGTCTTGCCCGTCAATGCGGATCTGCCCGCTGTCGACATCATAGAAGCGCAGCAGCAAGTTGATGAGCGTGGATTTGCCCGCGCCGGAGCGGCCCACCAGGCCGATTTTCTCGCCCGGGCGGATGTTCAGGCTCAAGCCATTGAGCACCTGGCGTTCGCCGTTGTAGTTGAAGCTCACATTGTCGAAGGTGACCGCTCCGCCGGAGGTCACCAGCACTCCCGCGTCCGGCGCATCCTGCACCTTGGGGCCTCGGGTAAGGGTGGCCATGCCATCCTGCACAGTGCCGATGCTCTCGAACAACGAGGTCATTTGCCACATGATCCAGTGCGACATGCCGTTGATACGCAAAGCCATGGCGGTGATCGCCGCCACGGCACCGGCGCCGACGTCGCCCTGGTGCCACAGCCAGAGGGCATAACCGCCTGCCGCCATGATCAAGCCCACCACCAGCGCCTGGTTGACGATCTCGAATTGGCTGACCAGGCGCATCTGGCGAAAGCCGGTCTGTTTGAAGTCCTCCATGGCCGCGCGCGCGAAGTGCGCTTCACGATTGGAGTGGGAGAACAGCTTCACGGTCGTGATGTTGGTGTAGGCGTCCGAGATACGTCCGGTCATCGAAGAGCGCGCATTGGCCTGTTCCTGTCCGACTTTCCCCAGGCGGGGCACGAAGTAGAGCATGGCCAGGCCGAACAGCACGATCCAGGCCACGAAAGGCAGCATCAGCTTCAGGGCGAAGCCACCGGCCAATGCGATGATCGCGATGAAATACACGCCGATTCCGGGGGCGATCTCGATCAGGGTGAACAGCACGTCACGCACGGCCAGCGCAGTCTGCATCACCTTGGTGGTGACCCGGCCAGAGAACTCGTCGGAAAAAAACGACAGGCTTTGCCGCAGCATCAGGCGGTGAAAGTCCCAACGCAGCCGCAACGGCAGATTGATCGCCAATACCTGGTGCTGCACCATGGTACGCAACGCTACCAGCCCGATGCTGGCCAGCATGACGAGGCCCATGCCCCACAGCACGCGACTTTCCTGCGCCGCCGCCTCACCGCCGGCCTGCCAGGTCGAGAGCAGGTCTACGACCTGGCCGAGGAAGGAAAACAGCCAGGCTTCATAGATCGACACACCAGCGCTGAGCAGCGCAAACGCGAGGATATAACCGCGGGCGCCCCGTGTGCAGGCCCAGAGAAACCGAGCCAGGCCTTCGGGCGGTGGCGGTACCTCGTCGGGTGGGAAGGGGTCGAGCCTTTGTTCAAATACGCGAAGCATGGGGGTCTCCGAAACGATCGATTGGGGATTCTGTCACTAAAGGCTGCTTTGAGGGTTATGTGGCACCACGACCACCGGTGGCATTGGCACTCTCAGGTAGTCTCTTTGGCGACGGCAAAGTTCGAAGCATTTGGGGGGGCATCACTGCGCACTCAACTCCCACAACACATCCAGTACATGTTGCGTAGGCCGCTCGATGTCCAGACTGCGGTGGGCGATACCCAGTTGACGCCACAACAAGGGCTTTAATGGCCGCATGACGATCCGGGTATCGGGCAATGGCGTGGAGGCCTCATGGGGCAACAACGTTGCACCATATCCCGCTGCCACCAGGCTTTTGATCGCATCGTTGTAGTTCAGTTGGATGCGCGGCACAGGCTGTCGGCCGTCACTGGCGAACCACTCCGACGTCAAGCGCGAAAGGCGAGTGGTGGTGTCATTCAAAATCAACGGCTGGGCGGACAGCCAACCGGGTGTCACGGTATCCGGGCATTCCCAGCGAGCCGGCAAGAAGGCCATGACCGGGTCCCGTCGCCACGGCTCGATCCGCAGGCCCTTCACCGGCGACTGCGGCAGCGCGACCAGACCGATCTCCAAGGAGCCCTCGGCAAGCTTCTTCAAGGTTTCCTGGGAGGTGAGCACCGCGACCTGCACATCGATCGCGGGGTGGCGTTGGCTCAACGTGTCCAAAGCGTTCGGCAGCAATTGTGCGATGGCTCCGGTGGAGGCGCCAAGCCGCACACGTCCGGCCAAGCCCTGTACCTGACGCTCCACGTCCTCGAGCGCCTGCTCCGCATCCGCCAACAGGCGCCGCGCGCGCTCCACCAGGGTATTTCCTATCGCTGAAGGCTGAACGCGCCCACGTGTGCGCGACAAGAGCTTGCCCCCCACCCGCGACTCCAGGTCGGCGATATGCAGGCTGACAGTGGGGGGCGCAAGGTGCAGCACACGCGCGGCTTCGGCAAACGATCCCAGGTCGGCAATCGCCACCAACGTACGCAGCCGGTCCAGGCTGATTTCCCGCATAGTGAACCCTTGTTCAGAAAAACTGAATTTCAGCGTTAATAAATTCAACTTTTCCTATCTTAGCGCCTCGCTGAAGATTGGAACTCCTGATTTTCAATGTTCGAGAGCATGCCATGGCAAGTTCCCTTGTATTCATCGATGGCGACCAAGGCACCACCGGGTTGCAAATCCATCAACGCCTGCGCGACCGGAGCGATCTGCGGCTGCTCACCCTCAGCGCCGACTATCGCAAGGATCCGCAACGCCGCGCTGAAGCCATCAACGACTGCGACATCGCAATTCTTTGCCTGCCCGACGCGGCTGCGCGCGACGCGGTAGCGAGCATCAAAAACTCCGCTGTACGGGTGGTCGATGCAAGTTCGGCGCACCGTACCCATCCAGACTGGGTCTACGGTTTCGCGCAGATGAACTCGCAGCAGGCCGGACGAATCGCCACGGCGCGGCGGGTCAGCAATCCTGGT
Organism: Pseudomonas sp. NFACC24-1; assembly: GCF_900115235.1. Lineage (NCBI taxonomy): Bacteria > Pseudomonadati > Pseudomonadota > Gammaproteobacteria > Pseudomonadales > Pseudomonadaceae > Pseudomonas > Pseudomonas sp. NFACC24-1. The sequence goes on from NZ_FOVS01000003.1 coordinate 192,835, forward strand.
TGCTATCCCACGGGAGCGATAGGGCTGCTACGCCCACTGCTGGAGGCTGGGCTACTGCCCACGGACTACCCGATGAATATTTACGCCGTGTCGGGCTATTCCGGAAAAGGGCGGGCCGGCGTACAAGAATATGAGGGGGAGGGCGTATCGCCGGTGTTTCAGGTCTATGGGCTGGGGCTGGCACACAAGCATATTCCGGAGATTCAGCAGCAAAGCGGTCTGACGCAACGGCCGATGTTTGTGCCGGCCTATGGTGCTTTTCGGCAAGGGATCGTGCTGACCATACCTGTGCAAACCCGCTTGTTGGCGCCTGGCGTGAGCGCGGTGCAGTTGCATGCGTGTCTGACCCGGCACTACGCCGATGCGCGCCATGTACACGTGATGTCGATGCAGAAGGCTAAAGAGTTGACGGCCCTTGATCCCCAAGCGCTTAACGGGACAGATGATTTGCGCTTGTCGGTGTTCGAGAACGATGAGACCGGGCAGGTTTTGCTGGCTGCGGTGTTTGATAACCTTGGGAAGGGCGCCGCTGGCGCGGCGGTACAGAATCTGGACCTGATGCTTGCAGGCGCATGACCGCGTCAATCAGCGTGCTGGCCCGCCTTCAATGGGGGAGCGGAAATATTCTGTTTGGGCATGAAAAATCGCGCAAAGAGTTCAGATTGTGACTTGATGTTTAATTTTGCATAAATGTTGCGGCGGTGAACCTTTACGGTCTCTGCCGAAAGGGACAGTTTTCCGGCTATTTCTTTATTGGAGAAACCGCTGAGTAATAAACGGAGTACGTCACTTTCGCGTGCGGTAATTTGTGTGCCAAGTTGATTGACCGTTTCTGGCCACAGCGGCGGCTCAGTCAGCGTTTTTTCTACATCAGTTTCAAAGCCCATGCGCTGATGCATCAAGGCAGTCACCCAGGGTTTGATAATATCAAGGATGGTTATTTGCTCTTGGCTAAAACGGACTTTGCTGCCGATGGACATGCATAACGTTCGGTCGGGGTCGAGTTGGACATTGTACTGTGCCTCATCCATGGAGATGTATTGGGCAAAATATTGATGGTAATACTCGGTTTCAAGAAAGTATTCCGGTGCAATATCCAGTAGATGGAAGAAGCCACTTTGTGGGTTTTCCCGATTAGCTATATAAAACGGATCCAGCAAGTAAAGACCTTTCACATAGCGATGAGTGAATGCGTCGACTTCTTCCGCATCGGCTACCTCAGGAAGGCTGACGACCTGCACGTGTTGATTGCTGAAAATCAATACAACCCAATTATCGATCTGCACATATTCATTTAATGTGCGAACCAGTGAACTCCAGAAATCTGGACGATTCAGCTGCATGATCAGTTTCCCAATCGATCGATGCCAAGCCAGGCTATGGAGGTCAAACGACATTTTCTACCCCTTTAGGGTTAGGGATTCGCAGGTCAAAGGTAAGTATTCGTAGGTATTTACTATTCGGGAACACCCGGTATATTCGCTGCCAGGGTTACGATGGCCATGAGGGCATATCGTCTTGACAAGGATGTTGCATGAGAAAGTCACATTTGCGAACCATTTTTTCGGCCTCGCTTCTCTGTGCAGGGATAAGCACTTCAGTGGCGGCTGTAGAGCCCGGGATCTATCTGTATAACTGGTTCGGGTTGCTTGCGCCGGAGACGCCAAAGGAGTTTGAGCAGGAAACTGGCACGAGCGTGCATATGGATGCGTTCGACAGCGCCGAAATCATGCAGAGCAAGGTCATGGCCGGGCGCACCGGATATGACGTGGTCGTTGCGACTTCCAATGTGTTGCCAAGCCTGATCCAGGCGGGCGTTCTCCAGCCTTTGGATCGTCATCAACTGAGTAACTTTTCACATATCGATCCTGACATCCTGGCCCAACTCGCGGTCAATGATCCTGGTAACCGCTATGCGGTACCCTATTTGTGGGGCACTACTGGCATTGGCTATGACGTTGACAAAGTCAGAGTGGCATTGGGTGATAATGCTCCGGTAAATAGCTGGGATCTGATCTTCAAAGAAGAAAACATCAGTAAGCTACAGTCGTGTGGCGTGGCAATGCTTGACTCGCCAAGCGAGATCATTTCGATTGCCTTGAATTACCTTGGACTCCCCAGCAACAGCAAGAACCCGGATGATTACCAGAAAGCTCAAGCCCTGCTGTTGAAAATTCGGCCCTACGTTCTTTATTTCGACTCGTCCAGAATCGACGTCGACCTGGCTGACGGCAATATTTGTGCCGTGGTGGGATGGGCCAATGGTGCCCTGGCGGCACAGGCCATCAACGAGAAGGCCAACACGGGACGCAAGATTACCTACAGTCTTCCTCGCGAAGGCGCGTTGTCCTGGTCGGAGAATCTGGTTCTGCTAAAAGATGCGCCCCATCCCAAGGAAGGCATGGCGTTCATCAATTATATGTTGCGACCAGAAATTATCGCCAAGACCTCAAACCATACGCTGTACCCTAACGCAAATAAGGATGCCGCCGAGTTTGTCGAGCAGAAGCTGCGAGACAATCCCTGGATTTATCCAGACAAAAAGACAATCGCTACACTTATTCCACTTGAACCCCTGCCATTGAAGCTGGAGCGCATCCGCACGCGGATCTGGACCAAAGTGAAGAGTGGTGTGTGATCCGGCTTTGATTTGGATACCTGGAAAGTAAGACGTAAACGCCGATATACAGGGGCGCTGGGCTGGTTGGTATTTGTCAACTCATCAGGCCGGTGTCTTCCGGTCCATTGCGCCGCCTTATGTAAAAAGAGAACAGCGGATGTTCAGCTCAGCCAATCAAACGCAGTTCAGTTTGACCATCAACGGTTTCGAACACGATGTTCAAGTGCTCGCATTCACTGGAGAAGAGGGAATCAGCAGGCCTTACCTCTTCAACGTGGAGTGTGTTAGCGAACGGTCTGACCTGGATCTTGCAAGCCTTTTCGACAAAGAGGCTTTTCTGACGTTGGACGCGACGGGCAACGGCATTCATGGACGGGTCTACCACATCGCACAAAGCGGTCATGACCAGGGTTTGACACATTACAGCCTGGCCCTCGTACCGCACCTGTCCTACTTGCGGCACCGCATCAACCAGAGGATCTATCAACAGTTCTCGGTGCCGAGAATCGTCGCCTTGATCCTGGAAGAGCACGGCATTCTGGGGGATGCCTATCGGTTTCGCCTGGGGGCGACCTACCCAGAGCGTGATTACTGTACCCAGTACGGCGAAACGGATTTGCATTTTATCCAGCGCTTGTGCGAAGAGGAGGGTATCCACTTTCACTTCCAGCACAGCGTTCAAGGCCACGTGCTGGTGTTTGGCGATGACCAGGCGATTTTCCCCGGGATCGGACAGCCCACTGCTTATGGGCAAGCGCCCGATACGGTGACCAACGAGCCGCTGATCAAGCGCATCAACCTGCGGCTGGGGCATCTCCCCCGTCGTGACTCGCACCGCAACGATGATGTCGAGCAACACCTGGACATTGAAGACGATGACAGGCTGGAGCGTTTCACCGGTCATGAGCACGGCGAGCAGAGACGTCTTCGCACTATGGAGCGTCGCCATGCGGCTTATCGTCAAGCCGAAGGGCAGAGTGACCAGACTCGGTTAGCCAGCGGCCATGTGCTGGAAATCTCAGGTCATCCACGCCAGGAGTGGAACGCCCTATGGCTACTGACCCAGGTCATCCACGAAGGTCGGCAACCACAGGTGTTGAATGAGGATGTCGCCAGTGGCAACACTGCGCCCGAAGGTGACTTCCATCAGGGTTACCGCAACCGCTTTATCGTTCTTCCATGGAATGTGTCCTATCGTCCGTCGTTGGCCCACAAGAAGCCTCGGGTGCCAAGCGACCAGACGGCTGTTGTCATCGCCTTGCAAGACGAAGAGATCCAGAGTGATGGGTGCTTGGCAAGGATCAAGGTCAAGTTCCCTTGGGACCGCGACGACAGATTTGATGACAAGAGTCGGTGTTGGCTGATGGGACCCTCCGATTGGGGGTGTGAAGTCGGGCCCCTGCGGACGGGCATGGAAGTCATGGTTACATTTCTTGAAAACGACCCCGATCAGCCGCTGATCAGTGGTTGCCTGTGTTGTCGCTAAGGCGGGCTTGCCGCTGCTTTCGCCATTGTTCAGTGCTCCACGGACGTACCCTTTCGATTGGTGCGGCGCTCTGTATTCAAGTTTTCGGTATCGAAGAATCGACACCGCTACCATGATGGAATGCGCCGGGATTTCGCTATTGATGGGAGTACAGTTTCGCAGCATTGGCAAAGCCTTTGGCTCTGAAAATAGCGCTGCCTTCGCCGAGGCTGCCGTCATTGCTCACGAGATAAACCTCGTTGGTGTCGGGCTTGAGCGCCATGCTCGTCGAGCGAAGAAAGTGGCCCTTTTCGCGCCCCGGAATCAAGATCTGGCCGATGGGCAAGCCGTTAGGATTGAGTACCAGCACGCGGCCTTGGCTGTACAGGGCCACGTACAGATTGCCATCTTGATCGACACGCATTGAGTCAGGTGATGGGCCGCTAAACCGGTAAACAACGGCTTCCCCGAAGGGAGCGATTGTCTTGGCATCTTTCAGTTCGATTCGGTGCAGCAGCCCCGTCGCGAACTCAGTGACCCAAAGGGTCTTGCCGTCGGGAGAGAGCGCAATGCCGTTGGCGATCGCGAGATTGGGCAGGATCGAGACGATTGTCTTGCCGCCAGCTGGGACGTAATAGACGCCGCCGGTGGGCTGAGTCGATGTACCCTTGAAATCGGTGAAATAAAATCCCCCTGTGCTGTCGAAAACGAGGTCATCCACCAGATGGTTTTTGCTTGCCGGGATGATGACTTGCTTTCCTGAGCCGTCCGGTTTGTAGGCTGTCAGGTTGCCGGTATTTTTGAAATTACCCAGCCCTGCCACAAACAATCTGCCGTCTTTATGAATAGCCAGTCCCGCACTTCCCAGCGCGTTTTTCGGCACAACGACACTGAGTTTCTTGTCGGGATCGACCTTTAGAACCTGCCCCCCGAACACCTCGACAAACAGCAGATTGCCGGCCCTGTCGAACGATGGACCTTCCAGTTGCAGAGGACCGTCGGACACCTTCATCCACAGATCGGCTGTCACCGTCGGCAACTCTTTTTCTGGTGATCCAATGGCCTGGAGTTGCTGGCCCTGCGCCGAGTAGTTCAGGGTGGGGATAGCGTCCGCGTGGGCTTGTAGGATGCCAGCGCTGAAGACCAGGCACAGGGAAGCCAAGAGTTTTTTGCGCATGTGGGTGACCTTCTTGTTGTTATGTTGAAGTGGCTCATACGTTCAATAGGGCGACGATGGCGGGCACCGTCAGTACAGCGGTGTAATACCCCATGAATTGCACGCCGATGTTGAAGCCAAGGAAGCGCGATAGAAAACCACCCAGCAGGCCGACGGTGACAATGACCAGTAAGCCGAGTGCTCCGCCCTCCCAGATGCCGATCACCAGAATCAGGCCGACAAACGTCGAGATCACCGCTTCGTGACTGATTTTGCGTGAGACGAAGGACGCTGCCCGGTGGGCGTAATTCATCGTGAAGGGATAGGCAATGAGGATCGCCACGATCACCGCCAGCATCCCATAACCCAGAAACTCCCACGTGCTGAGCAGGGTATGGAGGTTGTTGACCTGCCCGGTGGCGGTGTCGACGCTGAAGCGAGGCGGGGCGTTGAACAGCGGTGCGGCCGGCCCTGCGGCGACCGGACTCAACGGCAAGCCAAACGCGATCAATGGGATCAAGGCTTCAGCGATGTATGTCGCTTCAGTGACGCCGTTACGGGCCGTGATCACCGTTGTCAGCCGATGGTAGACATGCTTGACCCGTGACCCGACGAGTTCGCCCATGATCACGGTCATCGCAACGGGGCTGAAGACGAACGTTGCACTGGAGATAATGGCCGTGATCGCAGTCCACAGGCTTTGTTTGCTGTCCAACACCTTGAGCGGATTGGGGAAAAAGCCGCCCCAGCTTTGCACATCCGCAGACAGCGAGAAGGTGCGCACCTGCTGGCGTCTCATCGTCTCCCGTTCGGCGGGGGCGAGCATTGAAAATAGCGCGGCAATCAGCGGGCCAATGGCGATGCCGAGGAAATAGCTGACGCTCAGCTTGACGCCGTATTGTCCGGTGATACTTTGCAGGCCGACGATGACCATCACGAAGGGGACAAGCGCGAGCACCGCCGCAAGTCGCCCCTTGGAAAACCATGCAATGGCGATCGCAGCGAGCAGGAAAACCCATGGGGCGGCGCGTTTGATCGTGTCGCCAAAAGGCGCAAGCATCACGGCGAAAAGCACCGCCGTAGGGACTGCGATCAGCGCCGCGATAACCGCGCCTGAAATCATCTTGCGCAGGGCGACGTGCGGTACACCCAGATTGCGCAGGAAGTTGGCCTCGCGCATCAGAGGCGTTGCCAGAGTGTCGCCGGGGATGCCGAGTAATGCCGTGGGCACGGCGTGAGTCATGTGTTTGGCCACTGCACCTGCGAGAAAGAACGTCAGGACACCGGGCGCAGGTACACCCAACAGCACCACGAGCAATGTGAGTGGGGCGAGGGTGGTGGTTTCATCGCTGCCCGAAATGAGGCCAATCCCGGCGAAGATCACTGCACCTAATATGCCCATCCCGAACGCAATGAGAATCTGCTCCAACAGGGGTGTCATCATGACCGGCCACCGTTGGCCCGGATCGGAGCGACCGGGGCTACCGTTGCGTCTTTTTGAGCGTTAGCGGGACGGGTGAGGTTTGTCTCGTACTCTGCAAACAGCTCATAAAGATCCATCTCACGCAGTTCAGCGAGTGTTTCTGCGGGTAGATCCGACAGGCTTCCAAGGTCTCCGAACTCGTCCTGCAATTCCGATAAAACCTTTGCTCGCCACGCGGGATCTGCCTGGTGCTCTACCACGTTGCGGTTGGGTTTGAAGAGCTTTGCGCTGATGGCTCCCCCCACCAGGCAGCCGACGATGCCCACCAGCATGGCGTAGGCCTTGGCCATTTGGACATTGTCTACCCACCCCACGAGCAGGTGTTTGGCCAAGAAAAAAGCACCCAGGCTGACGGATGCGCCTATGGCAATGGCGTAAATCAGGTGACGACCGTTTACCGTGTCACCCCATAGTTCATAGAGATCGGATTTCAAGGATTTCTCCTACTGCCCTTGCGAGCTTTTATTGTTATGAACATCAAGGAATGTAGCGGAGTCAGGCCTCTCGTCGTCGTTTCGCCAAGAGCGCCCGTGCAACTCTGGACGCCGTTTCTCGACCCAGATGAGCGTCAATGAACTCCCCGGCGTCAACGACGGCATCCAGGTCGACGCCGTGTTTGATCCCCAGGCCATCCAGCAGATAAAGCACATCTTCAGTGGCCACGTTTCCGGTCGCGCCAGGGGAGTAGGGGCAACCACCCAGCCCGGCCACGGAACTGTCGAACACACGAACACCCATCCCCAGCGCGGTATGGATGTTGGCAATCGCCATTCCATAAGTGTCATGGAAATGACCTGCCAAGGCGTTCACTGGAACCACACGGGTACAGGCGTCCAGCAACGCTTTGGTGGCCGCGGGCGTTCCTGTTCCAATGGTGTCGCCCAAGCTGATTTCGTAGCAGCCCATCCCGTAGAGAGCGGCACTCACGGCAGCCACCGTTTCAGGTTTAACGTGACCTGTGAACGGGCAACCCATCACGCACGAGACATAGCCTCGCACCCTGACGCCGGCATCCCGGGCGCGCACCATGACTGCCTCAAAGCGCTCGAGGCTCTCGGCTATGGAGCAATTGATGTTCTTTTGGGAGAACGCCTCGGAAGCGGCGGCGAATACCGCCACCTCGCGGCAACCTGCTGCCAGCGCTTCCTCCAGTCCGCGAGCGTTCGGGACGAGCGCGGTCCAGGTGACATCCGGCAGGTCCGGCAACGCTTTAAAGACGTCACCTGATCCTGCCATGTGCGGCACCCATCGTTCTGAGACAAATGCACCGGCTTCGAGTGTCCGCAGGCCCGCATTGGCGAGTTTTTCCAGCAACTCGACTCGTATGGCGGGGGCGAGCGTCCGGTTCTCGTTTTGCAAGCCGTCGCGGGCACCGACTTCCACCAATCGAACGGACAGTTCGAGATGGCTATTCATCACTCAGCCCGCTTTTGCTTGAGAAGCTCCGCCGCTTTGTCGGAGCGAACGTCCCGTGCATCGACCATCTCTTTGACCAGCCAAGTCACTTCATCGCCTTTCGCGCCGGCTGACAGTGCAATATTTCGTGCATGCAGCGCCATGTGGCCACGCTGGATGCCTTCCGTAGAGAGGGCTCTCAAAGCTCCGAGGTTTTGTGCCAAGCCGACGGCGACCGCGATTTCGGCGAGTTCCTGAGCGGTTTTCACCCCCAGAATGCGCAAGGAGAGTTGTGCCAGTGGGTGGGTTTTCGTGGCACCACCGACCAGTCCGACAGGCATCGGCATTTCGAGAGTGCCCACCAGATTCCCTTTGCTGTCTTTTTCCCACGTTGTCAGCGAGCCGTAGTGTCCATCGCGGCAGGCGTAGGCGTGAGCACCCGCTTCCACTGCGCGCCAGTCGTTACCTGTGGCGACGATGAGCGGGTCAATCCCGTTCATGATGCCCTTGTTGTGGGTCGCGGCACGGTAGGGATCGATGACGGCAAAGTTATAGGCGTCGAGAATGCCTTCGATCACGTCCTCACCTTTATAAGCACCAGTGGTGAGCAACGCTGGGGCAATACGGACCTGGGCACGGGCCAGGCGCAAGTCGGCGAGGTTCGAGAGAATGCGCAGGCGTACCTTCCCGCCGGTGATTTCCTCCATCAACGGGGCGACGGCTTCTGCCATCGTGTTCACGGTATTGGCACCCATCGCGTCACGCACGTCCACGATCAAGTGAGCCACGAGCATCGGGCCTCTCGGGCTTTGGGCAAAGGTGTGGACTTCGAGGTCCCGGCAACCGCCCCCTAGCTTATTGAGCAATTGATCCTTGCGGTTTGCCAATTCAATGATGTCGTCTTTGCGACGCAGGAGGCTGAGGCGGGCATTGAAAGGGTCTTCAATGTCTACGATCTGGACTTGTGCGCGCATCAGCGGTTGCGAACTGGACGTCAGGAATCCACCCGCGTCCCGGGCAAGCTTGGCCATGAAAGAGGCCGCGGCAACGACGGAAGGCTCTTCCACGACCAGTGGGACAATGACGTCTCGACCATTGATCTGGAAATTGCTGGCGACGGCGTAGGGTAATTCGAACTTGCCGATCACGTTCTCGATCATGCCATCAGCCATTTCGAGCGGGAGCGCACCTTCGTCGCTAAGCAGGGCCACGTCAGCGGCCGGGAGGTTGAGCAGGTCTTGAAGGTGATTGAGGCGCTCGGCAGGCGTCAGGCTGCGAAAATTGGGAAGGCGAGAGTCGATGCTCATCTGGAAATCCTGTCGCGGTTGTTGTTTTAAGTTGCCGCCACACTATTCCGCTCTGTGCCTGTAAAGAAGGTACAGTTTGGACAGACAGTACCTAAGCTGTACCCTTGTTGCTGGCACTGGAGGGATTCTCAGCATGAGCAGAATGACCTTGGCTCAGCAGCTCACCGCTTCGTTGGCAGCCCAGATTGATGACGGCACTTATCGCGTGGGCGACCGTTTGCCGTCACTTCGTGAATGCATGCGTTTGTTGGGACATTCAAAAAATACGGTCATCACGGCGTATGAAGCGCTGGCCTCTCAAGGCTTGGTCGAAGCCAGGCATGGGCAGGGGTTTTTCGTCAAACAAGGCACCAGCGGTCACTATGAACCCGAGGAACCGCCGCCCTATGCCAGGGCGATGGATACCATCTGGCTAATGCGCCAGCAATTCGTCCGTGAGCCTGGGCATTCGCCTCTTGGGGAAGGATTCCCTCCCGTAGAGTGGTTAATGGACATGCGCCTGGACAAGTTCACCCGGCAAATCATGCGGATGGGCGTTACCACGCTGTTCAGGTACGGAAATCGCCTGGGCAATGCCAGCTTGCGCCAGCATCTGGTGCAAAAATTGGCGTCTTACGCCATTAGCGCGAATCCTCGGCAAATCGTCACGACTCACGGTGCAAATCATGGGCTGGACCTGATCATCCGACGCTTCCTTGCGTCGGGGGACACGGTACTTGTCGAAGATCCAGGCTATTACCCTTTGTTTGGCAAGCTGCAATTGCAGGGGGCTCGAATGCTGTCCGTGCCGCGTTTGCCCGATGGCCCGGATCTTGATGCGCTAGAAGCACACCTGCGCCTGCATAAACCGAAACTGTTTTTCCTGCAGTCCGTTGGCCATAACCCGACAGGGTCTGACATTTCGCCGGGTAAGGCGCATCGACTGGTTCAATTGGCACAGGAGCATGATTTCATTTTGGTGGACGATGACGCGTTGGCTGATTTCAAGCCCGCCGCAGCCATCAGAGTGTCGGCATTGGACCAACTGAAGCGTTCGCTGTACGTGGGGAGCTTTTCGAAATCCGTTTCCGCAGCCCTGAGAGTGGGGTTCATCGCTGGCAGCAAGGAGGTTATCGATGAGTTGGGCGACCTGAAAATGTTGCTGCACACCAGTTCTTCCGAGCTATGCGAGCGAACGGTCGACGTGGTGTTAATGGAGGGGCATTTCCTGAGGCACTTGATTCGGCTTCAAGAGCGGGTCAAATCGGCTACCGCCGCGGCGTTGGAAATGCTGGACGAGATGGGGGCCGACGTGTTCTGTCGTCCTGAGCAGAGCCTGTATTTATGGGCCAGGTTTCCTAACTTCGACGATGCCAGGGAGTTGACCCGGCTGCTGTTGCCGAAGGGTTTCATGATCGCTCCCGGGCACATTTTTTCGCCCGAGCAATCACGTATCAATCCATGGACGAGACTCAATGTGGCTTATCTGAACGACCCTGTCTTCAAGTCCACGCTGCAACAATGGGCGGTGGATGGCCGGGGGGCGTTGATGAGTGCTCCAAAGCCTGCCGGACCCGCGAAGCCAAGCCCCGGCTAGCGCGGTGCAATCCATCCACCGACTGCCCCCCTGACCCAGCGGTTCAGCGCACACGATCACGGCTTTGCGCGGCCAGGTCCAGGGCCTTTTGCATGTCCAGCCGCGCCGAGCGGCCGACATCCTTGTCGTTGAGTTGGTAGCGACGCTCCGACGGCAGGATGGGAGCGGTGAGGTCTTCGGCGTCCATCTGTTCGAAGTCGTGGTTGTCGCCGATGGTCATGGCGCTGCGGCGTAGCAGCATGCGCAACTGTTCGGGTTGCAGTTGCGGGTTGATGGACAGCATCGCCGCCAGCAGGCCCGCGACCATGGGCGTGGCGTAGGACGTGCCGCAATGCACCGCGCTGTCCTGGCCGGCGTTGGTCGTCGAGGCGTGGGCGCAAGCGGCCGCGGTGATGTCGACGCGCATGTCGATGTTCGAGGAGCTGCGCTTGACCGCATAGGCCGGGTCGTCGACGGCGACGCCGGTGCGTTCGCTGCGCTGATGCCCGCCGACCACCAGCAATTGCTCGGTGATGAAGGAGGAGGGCAGGCGGTATTCATCACTGCCCGAGAACGAGGAGCCATTGCCGGCGGAGTTCACCACGATCACGTCGGGATGTTCCTTGCGCAGCCAGAGGAAGAACTCTTCCAGCAGTTCTTCGTAGCCGCCCATGGCCAGGCCCGAGCGCAGCAGCGAGTCGACGTCATCGCCTTTGATGTCTTTGGCGCCGACGCGATGGATGCCCCAACTCCAATTGAGCACCCGCACGCCATCTTCCACGAGGTTGACCGAGGCGGCGATGTTGGCGGTGATCCCGGCATCGGAATTACGTTCGACGATGACCTCGAAGCCCCCGCTGGCCTTGTCCAGGCCACGGAGAAAGCCGGTGTTGCCGCTGTCGTCCCAGCGTGCGGCGAGGATGCCGGCGACAGTTGTGCCGTGGTTGTCCGGTTTGTCCGCATCGCGGGCGTAGACGCAGGTGCGCGGTGGCGAGCAAGCGCCGAGGTAGTCCGCGAAATCCGTCGTGTCGAAATCCACATCGCGCTCGATCAGGCCGATGCGCACCGGTTGCGGCTGGATGGGCGGCTGTCGCCCGGGGATGCGTCGTTGGTAATAATTCACCGCGTCGAGAAAGCGATTCGCGGCCCATTCGTCAGAGTCCAGGGCCGGTTTCTTCGGCTCTTCAGGCTGGGCAGGGGCCTGCTCGCTTTCTTCGGCCGAGGACTCCTCGGTAACCACGGCATCCACGCTGGTCTCGCTGCCCAGACGCAGCACCAAGGCGTCACGCTGCACCAGATCCTTGGCCGGCAGACGAAGTTGGTAGAGGTTCAGCGGCGCGATGCTACCGACCACTTTCGCGCCGTATTTCTGGGCCAGACGCTCGGCTTCCTGACGACCATCACGGTCTTCCTCGATCAGCACGCTGACCAGGTCGACGTAGGTGGTCAGGCCGTCCATGTTCTTCGCCACTTCGTCCGGCCCGGCGGCCAGCACATGACTGTTGCGCAAGGTCAGCCAGGCGGCATTGCTGGTGCGGGGGCCGTCTTGCAGCCAGAGCGGGCCACTCTGGTAATCGGCGCTGTCCAGGCGCAAGCGCAGGGTTTCCCCTTCACGCTGGACCGTGTCCGCGGGTAGCGCCTTTGCGCCCAACTTGAGTTGTGGCGTTGCGTCGCCCAACCCGCGCGCTGTCAGGCACCAGTCCTGATGCTGGCTTTGCAGCAGGTCGCCACAGCGTTTCAGGCTTTCCAGGCGCAGTGGTTGCGGCGCAGCGGTTGCCATGCCGGCAGCCAGGGTGAACAAGGTCGCGAGGGCAGTGGGTCGTAGGAGCATGGGCCAGGTTTCTTTGTCGAGGGTCCTGTTGCTCCGACTGTTACGGTGTTCGCTTCGTTCAGCGGGAGAGCGATGCTCGGCGAATACATCTTCTTCAGAAACTCTCGAGGCGCACTTCAAGACCTGCCTGTCGCGCGAGTTCGATCATGGCTTCGACCTGGTCTGCCTCGGCGATGAACCCGATATATTCGTCGCCACCGGAGTCCAGGTGCAGGTAGCGTTTATCGAACGCCGCCAGCCATTGGTCGAAATTGGCCAGCGTCTGCGACATCGACAACGTGCCCTCATGGCGGTAGGGGTAAGTTTCTTTCACCCCGCTGGCGCTGACCAGATAGGGCACCAGATATTCGAAACCATCGAAGCCTTTCCAGTCGACGCCTAGCAAAGCCAGGTGTTCGAGCTTCTGGCCCTTGCCTGCATCCAGCAGGCCTTCCACCAGGGCCGTGGCCGGCTCTTGGCCCGAGCCGTAAATGCGCAGCACACGCCTGACTAGCCTGGCGCGTTCGCCTTCTGGCATGCGGACCAACAGGGCTTGGGCAAACGCCTTGAGCCCGGAGCGATAGGGATGCAGCTCCCGCATGATCGTCGCGTCGCTGACAGTCGTTTCCTCTGGTGGCGGCAGGGTAAAGCGGCCGCCGAACAAGCGATCAAGAATGCCCATTTCCTTTCCTCGGATTGTCCATTTTTCCAACCAGCCGTTACACGTTTCCCACATGAACGCGATACCTGATATCCCGATCAAAGTGGTCTTCCGGGTTCTCATAAGCTTCTAGGGTTTCCAAGAATCCTGTCCGCTCAAGACTCGTCAAATCCTCAAGGGTCCAATCGAAGGGGAAGTCGCTGGAAAAGCTCTCGCCCTGATATTCAACCCATTGAAAAACCGGGAAGGGCAGGTAACCGAGCCACTCTGATCGATAACTGATCTCGTCGGATTCGCTACTCGTCACCATGGCGCGGATCTTGTGCTTGATGGCTGCTTGACGTTCATCCATGGTGTTTCGATCCCTAGCTCGGGGTTGGGCTGGAGGGTTTGGATGTAATTGCGCTCACTCATGCGTTCCTTGCGGTTCAAGGGCGTATTTTGCCTCGAAAAGCCAAACGCAGCACATCCTGATTCTGCCGCTGCGCCTAGATGGACCTCTGGTTAACGCGTTTGGAGAGCGCTTCGGCGCTTTCCTTGCGCTCGGAGTAGCGGTCTACCAAATAGGCTTCTCTGCCACGCACCAGCAAGGTGAACTTCATCAGCTCCTCCATGACATCGACAACCCGGTCGTAATAGGACGATGGCTTCATGCGTCCGGCTTCGTCGAACTCAAGGAAGGCTTTGGGGACGGAGGATTGATTGGGGATCGTGACCATGCGCATCCAACGACCCAACACGCGAAGTTGGTTCACCGTGTTGAAGGATTGCGAGCCGCCGCACACTTGCATCACCGCCAACGTCTTGCCCTGTGAGGGACGAACCGCGCCCAGGGCGAGCGGGATCCAGTCGATCTGGGCCTTGAACACCGCCGACATCGAACCATGGCGTTCTGGCGAGCACCAAACCTGGCCTTCCGACCACATCACCAGGTCGCGCAGTTCCTGCACCTTGGGGTGATCGACGGGCGCATCGTCCGGCAATGGCAGCCCGGACGGATCGAAGATTGCGGTTTCGGCGCCCATGAGCTCCAGCAGGCGCGCCGCTTCGCGGGTCAGCAACTGGCTGAAGGAGCGCTCGCGGGTTGATCCGTACAGTAGAAGTATGCGCGGCTTGTGCTGTGGTTCTGCGCTCGGCGCGAGCTTTTCCGGCGTAGGTACATCGAAAAGTGACAGGTCCAGATTTGGAAAGTCATTTGGGGGTTCGCTGGAAAACTCAGTCATTGCACATCTCCCGTCCGGTCGAAAACCTGATATATGGAAAAAAGAATATTCGTATTTCCATATATTTAGCGCAAGACGCAATTTGACTGACGGTCCGAAATTTCGCCGAAGGCAGATGACTTCAAGGGGAGGGGATGCGGGCTGGAGTCAGCCCGGCAGGACTGAAGCGCAAGCTTGAGATCAGCAGCCAGGTGCGGCGTTTTTGGCGCAGCGCTTCAAGGGGGGGACGTGGATTAGCTTTGTGCAGGTGTGATAGGCGCATCACTGGCTTCAGCCGCCAGTTTCAGTCGGTCGGCTTTGCTGATGTATTGATTCTTGCTTTTGGGTGCCAGCTTGGCACTGGCTTTTTTGGCGTTAGCCTTCAATAACTGGTTTATTTTCTTACGGCGATTCATGTCGATCTGCTCAGCGTGTCAATGGTTGGATGGTATCAGCTTTCCGTTTTCTCAGGATTTTTCCTGATTTTGGCAACGGGCTTCACGCGGCGCTCGACAATGATCGAGTCATTGGGGATCTCCAACCGGATCGCCGTTTCCTCGGTGTGCATTTCAATGAGCGTCGAATTGCCAATGCCTCGGAAAATCACCGTCGCATTTTCAAATCTTTTGTAATTTTCCAGCGGGAAGTCCTTGGGGCTGGCAATAGGTTGACGTACAAAGAAGCATAGCGATGATTTTTTGCTCTTGTGGCGAGATGGGAGGCCTTTTTTGGGGAGATCTATGGGACTGGTAACTACTGCTGTTGCATTGAAGTCGGGCGCTTAAATACCTCTTAAAAAAAACGTTACGGTTTGGGGCAAGCTGTAACGTTTAGTAACTCACATGCTAGCCCTCATGAGAATCTCGATATCCACCAAGTGATATAGATTTCAAGGTGATTGTTTGACCATGATATGTATTTCAATCCCTGGTGGTTGGTCAGGTGTTTTACAGTCAGCGTCTCGGATTTACTTGCTGGATGCCTTTCGAATACGGTGTCTGATGCTTTCGGAAAGTAGGATATGGCAAATAATCGTCCGTTTATAAAGCTGAATTGCGCAGGGGCGGTGCTGTTATCTATTTTGTAGTTGGGTACTTCAAATGTTTTTAAAGAGAATTTTTTTCGCAGAAGACCACTGTTTTTTTCTGAGTTTTCTAGAGTTATAGGTTTATAACCTTCCGTTTCAAGGGAGTTCAAAGTCTGATCAACAAAGCTGCAGCTGTTGAAGTTGTTTACTAGCGGAGGTCGAGAGTTCTCGCAAGCCCGTTCAATGTTCACGGGTTCTTGGTATTTGAGTCCGATGACAGCAAAAACCACAGTCACCAAAGCAATCAGTGCTGCTGTTGTTTTCGACAGTTTAAGAATGGTATTAATAGTACGCATCTTCAGAGCTTGCCTCTGTCCTTAAAATTCCATTGTTAAGAAATGTCATATAGCTTTTGGGGCGGTTTTCAGGAGAGTTGTTGCCCTTGGCTGCGCATGTTTCCACTTGGTTGTTATTTTGTATTGCTATAAGTAAATATAAGTAAGAAGGATTAGGTCGAGTCCTAGGATGATTCTGCCAAAAGTGCAGAGATTTCCGACGCTTTCTTTGTAGCTGCTCTTATAGAGGCACCACCATGGTCCGGCCACTACAATGCCTTGGCCCTTTTTGGCATGTGGATACGCCGTTATCATCAGGCTTATATAAGTCAGACCCAGTATTGAAAAAATGTATGCGATCATTGTTTAGTACTCTATGGGGCCAGTGCTGTAGTTAGGCCCCGGAATGCCGCCCATAAGTCCGCCATAGGCGCAAAGTGTTCCGTCGGGGTTCAGTTGTCCTCCTAAGAATAGACCGGTTCGGCCCGGCGCCCCGGATACGACTCCACCGTCGGGAAGATGATCTTTCCAATCGGGACCACAATTTGTTTCTGGCGGAGGGGGCATTTCACATACTAGTATCGCAGCACCCAATCCACCGACTCCAAGGGATCCTGTGGCTGTAGGTTCTCCTTGAATATAGGACGCGCAGTACATCCCAAGACAAGCGGTAAAGCCGTAGCGAGCGACCTGTTTTCCTGGCATAAGCGTAGGGCCGTTGGGATAACCCATAAGTCCTTTTGGATCGATAACATTCAACGGATTGGCCATTGCATATTCGAAAGTATTCAAACCGCCTGTCAACCCAATCGGATCGCTCTGCATGTAGCGTCCAGTTTTCGGGTCGTAATCACGGAAATAGTTATAGTGGAGTCCAGTCTCGACATCGTAGTACTGACCGGGAAAGCGCAGGTTGATTTCCAGTTGTCCGCTGGCTTCCTTTGTACCAAATGCATCGGAAACCCACTCCCATATCTTTGTTCGCGTTGCGTTCGTTGCGATCCGCGGTGTGTTGAGGTGGTCGCTATGGAGGTAGAACGCGGCGCTGTTTGCTGGCGCGCCCGTTGCACCGTAGCTCACACTGATCCCGCCCAAGGGCACCCCTTCGAGCCAGATATAAAACTGACTTCTCAGCTTCTTGCCTTGGTTATCGAATACGTGCTCGCCAAGAAGTTCGCCTCTCAACCCGTAGATAAATGTTGTAGTGCCTTGAGAGGTGATTTTTTTGGTTCGTTGGCCGAAAGCGTTGTAGCGGAACCGAGCCTTGACAGTACCCTTGATTTTCACTTTGTTCAGGCGATTCTGCTCGTCGTAGGAAAACTGACGATCGGCGCGGTCTGCGGTCAGGTTGCCTGTCGCGTCGAAGCCTACCGAGTGGGTGCCTGCCAGCGTCAACCGATTGTTGCTCGCCCCATACTGATAAGACGTGCCAGCGGTGACACGCAACTCGCCGTCAATCAACGTGCTGAGCGCTTTTCGGGTGCGGTTACCCGCGGGATCATAAACGTAAGTCATCCGGTTGAAAGCAGTAGATTCTCCCACCAGGCGATCCAGCGGGTCATAGCTGTAGCCATGGTTGTCGACTGAGTCGCGTTGCATTTGAGTCATGTTTCCCTGGCCGTCGTAGGTATAGGCGTTACTCTGGCCTGCAACGGTTTGAGCGGTCAGCCGGTAGTCCAGATCGAAGGTACGTTGAAGCGTAGTCCCGTTGGCCCAGGTCAGGTTTTTAAGCGGACCAAAAGGTTGATACGTGATGTTGCTGGCGAACGCGGTCGGCTGCCCCGTGCCGCGCCGAATTTGTACTTGGCTGATTTGTCCTGTGGTGTTGCGCGAGTAAACGATGCTGAAACCTGTTGGATAGTCGATCCTGCTCAATCGATTGGCTACGTCGTATCCATAGCCGATTTGTTCTGGCTGAGTGGCTGTGTTTGCGGGCGCTGTTTGCCGCTGGGCTGTAACGTTGCCTTGGGCGTCGTAGGTGTAATTCAGCTCCCCGTTGACGTCCTCCACGGCTGTCAGTCGGCCAATGCCTTTGTTACCGGCGGCAATCGAATCGTAGTGGAACTGAACGTCCAGTGCCGGGTTCGTCGGATAGCGGCGGACGGTCAGGCGATTGAGCGCATCGTAGGTAAAAGTCGTGACCACACCACGCGCGTCCACCTGTTGCGTCACGTTGCCTGCGGCATCGTATTGGTAGTCAGTGGCGCCGCTCTCAGGGCTGTTCACCCGCGTCAGGTTTCCCAGGCCGTCGTATTGATATTGAGTGGTCGCACCACGTGGGTCGCGGACTTGCGTGAGGTTATCTTGAACGTCGTACTCAAGTTGAGTGATGCCATTGAGCGGGTCAGTATTCGTCACCCATCGGTTCAATGGGTCAAAGGCCCGTTGATGGCTGTGATTGCGGGGGTTGGTCAGCGCGATCGGATTATCGTTAAGGTCGTACTGGGTCCGGCTTGTCTGGCCGGCAGCACCCACTGAACGCAGCAAGCGACCCAGTTCGTCATACACCCATTGATGTTGTCTGGTCAGATGACCGGTCTTGTCCTTGATCCTTACCGCAGTCCGGCTCCCCATCGGGTCGAGATCAAATTCGATCTGTTCCCCTGCGTTATTGCTCACTCGAATGAGCCGCCTTGCGTCGTCCCAGGTGTAAGCCGACCAGCTATTGTCTGCGCGAATGATCTTGGTGATGTCGCCCACGGCGTTGTGTTCAAAGCGAACAGTGCCGGTAGCGGTACTCAACGACCTCACCCAGCCTTGTGGTGAATAGGTCAGGTTTGTAATAACGCCATTGGAATCGACAATTGTCTTAGGGTTGCCGGTGACGTCAAAGTTGGAAAATGTAGTGGTGTGCCCGAGCGCGTTGATAATGCGTGCCAGATGTCCTTTGGCATCGTATTCATAGCGGGTAATGTCACTTACATCTGTTCGGGGCCCATCTGACGACTCCAACAGCCCCTGGGTATTGTAGGTAAACGACCAGCCACGTTCGGCAGCTTGGCAAAGAGGAAGGGTGGTAATGGTTCCGCCCAAAGCGAGAGCGAACAGAGCAACCTTGCAGATCAATGTATTCATATTCAGATCCTTCTGAATTAACGTGAAATGATTGTTTTACTGAGCTGGCGCCCTTGAGTGTCATAGGTGTATTGAATGGAGCGATTCGGTTCGTTGATACGCACTGGGGAATACAGCGTCGGGTGCCATTCGGTGGTGATCATTCTCGCTTGAGAAGTGCCGCTCGCTTCCGTGCGAGAGGTTTCCAGGCCACGGTCGTTGTGGAGATAGGTGGTTATATTGCCTTTGTTATCTGTTTTTGTTGTCAGCAGACCGCGGGTGTCGTAGGTGAAAGTTGAGTTGCTATCGGGACAGTTGGCCGATGGAAAACCTGTAATGGATTTGATGCGTTTGATGCCTTGAATCAATTCAAATTGATAGTGCGTCTGCTTGCCCAACGCGTTAGTGACCGTGGACGATCCATCACTGTTGTAGTTGACCAGGACTTTTTCAGCTCCAGCAGCGTGCTCACTTGAAATGGCGCGTCCTTGTTCATCATAGGTCCATGTGGCGTAACGTACCCCGCGTTCATCGATAATGCCGGTCAGCAGTCTGCGGTCGTTGGGGTCTTGATAAAGGTATTGTTTGTTTTCTGTATGGTTTGGATGGTTTTTGATCATCGAAGTAAGCTGTTTGTAATCATTGTAGGTGTAGCTAATGTTTACGTTGTTCGCTGTGACGGTAAGAGGTTGCTTCTTTGCGTCCTCGGTAAACGTTAAGGTGTTGCCAAAGCCGTCAGTGACAGTTGCAATGGTATTTAAGTATGTGATGTTTAGTGCGATACCCGATTTGATGAGCGCTATGAGCCTTCCGTCGCTGTCAAACTCAAGTACGTGATTGTTGGAGGCATGATAGCTCCAGCGGTTTGACAGGCGGGTGAGCTTGCCCGTTTCTGGTGGTTTACCCTTATACGACGCACCTTCTTTTTCGAAATAGGAGAGGTTTCCATTATGATGAATAAGCGTGATCAGGTTCTCTTCGAAATTTAGTCTGGATGAATAACCATGTCGCCATACTCCATCGGCGCTTCTGTAGGACTTTGAAAACTCGAGTGGATTTAAAGCTGAAGGTGAGTTCGAAACAGAGTAGTCATTTTCGAGTTGTATTTTATAGCCTGTTGCGAAATTTATCGGATTTCCCGTTAGGCTTGAAGGGCAGCTGTTGTCCACCCCTTGGGCTTCGCATTGTTCGGTAAAGTTATTAAAAGTTTTCCCGCCTTCGCATGAGTTGCCATGCCTGTATATCGATATGGCTAGATTGTCATCGGGCCCGTCACCATAGAAAAGGTTACAGGTCCATTGGTTTTCCCTTGAGGTGGGAGTGGCAGAGCCGTATTCATACATTTCGTACTCAGTGTTTTCGTGCAGAAATCGACAGGCTAGTTCTGGGGATAGATGATTTTTCTGTGGTCCCTGCCAATCCCAAGCTTCCGGTTGAATGTGCCAATAATATTCCTCTGCTGTTGTGTTAAAACTAGTGGCAAGCAGTGAGAGTGACAGAGAGTATGAGGCGAGTGTTTTGGGTGACATTGGGCGTCCTTGCGGTTTTTTAGGTTTTAAACTCCCTTGATGATCTCTTGGTGCGACGCTGTGAAAACGATACATATATAGTGTGTTTGTAACTTTATGTTGTGATCCAACAAAGCACTCACCACGTTGCCAGTCAGGAAAACGACCAATAGCCACCGATCGCTGTGGGTCGCCTACACTCACTTGTGTATTTGACTTCCTGCGGACGCAGGACAACTTTTCACGCCTAGTCGCTTTCAGAACACGTTTCGTCGTCCATGTGCAATCGCCAACCCCCGGGAGTGGCAAGCTGTGAGGATGCCCCGGACCAGGTGCGCCAAAGACACCTGGCCGGAGAGCGAGAATGGCGATCGGATGTGCCACGCTACCGTGACGTGGGCCGGACGCCGCAGCCAAGACTCCGGACGGCTGCCGCCATGCGGCGGTGTCGTTCGAGATGCCGAGGTACGTTTATGCCTGATGAGACGCTTCACCTGCCTTTGATCCATAGCGTGCTTGCGCGCGAAAAGGACACCCCCGGTGCCTTGCTGCCTATTCTCCATGCCATCCAGGCAGGCTGCGGGTATGTCCCCGACAACGCCGTCCCGGAGATCGCCCACGCCCTGAACCTCAGCCTGGCTGAAGTGCGCGGGGTCATCAGTTTCTACCACGATTTCCGCACCACGCCGCCGGCGCGCCATACGCTTCGCCTGTGCCGGGCCGAGTCCTGCAAGAGCATGGGCGCCGAAGCCCTGGCTGCGCAGTTGCGCGAGCAGTTGGCGCTGGACGATCACGGCACCAGCGCCGATGGCAGTATCAGCCTGCGCCCGGTCTATTGCCTGGGGGCCTGCGTCTGCTCGCCGGCCCTGGAGCTGGACGGGGAACTGCATGCCCGGATCACGCCCGAGCGTCTGCGTCAGTTGGTCAATGATTGCATGGAGGAGGGCGCATGCTGACGCTCTGTATCCCCCGTGATTCGGTGGCCCGTGCCGTGGGCGCGGACAAGGTGGCCGATGCGTTGGTCCGTGAGGCTGAACGTCGCCAGCTGCCGCTGACGGTGTTGCGCACCAGTTCCCGTGGCCTCTACTGGCTGGAACCGTTGGTGGAGCTGGAAAGCGCCGGCGTCCGGCTGGGCTTCGGCCCTGTCACGCCCGCCGATGTGCCGGGCCTGCTGGATGCCCTGGCAGGCGATCCTGGTAGCCATCCGCTGGCCCTGGGGCCGGTGGAGGAGATTCCCTATCTCAAGAGTCAGCAGCGCCTGCTGTTCGCGCGCGCCGGCATCACGCAACCGCTGTCTTTGGACGACTACCGTGCCCGGGGCGGCTTCCTGGGCCTGGCCCGGTCCATCCAGATGGACGGCGCAGATGTCGTCGCCAGCGTGCTGGACTCCGGCCTGCGTGGCCGGGGTGGTGCGGCGTTTCCGGCGGGCATCAAGTGGCGCACTGTGCGTGATGCCCAGGGGCCGCAGAAGTACGTGGTCTGCAACGCCGACGAAGGCGACTCCGGCACGTTCGCTGACCGTATGCTGATGGAAGGCGACCCCTTCCTGCTGATCGAAGGCATGATCATCGCCGGCATCGCCGTAGGCGCGACGATGGGCTATATCTACGTGCGTTCGGAGTACCCGGACGCCGTCAGTACGCTGAACGACGCGCTGCACATCGCCCGTGAGGCCGGTTACCTGGGCGCGAACGTCGGCGGCAGTGGCCACACGTTCGAGCTGGAAGTGCGGGTCGGTGCCGGCGCTTATATCTGCGGCGAGGAAACGGCGCTTTTGGAGTCCCTCGAGGGCAAGCGCGGCACGGTGCGCGCCAAGCCGCCGCTGCCGGCGCTGCAAGGCCTGTTCGGGTTGCCGACACTGGTGCATAACGTGCTGACCTTGACCTCGGTGCCGATCATCCTGGAGAAGGGCGCGCAGCTCTATCGCGACTTCGGCATGGGCCGTTCCCTGGGCACGATGCCGTTCCAACTGGCCGGCAATGTCCGTCACGGCGGCCTGGTGGAACGCGCCTTCGGCCTGAGCCTGCGAGAATTGGTGGAAGGTTACGGCGGCGGTACCGCCAGCGGACGCCCGCTGAAGGCCGCGCAAGTGGGTGGGCCGTTGGGTGCCTGGGTGCCGCCTTCGCAGTTCGATACGCCGCTGGACTACGAAGCGTTCGCCGCCATGGGGGCGATGCTCGGCCACGGTGGTGTGGTAGTCGCCGACGACAGCCTGGACATGGCCCAGATGGCCCGGTTCGCCTTGCAGTTCTGCGCCGAGGAATCCTGCGGCAAGTGCACGCCATGCCGGATCGGCTCCACCCGCGGGGTGGAAGTGGTGGATCGCTTGATCGCCAGCACCGAAGCCGGTGCCCGTCAGGAACAGGCCCTGTTGCTGCAGGACCTGTGCGACACCCTGCAATACGGTTCGCTCTGTGCCCTCGGTGGGATGACGTCCTACCCTGTCGCCAGCGCCCTCAAGCATTTTCCCGCCGACTTCGGTCTGGCGACCACGGAGGCCGACCAATGATTACCATCTTCGATCCCCGCACCGATATCGACCTGGGCACCCCGGCGCGTGAAAGCGCCGTGCAGGTCAGCCTGACCATCGACGGGCGCGAAATCAGCGTCGCCTCCGGCACTTCGGTCATGCGTGCCGCGGCCTTGCTCGGCACCACCATTCCCAAGCTCTGCGCCACCGACAGCCTCGAAGCCTTCGGCTCCTGCCGCATGTGCCTGGTGGAAATCGACGGCATGCGTGGCTATCCCGCGTCCTGCACCACGCCGGTGACCGAGGGCATGGTGGTGCGCACGCAAACCTCCAAGCTCGCCACGCTGCGACGCAACGTGATGGAGCTGTACATTTCCGACCACCCGCTGGACTGCCTGACCTGCTCGGCCAATGGCAACTGCGAATTGCAGACCGTGGCGGGGCAGGTGGGCCTGCGGGAAGTGCGCTATGGCTACGAAGGTGCCAACCACCTGGACGAGGCCAAGGACGTTTCCAACCCGTATTTCGACTACGACCCGAGCAAGTGCATCGTCTGCAGCCGCTGCGTGCGTGCCTGTGAGGAAATCCAGGGCACCTTCGCCCTGACCATCAGCGGGCGTGGCTTCGATTCCCGGGTGGAAGCGGCCGGGGGTGACAATTTCCTCGACTCCGAATGCGTGTCTTGCGGCGCTTGCGTACAGGCGTGCCCGACGGCGACCCTGATCGACAAGAGCGTCGTGGAAATCGGCCAGCCGGAGCGCAGCGTCATCACCACGTGCGCCTACTGCGGCGTGGGTTGCTCGTTCCGCGCCGAGATGAAAGGCGAACAACTGGTGCGCATGGTTCCGGACAAGAACGGCCAGGCCAACCACGGCCATTCCTGCGTCAAGGGTCGCTTCGCCTGGGGCTACGCCACGCACCCGGATCGCATCACCAAGCCGATGATCCGCAAGCACATCAACGACCCGTGGCAGGAAGTCAGCTGGGACGAGGCGGTCACCTACGCCGCCAGCGAACTGCGCCGGATCCAGCTCAAGTACGGGCGCGACTCCATCGGCGGCATCACGTCCAGCCGCTGCACCAACGAAGAAACCTACCTGGTGCAGAAACTGGTGCGCACCGCGTTCGGCAACAACAACGTCGACACCTGCGCCCGTGTCTGCCATTCGCCTACCGGTTACGGCCTCAAGCAGACCCTGGGCGAGTCCGCCGGGACCCAGAATTTCGATTCGGTGATGAAGGCCGACGTGATCCTGGTGATGGGCGCCAACCCAACCGACGCGCACCCGGTGTTCGGCTCCCAGCTCAAGCGCCGCCTGCGCCAGGGCGCGCGACTGATTGTCATCGACCCACGGCGCATCGACCTGGTGGATTCGCCCCATGCCCGCGCCGAGCTGCACTTGCAACTGCGTCCGGGCACCAACGTGGCAATGCTCAACGCGTTGGGCCATGTGATTGCCACCGAGGGCTTGATTGACCTGCCTTTTGTCGAAGCTCGCTGCGAGGCGGCGGATTTCGCCCGCTGGCGCGATTTCGTCAGCCTGCCGGAAAACTCGCCCGAGGTCCTGGGCCCGGTTTGCGGCGTACCTGCCGAGCAGATCCGCGCTGCGGCACGGCTCTACGCCACTGGCGGTAACGCGGCCATCTACTACGGCCTCGGCGTCACCGAACACAGTCAAGGCAGCACCTCGGTCATGGGCATCGCCAACCTGGCCATGGCGACCGGCAATATCGGTCGCGAAGGTGTCGGGGTGAACCCGCTGCGTGGGCAGAACAACGTCCAGGGCTCCTGCGACATGGGCTCGTTCCCCCACGAGTTGCCAGGCTATCGGCACATCTCCAACGAAGCGGTCCGCGCCGAGTTCGAGCAGGCCTGGAACGTCACCCTGCAACCCGACCCGGGCCTGCGTATCCCGAACATGTTCGAAGCGGCCCTGGACGGCACCTTCAAGGCGCTTTATTGCCAAGGTGAAGACATCGCCCAGAGCGACCCCAATACCCAGCATGTGACGGCCGCGCTGTCCGCGCTGGAATGCGTGATCGTCCAGGACATCTTCCTCAACGAGACGGCCAAGTTCGCCCACGTGTTCCTGCCGGGCAGCTCGTTCCTGGAGAAGGACGGCACCTTTACCAACGCCGAACGCCGTATCTCCCGTGTTCGCAAGGTGATGGACCCATTGGCCGGCAAGGCCGATTGGGAAGCCACCATCGCCCTGGCCGATGCCCTGGGCTACAAGATGCACTACAACCACCCTTCGGAAATCATGGATGAAATCGCCCGCCTGACGCCGACCTTCACCCGCGTCAGCTACGCCGAACTGGAGCGCCACGGCAGCCTGCAATGGCCTTGCAACGATGCCGCGCCGGACGGCACGCCGACCATGCACATCGAGCAGTTCGTGCGCGGCAAGGGCCGCTTCATGCTCACCGGCTACGTGCCCACCGAAGAGAAGGTCAACAACCGCTACCCGCTGCTGCTGACCACCGGCCGCATCCTCAGCCAGTACAACGTCGGCGCCCAGACCCGGCGCACCGAAAACGTCGCCTGGCACGAGGAGGACCGTCTGGAAATCCACCCGACCGATGCCGAGAACCGCGGGATCGTCGACGAAGACTGGGTCGGTATCGGCAGCCGTGCCGGGCAGACGGTGCTGCGCGCGAGGGTGACCGAGCGGGTGGCGCCGGGCGTGGTCTACACCACGTTCCACTTCCCGGAATCGGGCGCCAATGTGATCACCACCGATAACTCCGACTGGGCCACCAATTGTCCGGAATACAAGGTGACAGCGGTGGAGATCGTGCGGGTCAGCCAGCCTTCGGAATGGCAGAAGCGTTACCAGGCCTTCAGTGATGAACAAGGCCGCCTGCTGAGGGAACGTCGCCATGCCGAAAAAGCCGAGGTGCGTCGATGAGCTCTGACAGCTTGATCAAGATGGCCAACCAGATCGGTCAGTACTTCGCCAGTGAGCCGGACCATGCGGTGGCGGTGCGTGGTGTGTATCAGCACATCAAGAGCTTCTGGACGCCAACCATGTGTCGCGACTTGATGGCCTGGCAAACGAAACATCCTGACGCTGTCCTGCACCCGTTGGTGTTGGCAGCATTGATGGAGTTTGAAAAAGCGGCCTAGGAAAGTAATGCCAGTCAGCTAAGCCTCAAACCTGTGGGAGCAAGCTCTGCTCCCACAGGGCTGTGTACCTTTCAGTTATTGGTTATTGACGGTGATGTAGGGGTCCCAGGTGTTGGTCGGGCCAATCTGGTTCAGGTTTCGGTCCAGCAGAACGAAGTAGATTTGGTACCAGAGCTTGCCTGGGCTCAGTGCAGTGGACTGCCAGAAGGTATAGGTCACATCGGTTTTGGCGATACCGCCGGGGGCGCCGTTGTCCAGATAAGGCACGGGGATGCCGGGAATGTTGAACGGTGTCGGCTTCGAAATGGTGCCCTTGTAATCACCGCCCTGGTGAGGGTCGCCAATCTCGACGTCCTTGATCAATGCGATGCGGTCGAAGTTGCGCGACAGCGTGGTGGCGCGCCAACGAATGATGTCACCGGGTTTTACGTCGAACCACAATTCGTTACCGCCTTCGCCTTCGCCGCTGGTGATGTTGGCATGGCTGTCGATGGCACTGCGGGTCACCAGCATGGCAATCGCGCCGCCTACGTCGTTGGGGTGGGCGAGCAGGTAATCGGCGTCAACGTTGACCAGCACATCAATGGTTTGGGTCGTTCCAGACATTTTGTTGCTCCTTGAGGGAATGACATTGACGACCGCGCCTGCAAAGGCGTCCGGGCCACCCGGTCCCTGGGTGCGGTCTCGAGAGGAACGATAGGTGATAGCTTTGTAGTGTCAAATCTCGAATGCTTGACGCTGGCCAAGCAGAGCGAAGCGCAACACAAACAAGGCGTTGATTTACTTTTGGCGTGGACGATCACCCACTGGATTCTGGGTGGTTTGCGGGTGGTTTCAGTGGCCAAAGGCGTACGAATTTTGTCGGCGATTGCTCCCGAACTCGCCGGAGGACAGGATGCTGGCAAGGAGGGGACGCCCTTGCCAGCGAAGCAGGAAAAATCAGCTCCGGGCTTGATCGGCCGCCCAGTGCTTCATTTCTTCGGCAATGAAGTGGTTCACCAGGTCGCTGTACATTCTTTCGATGGCATCCGGGTTCAGGCCCTCGGCCTCGGCCCATTCCCGTCGTGTCGCCAGCATCGCCTTGAAACGCTCCGGCGCACGTACCGACGTGGCCGAGGTCTTGAACTTCGAAGCCGCGAGTACGTATTGAAAACGCTTGCCCAGCAATTTGATGACCGCCTGATCGAGGGCATCGATTTCACCTCGGATGTCCTCCATGCTGACGCACTCCGAGGGTTGCAGCCGATTGCAGACTTCCATGTAGATCGCTCCATTGTTTGAGCAGGCTCGGCCCAGCCTGGGCCGATGTGCTGATGTGGGTTGAATGCCAATCCAGGCCATCAGGTTTGGCAAGCGGGGGGAGCTTGCCTGTGACAACGATGGTGAGTGCTGCCGCCATCGCGAGCAAGCTCGCTCCCACAGGAGACTTGGACAGGCCGCAAAATCGAGGTGCACCACCGATCAAACTGTGGGAGCGAGCAATTGACGTTGGAAATGACCCCGATGTAATTGCGTGTGCCGACGCGTCCATCCTCGCGGACGTAACCTTCGAAGGTCGCGGGATTCTCGCTCAACGACGTGGGGGCATACACGTTACGTACGCTGTGTTCGGTCGTATTGGCGGGCATGTCCAGATTGTTCACGTGGACGTGATCGCCCGGCTCGATGGCCTGAGTGGCCTGGCCGTACTTGAGCACACGCTGGCCGGCCAACACCGGGCGCAGGGCGATCTTGTGGCCGGACGGAATCGCCTGCCGGGCGACCAGGCTGATGCCGTCGGCACTCACCGGCTGACCTTCGGCGATATCGCCTCGGGCCACCGCGACATCATCGCCAGGCGTCGCCCGGCGCTGCATCATCGGCTGAACCCAGGTCCATTCCGGCAGGTCACTCGTTTGTCAGGAACGAAAAACAGGATGGACCCCTTGATGCGACCTATTGAACTCACCAGCCTTTCCTTTGCCGCGCTGCTGTGCGTGGCCTGTTCAAGCCAACCGCCTGCCACATGGAGCTACGTCGACGCCCAGGGACGGGCCAATCTTCCCCCCGACCAGGCCTACCCCGAGCTCTTTGAAGCGGTGCAGCGTGGGCAGGTGTTCACCGACCAGAAGCATTTCGTGGACGCACTGCCCAACCGTGATCCGGCACAGATCCGCGCCGACTACCTGGCCCAACGTGGTCGCGACGGCTTCGATATCAAGGCCTTCGTGAAAGACAACTTCATCGAATCTGGCCAAGCCGAAAGCCCGGCGCCCAAGCCCGGCGCTCCGATCCAGGAACACATTGACAGCCTCTGGCCGATACTGAGCCGATCCTACAGCCAGGTGCCGGCCTACAGCAGTTTGTTGCCCTTGCCGCAGCCCTATGTGGTACCTGGCGGACGCTTTCGCGAGATGTATTACTGGGATTCGTATTTCACCATGCTGGGTCTCGAGCAAAGCGGCGATAAGGCCCGGGTCCGCCAGATGACCGATAACTTTGCCTACATGATCGACACCTACGGCCACATTCCCAACGGCAATCGCACCTACTACCTGAGCCGGTCGCAGCCGCCATTTTTCGCCTACATGGTGGAGTTGCAGGCGCGCATCGAAGGTGACCAGGCCTATGGGCGATACCTGCCACAGTTGCAGAAGGAGTATGCCTATTGGATGGAGGGCGCCCAGGCACTCAAGCCCGGCGCTGCGGATCGGCACGTGGTCAAACTCGCCGATGGCAGTGTGCTCAACCGCTATTGGGATGCCAGCCCGACGCCTCGACAGGAATCCTGGTTGCAAGATGTCAGCACCGCCGAACAGGCGCCGGATCGCCCCAAGGAGGAGGTCTGGCGTGACCTGCGCGCCGGCGCCGAAAGTGGCTGGGACTTCAGCTCGCGCTGGTTGGACGACGGACAGAACCTGGCGAGTATTCGCACCACTGCCATTGTGCCCGTGGACCTCAATAGCCTGATCTATCATCTGGAACAGACCATCGCCAAAGCCTGCGAGACGGTGCAGAACGGCCCGTGCGTCCAGGCTTACGGCCGGCGCGCCGAATTGCGCCAGCGGGCCATCGAGCAGCACTTGTGGAATGCCGACAAAGGTTTCTACGTGGACTACGACTGGCAACGCCGGCAACAACGCCAGCAGCTCACGGCGGCGACGCTTTTCCCGCTGTACACCGGCCTGGCCGGCGCCGAACATGCCCATCGCACCGCCGATGCGGTCCGTGATGGCCTGTTGCGTGCCGCAGGTATCGCCACCACCCAAGTCGACACTGGCCAGCAGTGGGACGAACCCAATGGCTGGGCACCGCTGCAATGGGTCGCGGTGGAGGGGCTGGACCGCTACGGGCACACCGCGTTGGTGCAACAGGTAGGCAGTCGCTTCTTGCAGCAGGTCGAGAACCTCTACCGCAAGGAAAACAAGCTGGTGGAGAAATACGACCTGTCCGGACGGGGCGACGGCGGGGGAGGTGGCGAATATGAATTGCAGGACGGCTTCGGCTGGACGAATGGGGTGACGCTCAAGCTGTTGGGTAAATATGGCCAGACTTCCTCAACCCTTGGCCAGTGAATGCCAATGAACCCATGTGGGAGCGAGCTTGCTCGCGATGACGGCGTGCCAGCCACCCTCAATGCTGCTGAACCAACGCTATCGCGAGCAAGCTCGCTCCCACAAGGGATGTGAGGTGGGCATCAAACCTCACCGTCATCCTGGAAAAAAAATGGGCTCGCTATTCATGCACCGTCACCCGATTGCGTCCGGTCTTCTTCGAGGTATACAGCGCCTGGTCGGCCCTGGCGATCAGCTCGGCGTGGTCGTTCGAGGGCTGGCTCAGGTCCGCCACTCCCAGGCTGACGGTGAAGCGGATAGTCTGGTCGTTGAACTGCACTTCCAGTGCTTCGATAGCCTTGCGCAGGCGCTCGGCGAAAATATGTGCACCAGCCTTGTCGGTGTCTGAAAGCACCACGGCGAACTCTTCACCGCCATAACGCCCGGCCACGTCGGACTCGCGTACATGTTCGTGCAGCAGCTTGGCGACGTGCTCGATGACCTTGTCGCCAGCCTGGTGACCGTAGGTGTCGTTGACCCGCTTGAAATGATCGATGTCGAGCATGACCAGGCTCAACGCATGGCCATAGCGCTGGTGCCGGGCGTAGGCGGCTTTCAGGTTGCTCTCCCAATGACCACGGTTGTACAGCCCCGTCAGCCGATCGGTGCTGGAGAGTCGCTGCAGCTGTGCGTTGGCGGCCTGGAGTTGATGCCGGTTGGTGGCGACGTCGGTAACGTCATAGATCACCAGGCAGATGTGCTTGATGGTGTTGTCGGGCGAGCGCAGCGGCAGCAGTGTGGTGTTCTGGTACATGAACGCCTCCTGGCCGGTGATCGGCTGGTAACTCTTGAAGCGCATCAAGTACGGGCGCTGCTCCCAGACCGTGAACGCTGGCGTGCCCAGGGTCGCGACGCTTTCCACCTTGCGGCAGAACCATTGGCGATCGATTTCGGGGAACAGGCTGAAAAAAAGCTGGTTGTGCGCGTCCTTGGGCTGTACCCCGGAGCGGTTCTCCATGAAGGTGTTCCAGACTTGCACGCGGTACTCGCGGTCGAGCACCACCACCCCGACGTCGATGCTCTGAACGATGGCCAGCAACCAGTGGAATTCGTTCAGATCGATGGATTCGCTCATGGCTCAGTTCATCAGGTAGGCAAGTTTGTGGGTCAACCGTTCGATGGAGTCTTCCGTGAACAACAGCAACAGGTCGAAACGAATATCGTGCCCTTCCAGGCTGTAGCTGATTTCCACCGCCAAGGTCTTTTTCCAGTGTTTGCTGTTGGTCCGGATCAGTTCCTCGATGGCTGCGTGCTGGCCGAGAATCTGCGGGTGGCCCTGGGAAAACACCACGTCGATCTGTTCGGCAATGCTGCTCAGGCACGCGCCGATCAGGACGCTGGAAAGGTCCAGCAACATCTCCAGGTCCGAATAGTCGGCGCTCTGGCGCTGCATCAATTGCGCGATGTCGGCGATTTCCGAGTCATGGAAGATCAACAGGGCTTCGCCAGCGATGCCGCTGCCGATAAAACCCTGGCAGATCGCGGTGAGTTGCTGGGCGCTGCCAACGTCGGTCAAGGCCATGTGCAACTCACCGACTTCGAGGAGGTTCACGTTCGGCACCGGCAATTGCACGAAGACCCCCAGCACCTTGGCGATCAGGGCCGCTGCCCGGCCGATGGCCACGTTGACCGTCTCGCGGAACACATCGTGGAAACTGATGGCCGTGGTCGTGACCGAACGATTCTGCAATGGCACCTGGCTGGGTTGGGCCAGTAGCCCCAGCCGCGCCAGCGTCTGGCGCAGGTCGTTTTCATCGAACGGTTTTTTCAGGAATGCCAGCGCGCCCAGCTCATGTACGCGGCGCACCGCCTCATCCTGGACGTCACCGGAAATCACGATGACCTGCGCCTTCAATCCTTCGTCGCGCAAGGCGCTCAATACCTGGTAGCCATCCATTTCCGGCATGGTCAGGTCGAGCAGCACCACATGCCCCAGGCCCTGGCGTATGGCGTCCATGGCCTGGCGGCCATTGCTCGCCTCGGTGACCGAAACCGGCCAGTCTGTCGGCAGTGCACGCAACACCTGTTTGCGCGCCATGTTGGAGTCGTCACACACCACCAGGGGAATCAACGACACAGGAATGACCATGGCTGATCAATGGCAGGGAAGGAGGGGCTACTGACATCATTCATAGGCTTGCAAAGACCCTTTGATTAACGAACCGGGTTTATCAGGCTTAGCGTCCTGCACGAAAACTGCGGGGCTCGGTTGCATTAGAAACTGGACCAATAAGTCAGGGGCGTCAACTGCACTTGTTCATCGACACTCCATGCAAAGCCACGGTCGGCGTGCGATTGGCTACCAGAGCCAAGGTATCGGGCTTTTTCACCATGGGTTCAAGGTAACCTCGTTGCGTGGATCGCCATTCGTCTGTTCCTTGTAACGTTGGCTGAAGCTGCGCGTTATCACGCACCGAAGCGTAGCCTAGATCGCCAGTTTGAGCGTAAAGGTCGCGCCTGTTCCCGGGCCATCGCTATGGGCCTCCAGCGAGCCGCCCATCTCCATGGCCGCCAGGACGCAGCTATGCAGGCCAAAACCATGACCATCCTTGCGTGTGGTAAAGCCATGGGCAAAGATCCGCGTCAGGTTCTCGGGCGCTATGCCTTCGCCGTTGTCGATGACCTTGATCACCAGGGTGTCTTCTTGGGGGATTTCGCTCTGAAGGATGATTTGAGGGGGCAGCTCCGGCCGGTCATCCATCGCCCTGCTGGCGTTTTTTATCAGGTTGATCAGGATCAGCAGCACCCGGTGCTTGTCCAGTTGCAGCAAGGGTGTTTCGGCCAGGTCTCGCACCACGGTGATCCGACGCGCCGCGATGGTGCTGGCGTTCATGCGTACGGCATCCTCGATCAGTTCCTTGATCTGCACGGTTTCGGCAAGGCTGGAGGTGCCTGCGTAAGATTGCTGGGCGGCGACGATTTCCTTGATGTGATCAACGCTTTTGCTCAGTTGGCCGAGTTCTTCGGTCATGCTCTGTTGCTCCACCGCAAGTGCGTCCACCAGTTGGTTCAGGTAGCCGGGCAGCAGCTTGCCTTTCTCGTCGTGGGTGATGAAGTCGCCGAGGTCATCGGCGTGCTCGTTCATCATTTGCACCGCCTTACCGAGCCCCAGGGCCTTGCCGGCGCGCAGCTTGCGGGTGACCAGGTCTGCGGAAACATTCACGCTGTTGAGCACGTTGCCCACGTTGTGCAGGACGTTGGTGGCGATTTCGGCCATGCTGGCCTGGCGAGCGGCGGCGGCCAGTTGAGCATGGGCTTCGGCGGCGCGCAAACGGCTCTGCGCCAGTTGCCGGCTCATCCGGGCGAGCACACCCACCAGCAGCACCAGCAGCAGGCTGCCGCCCACCGCGAGCCAGAGGTAGGTACGCGCTTGCTGGTTCACCGCGGCCAGTTGTTCCTCCTCGGACAACCCGACAATCACCGCCAGCGGGAAGTCATGGAGCGGGCGGGCACTGGTGTAGCGCCGCACCCCGTCCCAACCATTGACCGAGAGCACCGCCTCGGTGTTTTCCGTGTTCGCCACCTCCGCCGTGTAATTGGCCGTATCGCCGGCCATTACCGTTTCTCCGGTGCGCCGCACGCGGAAGAGGCCGTCAGTGCCCAGCAACCCGAGCGTACCCTGTTCGCCGAGTTTCGAGGCGTCGTAGCTGCTGACGAAATAGGCGGCATCGACCTCGACCCTGGCGATCCCGGAAAGCGTGCCATCCGCGGCGTCGAGTCGCCGGCTGAAGCGCAAGCGCCATTCTCCCGTGACCGGACTTTTCCACGGCTGACTGATGGACAATGAGTCGCTGTGCCGCAGTGTTTGCTGCTCATTCGGGTTGGCGATATTTTCCCGGTCGTTGATCCGCGTACTCGCCACGAGCCTGCCGTCCGGGTTGACCACGCTGACGTCGAACAGCAAGGCCGGCGGCAACAAGGCCCGCTCCTGGAGCTGGCGCAGGGGATTGGGCTCGCCCTCGGTCTCATAGGTGTATTTGACCAGCTTGAGGGTTTGATCGATTTCATGGATAGCGCGCAGCATTTGCGCTTCGTAGGTGGCGCTCATTTCCAGGCTGGCCGTCGCGGCGCTTTGCTGCGCGCGAAGATGTTCGACCTTGATCAGGTAGAGGGTAGCGCTCCAGATGGCCAGCAACAGCAGAACGGCCAGCAGCGGGAACAGGATGTAGGCTTCCTTGGCCTGGTCGAAGGCGCGCCGAAGCACGCCGGCCTCGGTATCGTCATCGGCCTCGGCGCAATGGGCGGTGCCAGGGGCCAACCTCAGTGTCTCAGGCCGCTCGATCGGCATGGTGTGCTCCCTGCATTGTTCGACCGACGGCTGGTGGGCGTCGACGCGGTGCGGCTCGAGGGGTGTAGCTCCTGATGGCCCGAGCGAAAGATCCTGGGATCTGTCAGGAACTATAGACCACAAACTCTGCATGCCAATGCGGGAATGGCGCCTGGATTGACTGGAATACTGAGGACTTTGTGGTGAGGGGATTTGGTGGGAGCAAGGCTCCCTTCGCCACAGGTTGTTCAGTGTTTGCCCTATCGGGATCACACCGCTTGCTTGATCTTGCGATGCACCCATTGCGCCTCGTCCTTGAGTTCAAGGATTTGCCAATGGAAGTGCTCCAGGGCGGCACTGTGGCCGACGCTGATCAGGATCGTGTCCGGCAGCGTCTGCTTGAGCAGTTGATAGCAACGCGCTTCGTTTGCCGCATCCAGCGCCGAGCTGCTTTCGTCGAGGAACAGCACCGTGGGCCGGGCCAGCAGGGCCCTGACGAAGGCACAGCGTTGTTGTTCGCCGATGCTCAGGGTCTGTGACCAGTCGCGCTCCTGCTCCAACTGATCGCTCAGGTGTTGCAGGCCGACCTGCTCCATGACCTGGCGCAGCGTGGCATCCTCTTCGCGACGGGGTGGGTGGGGGTACCAGAGCGCTTCGCGCAGGCTGCCCAACGGCAGGTAGGGTTTTTGCGACAGGGTCAGGGCGCGCTCACGGTCATAGCCGCTCGAGCCGCGCGCGTGGGGCCACAGCCCGGTAATCGTGCGGATCAGCGTCGATTTGCCGTAGCCGGACGGCGCGCTGATCATCAGGCTGTCACCGGGCTTGAGTGACAGGTTGAAGCCTTTGAACAACGGCCGGCCGTTTGGCAGCCAGATGTCCAGGTCCTTGATATCGAGGCCGCTGGCCTGTTGTTGGTGCCTGACCTGGGACTTGACCTCGATGTTATCCAGGCGCTCCTGGAAGCCAACCAAGCGGTCGATCACCGATTTCCATTCCGACAGTTCCGGGAACACGCTCACCAGGTAGGCGATGGCCGCGTGCACTTCGCCGAAGGCCGCGCTTATCTGCGTCAGGCGGCCAAGGGGAAAGGCGCCGGCAAAGAACTGTGGCGCCATGATGAACATCGGTATGACCGTCGCGCTGCGCAAATAGAAGGTCGAGTAGCCCATGATCAGCTTCTGTTTTTTCACCAGCGCCCAGAAGTTGTCCAGCGCCGCCTCCAGGCGGTGGTTGAAGCGTTCGTTCTCCACGACTTCGCCGCGGTATTGCGCCACCGAGTCCGCGTTCTCCCTCAGGCGGATGAGCGAGAAACGAAAGTCCGCTTCACGCCGCTGTTGCATGAAGTTGAGGCTGGGCAGCGCACGTCCGAGCCAGAATGCAAGGCCGGTGCCCAGGAGCGCATACACCAGGGCGACCCACACCAGCAGCCCGGGAATGACGATCGATTGGTCGTTGAACGGCACGCTGACGAGGCTGGAGGCTTGCCAGAGGATATGCAGGAAGGAAAACAGCGACACCACCGACGTCAACAGGCCCAGGCTCAACTTGAGCGACTTGACGATAAACAGGTCGATGTCCTCGGCGATCCGCTGGTCGGGGTTGTCGACCTCGGTCTCGGTCAGCTTCAGCTTCTGGTAGCGCTGGCTGCCCAGCCATTGATCGAGCATGTTGCGGGTCGCCCAGCGCCGCCAGCGGATGGTCAGCTTCTGCTGGAAATGGAACGCGCCAACGGTAAAGGCGGCCATGCCGATCTGCAGCAGGATGAACTGCAGGCTACCGATCAGGAAACCGTGGTAATCCAAGGCCTGCAAGGCGTTATAGAAGTGCAGGTTCCAGAAATTGGTGAGGATGTTGACACCGACCAGGCACAGGGTCATCAGTACGGTAGCCAACAGCAGCAACAGGGCCGGGTACTTTTCCTCGGAAGCCCAGAAGGGCCGCGCGAGGCGCCAGAAATTGCGGATTGTGTGCATGGGATCTTGGTGAGCCTGGTCGCTAACGACGTTGAGTTTGCAGGGGAGGGAGGATAGGATCAGCCAATGCTAATCGTTTGCATTAATTAGGGAAAGCCACGGGAGCCCCGTTATCGAATTTCCAGAATGGCTTAACCAGGCCTGGCCGCCCATACAGCGGGTCGTCCGGCAGGAACCTGGCGACCAGCCTTCCATCACGTTGAGCCAGCTTGCCGACCCTGCCGCGTTGCAACCCTTGCTGACCCGATTTGCCCTGCGTTACCCGGAGGTGAACCGCGCCGCCGTGGTTTCGCAGTGGTCGATGAACTACATGAGCATTGTCTTGCCGGCCACCCTGGCCTGTGTGCTCACGCGTGGCTGCGCGATCGAGTTCTGGGGCGAGGGCGCGTTGTTGTTGCACGACGACGGCCAACCGGCGGCGCTGGGCCTGGCTGCCGGGCTGTCGTCCTTGAGCGCGGAGGATCGGGCGGTGTATTGGTCGCGGTTGGTCCACGAGCACCTGGCGCCACTGTTCGGCACGTTGGCCGTCGCCGGTGGCTTGGCCCCGAAAATACTGTGGGGCAACTTTGTCGCCATCTGGGACGGCGCCTTCGCCAGGATGGACCCGGACCTGTCCAGGGACGGCTTCGCCGAGGCGCACCAGTGGCTGGAACCGGTTACGGTGAACAACGGCCGCCTGAAGCTGCGAGGCCTGCAACGGATGGTCGAATCACCGGCGCCGCAGATATGCCCCACTTTGCCCTTGCGTCGGCATTGTTGCCTGCACTACCAACTGCACGAACCGGTCGAAGGCCAACCGCCAGTGCTGTGCGAATCCTGCCCCAAACTGCACCGCCTGCCGGTGGCGGAACAGGTGAGCTACCTGCATTACATCTATGAAGAGGGTTGAGCGCAGCTTACATTGCTGTGCCTTGCATGAACCCTTGCTCCCGCTTGGCTGCGCTGTAGGAGCTGCCGAAGGTTGCGATCTTTTGCTTTTGATCTTTCGCTTGAGACTCAACCGGTTTTGGAAAGATCGCAGCCTCGCTTCGCTCGGCAGCTCCTACAGTCCAGCGGGAGCAAGCTCCCTTGCCACATTCCTCAAGACAGCATTTGCGCCTGGGATGAGGCGTTGGCCTGGGGAGCTACTTCGCTGACTTTGCCATGTTCGACGTGGATCAACCGATCGGCCAGGCCGAAGTAGGCGTCGTCGTGGGAGATGACGATCAGCAATTTGCCGCGCTCGCGCAGGTCCGGCAGGATCCGGGTGTAGAAAAAGTGTTTGAACACCGGGTCCTGGTCGGCCGCCCATTCGTCGAACAGGTAGCAGGGGCGGTCATCCAGATAGGCACTGAGCAATGCCAGGCGCTTGCGTTGCCCGGTGGACAGCGCCAGCGTCGTCAGCTTGCCTCCTTCGATCTGCACCTTATGGTCCAGTTGCAGGTGCACCAGGTAGTCCTGCGCCTGTTTCACCAAGTCCGGATCGTCGCCATCGAACAGGTTTTCGAACAGGCAGAAGTCGGTGAAGATCGCCGAGAAGTGCTGTCGATAATGGAGGTTGTCGTTGCTCGAGGACACCTGCTCATCGAGCATGATGTCGCCACTTTCCGGTCGGTACAGCCCGGTCAGCAGCAAAGCCAGGGTGGTCTTGCCGCTGCCGTTGCCGCCGGTGATGAATACCACTTCGCCGGCATTGAGGGTCAGGTCGATGGGCCCCAGGGTGAAATGGCCGTCTTCGCGTTCGCGGTAATAGGTGTGGGCGACCTGTCGGCACACCAGGCGGCGAACCTGGGTCGGGGCGATGGTATCGAAGGTCTCGTCGGATGCTTCCATCTCGCCTTCCAGGGCTCGGATCTTATTCAGCGCCACGCTGGCGCGGCCCAGGGTCGGCAAGGCGTTCATCAGCTCCGACAGCGGCGTGATCATGTAGAGGATCGTCAGGATGTAGCCAGTGACGAGGCTCACGCCCAGGTCGATGAAATGCGGTGCGGCGAACAGCACCACGCCGATCAGCATGTAGAACACCGCGTTGCCCCAGTTCAATACCAAGGCGTAGATGCTCATGCCGCGTACGAAGTTGCGACGGTATTGCTGGCTGACCGGAATCAGCAAACGGGTGAAGAAGTGTTGCCGCCGTGGATGGTTGAGCTGCAGTTCCTTGCTGCCATCGGTGAGCAGGCGGTACTGGTCGAACAACTGATCCTTGAGCTCCCGGGCCCGGGAGATCGAAGTCAACGCCCGACGTTGCGGCCAGTGAAAACTGAAGCTGCCCGCGATGATCAGCAGCAGTGTCAGGCCGAGCAGCGGCAGGCTGAGCCAACCCAGGTAGCCCAGGCACGCGGCGATGATCCCGGCGTTGACCAGCAGGATCGGCACCAGCTCCACCGCCTGGCTGATGGTTTGCGTATCGTCGGTCAGCATGGCCAGCAGGCGATGCTTGCCCAGGCGCTGCAATTTCGCGTAGGGGGTATCGATCAGCTTGGCGCTCAGGTGCAGGCGCATGTCGTTGACCGCGGCCTGGCCCAGGCGCAGCAGGCTGATGTCGGAGATCACCCGTGACACCATGACCAGCAGCACCAGCCCGGCGAAAAGCAACCCGTCCACCGGGCGTAGCTTATCGAACACCTCCAGGCTGTGGTTGATGTTGGCGATCAGCCCGGCTGCCGCGAGGCCGCAGGTCAGGCCCGTCAGGGTCGCCACCAGCAGTGCGCGCCATGAACGTTTAGCCATGAGTAACAACAGATCCATTCAAACCGCTCCGTTTGTAGCAATGGCCTCGAGCCGCGCCGCCAGTTGCTGGTGCAGGGCCGGTTGCTCGAGGATAGTGAGATGCTGCGCCGGGATGACCTCACGGGTCAACGGTCCGGTGCTCAGGCGTTCCCAGTGCGGGTCGGCGAACTCAGCCTGTTCCAGGGTATCGTCGGCCCACCAGACATGCACCGGGCAACTGAGCGGCACAGGCTTGAAGGTCGCCAGCAGATGCTGCGTATGCTGCTGGTAGCGCAGCCGCGTTTGCAGGTGCTCCCAACTGTCACCATCGAGCTGCAGGCCCTGCTGGCGCGCCCACTGGGCCAGTTCCGGCAGGCGTGCTGCCGGGGGCAGGGCGTCCAGTTGTTCCAGCAGTACCGCCAGGGTCGCCTGTGGCAACTGGCGCAACACGGTCTGGCTGTCCGACGTCAGCGACAGGGCAGCCGACTCCAGCAGCGCTTCGACGGTGTCTTCCTGGGCGTGATGCTGGTACTGGGAATCGATGATACCGAGAAACGCTACCTGTTCGCCCTGGCTCTCCAGGTGCGCGGCAGCGGCAATCGCGAGCAGCCCGCCGAGGGAGAAACCCAGCAGGTGATAAGGACCGTGCGCTTGCTGCTGGCGCAGATGCTCGACATAGACCGCCGCCAGGCTCTCGATGTCACCGCCCAGTGTCGTGCTGTCGTCAGCCAGGTAGGCCGCCTGGAGTCCCCACAGTTGCCAGGCCGGTAGCGATGCCAGCAGGGGACGGTAGTCCTGCACATGGCCTGTGGAGGGGTGGAAGCAGAACAGCTTGCCGGCCTCCACAGGCGCTGCGTTTGGCGGCGACAGCCTGACCAGTGGCGAGAGCTTGAGTTCGGCCTGCACCAACGCCGCGAACGCCGCGACGCTGGGGGCGTTGAACACCGCATTGACCGTCACCGGCGCCGACAGCGCGGTCTGCAAACGGCTGGCGAGGGTCACCGCCGCCAGGGAATGGCCGCCCAGCTCGAAGAAATCGTCGTCGATACCCACCCGCTCCAAGCCCAGCACTTGCGCCCAGACCTCGGCAAGCAAAGCTTCCAGCGGGGTGCGCGGCAAGGCACTGCCA
Organism: Pseudomonas sp. NFACC24-1; assembly: GCF_900115235.1. NCBI lineage: Bacteria > Pseudomonadati > Pseudomonadota > Gammaproteobacteria > Pseudomonadales > Pseudomonadaceae > Pseudomonas > Pseudomonas sp. NFACC24-1. The sequence goes on from NZ_FOVS01000003.1 coordinate 232,663, forward strand.
ACGGTGTCGAGGACTTTGTCGGCCCATTGTTGCAGGGTCTTGCGATCCAGCTTGCCATTGCCCATCAACGGCAAGGCTTCGACGATCCGCAGGGTGGGCAGCATGTAGTCCGGCAAGCAATCCTGGGCCTGGCCATGCAGCCTGGCGACCGTGGTCGAATGCCCGGGCGCCAGGGTCATGAAGGCGAACAGTTGCTGGCCGAGCTCGCCCCGGGGAATGCATTCCACCGCGGCCTGGGCGACGCCGGGAAGGCGGGTCAATTGCGCCTGGATCTCATCGAGTTCCACGCGGAAACCGCGGATCTTCACCTGGCGATCGGCTCGTCCGGTGATTTCCAGGCTACCGTCGTGGAGGTAGCGGGCCATGTCGCCAGTGCGGTAGAGGCGTTCGCCAGGCGATTGCCCCCATTCGATGAAACGGCCGGCGTTCTGTTGCGCGTCCAGGTAACCCCGGGCCAGTTGCGGGCCGGCGATATACAGCTCGGCGCTCTGCCCGGGAGCGGCCAGCGCTTGCTGTTCGTCGAGCAGGTACAGGCGCATGCCATCGAGGCGGTCGCTGAGGGGCAGGCGGCGATAATCCATGGCCGGATCGGCTTTGTGCATCACCACCCCGACCGTGGTTTCGGTCGGGCCGTAATGATTGAAGACCGTCAGCGCAGGCGCGAGGCTGCGAATGTTTTGCAGCAGGCGCCGCGAGCAGCTTTCGCCACCGAGGATCAGTTGCTTGCGAGGCAATACGGCCGCGCTCTGGGCATGAATCAGCCAGGCGTCCAGCAGGGACGGCACGATCTTCAGGTGGTCGATGGGGTATTCAGCCTGCCAGGCCGCCCAGGCCTGGGCGTCCATTGCCGTTTCCTTGTCCAGCAGGTGCAACTCACCGCCACTGAGCAGCGTCGGGAACAGCAAGGTGTAGCCCAGGTCGGCCGCCAGTGAAGTGACCACCGCACTGCGCTCGCCAACCCCCAGCGCCAGGCGCCGGGATACGCTGGCGACATAACTGGCGAGCTGGGCGTGTTCGACAATGACGCCTTTGGGCGTGCCGGTGCTGCCGGAGGTGAACAGCACGTAGGCCGCGTCCTGCCCTTGGCACTCGACGGTGGTTGCCGTGGCAGGTGCGTGCTGCCAGGTCGCTTCATCACGCAGGTCGAGGCTACCGATGCCGGGCAACGCGGGGGCGCTGCCGGCCGAACCGCTCAGGACGAAGACTGGCTGCGCCTGTTGCAGGATGGCCAGGGAGCGTTGTGCCGGCTGATGCACGTCCAGGGGGACGAACGCCGCGCCGCTCTTGAGCACGGCGAGCATCGCCATGACCATTTGCGCCGAGCGATCCAGGTACAACGCCACGCGATCTTCGCGGCCCACGCCCTGGGCACGCAGGTAATGCGCCAGTTGGTTACTGCGGGCCTGCAACTGGGCATAGCTCAGGTGCCCGTGGTGGTCGCGCAGGGCCAAATGATCGGGGAACTGCGCGGCGCATTCAGCGAAACGCGCCGGTACGCTGGCAAACGGCGGGGCGGCGACGTCGTCCTGCCGGGCGGCCAGCGTCGCGCTGAAGCTCGGTGCCTGCAACGACAGCTCGGCCAGGGGCTTGCCCGGGTTGGCGAGGGCATCGGACAGCAGCGACTGGAACTGCTCCAGAAGCGTCAGGGCTGCTTGTTCGCTGTAGCGCCTCGGCAGATGGTGCAAGTTCAGCCGATAGCCTAGACCGCTGGTTTCGTGGCGGACCGTTTCGGCAACCAGCAGCAACTCCATGCCTGCCGGGATGGCTTGCGCGTCCGATACAGTGAGCGTCGATGCGAGACTGCCCAAGGTATCGAGTCGATCGGGCAGGTGTGCGCCCCACTGGAAACCGTAGTGCAAGGTTTCGGCCGGCAGTGCGGTGCTGACGCCGCAGTATTCCTGCCATTCGATGGCTTGCTCGCACAGCGTCTGCAGGGTTTCCAGCGCCTGGACAAATGAACTGTTCGCAGCCGGTTGCCAGCGCAAGGGCAGGGGCTTGGCGAACAACCCCCAGCAGTCTTCGAGTTCCTCGTAGTCGTCGCGGCAATCGTGTACCCAGTTCAAGGTCAGTGCCGGACTGTCACCGGTACTGAGGCGTTGCAGCAACAGCCCCCAGGCGCTCATCAGCACCTGCTCGGGCGAGGCACCGTGACGCTGGCAAAAGTGGTCCAGGGCGTTGCTCAATTGCGGGTTGGCGAGCAGGCGGGTGGTCGCCGGGGCGTCGTGGCGATCGTTGCGCACCTGGCGGTAGAGCAGCTCGCTCCCGGCCGGTTCGTCCAGGGCCTGGCTGGCCCAGAAGCGCCGACCGGGGACGGCGTCTTCATCGGCCTGCAATTCATGGAGCCAGGCACTGTACTGGGTGTAGGTCATGGCCTCGTCATCGAGGCATGGCGCGTCCGTCGATCCCAATGCCTGGGCCAGGCGCAGCAAGGTGCCGCGATCCGCGCTCAGGGCCGGCAGTTGCAGTGTCACCCGGTGCCGAGCGTCACCCATCGATTGCACCTCGACACTGATCCCGTCGACTGCGGTGGCGGTGGGCTCGACCACTTGCAGCGGCATCAGCAGGCCCGGCTCGGGCCGCACGCTCAGGCGCAAGGCCTCGTGACAAGCGCTCAGCGCGGCCAGCCGCTGCTGCAGGCGTTCCAGCGCCAACGCGCCGGTGATCTCCAACTCCAGGCGCACGGGCGGCAAGCCCGCCAGCCATTGGCTGCGCTGTTGCGGCGAGAGGGCGAAGGCTTCTTCACGTTTCTCAAAGGCGGTCATGCCTGCACCTCCGAAGCCGGCAGCGGCTGTGCTTCGGGCAACTGCCCCGTGAGTTCTTCGCGGCGCATCATCTGGCCCATGGCGACGCAGATCTTGCGCTCGCCCTCGAAGGGATCCCGGGCGTGAGCCACCAACATATTGTCCAACATGACCATGTCACCCTTTTGCCAGGTAAAACGTACCGCGCAATGTTCGTACGCTTCGCCGATCACTTGCATCACCGCGTCTTCGATCACGCTGCCGTCGCCGTAGTACACGTTGCGGGGCAGGTGCCCGAGGCCGAACAGGTTGATCAGGTTGTTGCGCACTTCCGGCTCCAGGCAGGCAGTGTGGTGCAGTTGCACCTGGTTGAAGAACGACAGTTCCCCGGTCTCGGGGTGTTCGACGATGGCCGGGCAGTGCTGGGCGATCCGCAGGTTGTCGGTGCCCAGCCATTCCCAGCGCATGCCCGAGGCCAGGCACTGGCGCTCGACTTCCTCGCGCTGTTCGGTCTTGAAGAAGTCCTGCCAGCGCACATCCAGCTTGTCGGTGAAGTGCCGCACGTAAAGCAGCCCCAGGGCCTTGAAGCGAGCGACGATGTCCTGGGGCAAGCGCGCCAATACCTGCCGGCAATCGACGATGGGCGTACAGCCGCCACGTGGCGCCGGTGTTTCGCAGTAGAACCACTGTTTGCGTGGCCACTGCGGCAGATGGGAGCTCTCGTTGTGAAAGAGGATCATGTGCTGTTCCGGGTACGGCGTGGAGTGGTAGATATTCTTGCCGGACTTGTTTTTCGGCAGGTCGCCGTAGGTCCCGTAGAGGTCGGGCTCGATGGCCTGGGCGAACTGCTCGAAGGCCGCGGCATCCGGCAGGTTGAAACCTCGGAACAGCAGGCCGCCGTGGGTCAGCAACTGTGCATTGATCCATTCCCGGGCTTGCAGCGCCCAGTGCACCGGGTCCAGGTCGCCGAGCAACGGCTCGATCACCAACGGCAAGGCTTGCCCGGCGTCGAGGGTACGGGTACGGACCTGCTCGTGGGCCACTTGGCTGACGGCGGTGGCGCGGGTCTGCTTGAGCTTGCTCAGTTTCGACTGCTTGCGTGCGCTGCGGGCCGTGGCCTCGTCGAGCGACGAATCAGGTTGGGACGCGGCGCCAGCGTGGCGGCCCTCAAGGCGCCACGACCACTGCTCCAATGCCTGGGCGGGGGCCGAGACGATCTGCTCCAGCAGGTGCCCGAAGCCCTGTTCGAGACGTTGGATGGTTTGCTCCTGCAACACGCTGGTGCGGTACACCCAGCGCACGTTCAGGCCTTGGTCTTCGTCCTCTTCGACAAATACGGCGAGGTCGAACTTGCTGCTCTGCTGGGGGGCGACCAAGTGTTCCACTTCAAGGCCCGGCACGCTGGCATTGCCGCTGGGCGTGTTCTGCATGACGAACAACACCTGGACCAACGGGTTGACCCCTGGTGTACGCGGCGGCTGCAACTCCTCCACCAGTTTGTCGAACGGTACTTGCTGGTGTTGGAACGCCGACAGGCAATCCTCGCGCAAGCGTTGCAGGCGGGCGTCAAAGGTTTCGCCCTCGCTCAGGCGGGCACGGATCGGCAGCACGTTGACGAAGAACCCGATGAGATGTTCCAGGGCTGGATGTTCGCGGTTGGCCAGGTCGGTGCCGACGATGAAATCGTTGGTCCCGGTGGCCCGCTGCAACAGGCTGTTGAAGGCATTGAGCAAGACCATGAACAGTGTCGCCCGTTGCGCTTGCGCATAGGCCTTCAGCACCTGGGCCTGGGCCGACGTGAAGCGTTGCTCGAGGGCCGCGCCCTGGTAGTCGGGGCGTGCCGGGCGTGGCTGGTCAAGGGGCAACGGGATCAACGTTGGCGCGCCGTCGAGCTGGCGGCGCCAGTAATCGATGGCCCGTGCCAGCAGGCGCTGTTGCGCTTCGCTGCGTTGCCAGTAGGCATAGTCGGCGAACTGGATCGGCAACACCGGCAACACGGGGGTCGAACCATTGAGGCGAGCCTGGTACCCGACGATCAGTTCCTGCATCAGGATGCCCATGGACCAGGCGTCAGTGGCGATGTGATGCAGCACCAGTTGCAGCACATGATCCTCGCTTCCCAAGCGCAGCAGGTTGGCGCGCAGCATCGGCGCCTGTTGCAAGTCGAACGGGCGCGCGGCCTGTTCATCGATCAGGCGCTGCAGGCTTTGCGCCTGCTCTGCGCTGTCCAGGTCACTCAGCTCGGTTGGCGTCAAATCGACCAGCGGCGCCGGGTTGATGACCTGGTAAGGTTGGTCGCCATGGAGGTGGAAGGCGGTGCGCAAGGACTCATGGCGTTCGAACACCGCTTGCAAGGCTCCTTGCAGCGCCGCGATGTCCAGCGCGCCACGCAGCCTGACGGTGGTGGTCATGTTGTAGGCGGCACTAGGGCCTTCGAAGCGATCCAGGAACCACAACCGTTGCTGGCTGTAGGACAGCGGCAGCGGCTGGTTGCGCGGCGCCAGGGCCATCTCGGTGTCACTGTCGGCCTCGGTCTGGGCGTTGCGTTGCTGATCGACCGCTTGGGCCAACTGCTCAAGGGTGCCGCGCTCGAACAGGGTGCGCAGCGGCAGGTTCACGTTCAACCGGCGGCGAATTCGCGACAAGACTTGGGTGGCCAGCAGCGAGTGACCGCCGATGGCGAAGAAGTCATCGTGCACACTGACGTTGTCCAGGCCGAGTATTTCCTTCCAGAGTTCGGCCAGGACATGTTCGGTCGGCGTGCGCGGCGCCATGGAGTGCGCCTGTACCGCCTCGTCCTGGGGCACACCCAAGGCGGCGAGGGCACGACGGTCGACCTTGCCATTGGCGTTCAGCGGCAATTGTCCAAGGGCCAGCCAACGGGCTGGGACCATGTAGCTTGCCAGTTGCTGGCCCAGGTATGCGCTCAATACCTGTTGCGCGGGTTCGCCGCCCAGGTCGGCCGCTTCATCGAGCACATACCAGGCCACCAGTTGCAAGGCGCCGCGGGTGTCGGGCAGCGCCAGCACCGCCGCGCTGTCCACCGCCGGGTGTTGCATCAGGCGGTTTTCGATCTCGCCCAGCTCGATGCGGTGGCCACGGATCTTCACTTGCTGGTCGCGACGGCCGAGGTATTCGATCACGCCATCCTCACGCATCCGGCCGATATCACCGCTGCGATACAGGCGCGCATCGGCTTGGAACGGGTGCGGGACAAACGCCTCGCGGGTTCGTTGCGGGTCGCGCAGGTAGCCGCGACCCACGCCGACACCACCGATGCACAATTCACCGGGTACACCCACAGGGACCAGGCGCAGCGCCGAGTCGAGGACGAAAATCTGGTTGTTGGCGGTCGGTTTGCCGATGGGCATGTGCAAGCAGTCGTCGGCCGGTGCTTCGGTGATGGGGTAGAAGGCCACGTCGTCCGAGCATTCGGCAGGACCGTAGGCGTTCATCAATGGGATCGCCGGGAAGCGTGCGAACCAGTCCCGCGCCAGGACCGGCGGCAATGCCTCGCCGGTGGGCAACAGCCAGCGCAGGCTTGCCAGGGTGTGATGGGCCTGGCTTTCCTGGAGCATGCCACGAATCAGCGCCGGAACGGTTTCCAGCAGCGTCAGTTGCTGCTCCTGGACGGCGTCGAGCAGGGCCACGGGATCGTGGGCCTGGGCATCGGGAAGAATGTGCACGGTGGCGCCGAACAGCGGTGCGGCGAGGAACTGCCATACGCTGATATCGAACGCCGCCGAAGCTGTCTGGGCAATCCGGTCGTGCTCACCCAGGCCCAGGCTCGGGACCTTGCCGAACATGTTGTTGAGCATCCCGCGTTGTTCCACCATCACGCCTTTTGGCGTGCCGGTGGAACCCGAGGTGAAGATCACGTAGGCCAGTTGATCCGGCTGGTGCACATAGGTGACCGGCGGTTGCTCACGACCTTGCCAGAGCGCCTGGGCGACCAGGCAGGTAGGCTGCTTGTGCATCTGCGGCAGGACGTTGTCCAGTGTCGAGGTCGCGTGCTCGCACACCAGCAACAGCGGCGCCTCACCCAGGTCCAGCAGTTCCGCCAGGCGTGCGTGGGGCTGTTGGATGTCCAAGGTCTGGAACGCGGCGCCGACCTTGAGCGTGGCGATCATCATCGTCAGCAACGCCAGGCCACGCTGGGCGAACAACGCCACCAGGGTTTCCGGGCCGGCACCGGCTGCTTGCAGCGCCTGGGCGATGGCATTGGCGCGGCGGTCCAGTTCGGCATAGGTCAGCGATTGGTCCTGGCATACGGCGGCCAGGTGTTGCGCACGGCTGCGCACTTGCTCGGCGAACAGCGCCGCATAACCGCGTTCCAGCGGGAAGTCGACGTCGCTGCGGTTGCAGTCGATCTGCAGGTGCCGGCGTTCCGCCTCGGGCAGCATGTGCAAGCTGCCCAAGGGCGCCTGCGGTGTCTCCAGCATGGCCGAAAGCAGTTGCACCAGATGCCCGAGCATGCGCTGCACAGTGTCCGTGCTGAAACGCATGCTGTCGTAGGACAGGCGAATGCCCAGGCGGTCGCCAGGGTACAGCACCACCGTCATCGGGAAGTTGGTGTGCACCCGGTCTTCGTAGATATCGATGCTGAAGGCGTCCAGTTGCACGCTGCTGATGTCCAGCGGGGCGTTTTCGAACACCACCAGGCTGTCGAACAGCTGCTGGCCGCGCGGCACTTGGCTGCAACGTTGGATGTCCACCAGCGACGCGCTTTCGTGTTCGCGCAATTGTGCGTTGTGGGACAGCAGTGCCTGCAACCAGTCGGCCACGGGGGCCTCCGGATCGACATCGATGCGCAGCGGCAGGCTGTTGATGAACAGCCCGACCATTTCTTCTACACCGGCGAGGTCGGTCGGGCGGCCGGCGACAGTCACGCCGAACAACACGTCGCGGTTGCCGCTGTAGCGTGACAGCAACAGTGCCCAGGCACCTTGGATCCAGGTGTTGGGCGTCAGTTGGTATTGCTGGCAGAGCTGTTGCAAGCGTTGGGTCTGGGCAATGCTCAGGGTCTGGTCGAAGTCGCCGACCTGTTCCGGTGCCTGCTCCGGACGGGCCACCGGGCCGTCCACCTGCAGCGGCGTCGGCTCGCTGAAGCCGGCCATCTGTGCCTGCCAGAAGGCGTGGGCGGCAGCCATGTCATGGCGTTCCAGCCAACTCATGTAGCCACGGAACGAGCGCAGACGCGGACGGGCCACCGGCTCCTGGCGCACCAGGGCCTGGTAGATCGCCAGCAGGTCTTCCATCAACAGGCCGAAGCACCAGGCATCCGTCAGGATGTGGTGGAAACTGCGCACCACGGCGAAGCGGCGCTCATCGAGCTGGAACACCCGCAGGTGGGTCAGCGGTGCGCAGGCCATGTCGAAACCTTGCAGGCGCTGTGCTTCGAGGGCCTGGTCCATCGCCTCGCGCTGCTGCTCTTCGTCGAGATGGCGCAGGTCCTGCCAGTCGAACGCCTGGTGGGTCTGGCGGTACACGCATTGCAGCGGCTCATGGTCGTCCTGCCACCAGAAGGCGGTCCGCATCATTGGATGGCGCTCGAGGAACAGCTGCCACGCGGCTTCCATTGCCGGGCGCTGCAATACCCCGTCCCAGCTGTAGCGTTGTTGCATCAGGTAGATGCCGCTGTGGGGTTGCAACAGGGTGTGCAGAAGCATGCCCTGTTGCATCGACGACAGCGGGTAGACATCTTCGATGTTCAGCCAGTCCAGCGGTTCGGCCGCCAGGGTTGCCGCTTGCTTGTGGCACAGCGGGAACGCCTGGCTGGCAGGGCGCAGGTCGGCCGCGGTGGCCAGTGCGGCGAGTTCGCTCAAGCGTTGGACAAGGCGCGGCGCCCAGTCGGCGGCGAGGGTGCCTTGGCTGCGCAGGTGCAGGCGGTCATCCTGCCACCAGGCGTCTACGTTCAGCGGCCCGGTCGAAGCCGGCGATGGGGTTGGCGCTTCAACCTGAGCCAGGATGCCGCGCTCTTCGCGGTGGCTGTCGAGGTTGCCCAGCCAGCGAATGACGACCGATGGCGCTGGTAGCTCGCGCAGCGGTTCTTGCAGGTAGGTATTGTCCGACAAGTAGCGCAGGGCGCCATAGTCGACGCCGTGTTGCGGGTAGGCGCGCATCTGCGCCACCAGTGCCTGCAAGCGTTGCAGCAGGCTCTCGCCTTCGGGCTGGAGGAAGTACGGCACGGCCAGTGCCAAGGGGCCCATGATGCGGGCCGGGTCGAGGTCGGCCACGGCAATCGGCGCAGCGACCGGCAAGCGCTCGGCGCTCGGACGGGCATCGTGCACGCTCAGCGCGACCAGGCCATTGCCGCACCGTTCACGGTACTGTTCGGCCACGGCAGCGGCCAACAGGTTGTTCCAGTCCAGTTGCAGCACCTCGCCCAGGCGCTTGAGTTCGCCGGAGGTGGCGGCCGGCAGGGTGTGTTCGACCACGCTGGCCGGTTGCTGGCTGTCAGGCAGTTGCAGCGGTTCCACACCTGCGTATTGCAGCCAATGTTCCCAGGCGTCATCCAGGGCATCACCCTGGGCATGGGCCTGCTGGTGCCGCGTCCACTGGGTGAAGTCGCCACCGGCGAAGGACAGCCGCACCGGCCGCTGATAGCGCAGCTGTGCCAAGGCCAGGTTGAGATCAGCCAGTAGCAGCGACCAGGAGGCTTCGTCCAGGCACAGCGGATGAGCGGCCAGCAGCAGGGATTGCGTGCCGTCCACCTCCAGCAGGCTGGCATGCAGGGTTTGGCCTGCGCCCAACTCCAGCGCATCGACACCGGCCTGGGCCAGGGCTTGCAGTTGCGCCGGGGCGCAGGTCTCCAATTGCTCGGTGGTGATGACCGGAGCCTTGGCCACGACCAGTAGCCGTTGCTGCCACTCGCCCTCCGGCAGCGCCTTGAGCGCCAGACGCAGGGCCTGGTGGTGTTGCTGCAACGCGGCGATGGCCTGGGCCAGCAGCTCGCTATCGATGGCCTGGGTCAACGCCACGCAGCGCCAAGTGGCGTCTAACGGGCCTTGCTGCAAGCGTGCCAATTGCCCGGCAGCCAGCGGCAGGTCATAGCCATCGGCAACGGCTTGCGCCTCGCCATGGCTGGCATCGGCGCCCAGTACCCGGGCGATATCGGCGATGGTGCGGTTCTCGAAGAGCTGGCGGGGCGTGAGTTTCAGCCCTTGCTGGTTGGCGCGGGCGATGATCTGCAAGTTGATGATCGAGTCGCCGCCCAGGGCGAAGAAGTTGTCATGCACGCCGACACGTTCGAGCTTGAGGACGTCTTGCCAGATGGCGGCCAGCTGTGTTTCGACTTCATTGCGCGGGGCAACGTGAGTGGCGCTGTCGTCCGTGGGTTTTTGCGGGAGCGGCAAGCGCTGGACATCGACCTTGCCGTTACGGGTGAGGGGCAGTTCGTCGAGGGTCATGAAGTGCGCCGGCACCATGTAGTCCGGCACCCGCGCACTCAGGTCGTTACGCAGTTTCGTCGCGGACAGTGACTGGCTGGCGACCAGGTAGGCCACCAGGCGCAGGCTGCCGTCCAACTCCACGGCGCGGACCAGCGCCTGTTCGATCAGCGGCGACAGGCGCTTGATCTGCGCTTCGACTTCGCCCAGCTCCAGGCGGTTGCCACGGATCTTGACCTGGCTGTCGACCCGGCCGAGGAACGCCAATTGGCCGTCCACTTGCCAGCGCACGCGGTCGCCAGTGCGATACCAGCGTTGCTGATCCGCGTCGAGATGGAAGCGTTCGGCGGTCAGGTCCGGGCGGTGCAGGTAACCCCGGGCCAAAGCACCGTTGATCAGCAGCTCACCGGACACTCCGGTGGGCACCAGCCGACCGTTGGCATCCACCACTTGCAGTTGACGGTTCGGCAGCGGCCGGCCGAGGGCAATGCTGCGCAGGCCCGCGGGCAGCTCGGTGGCGATTGCGCCGACCGTCGCTTCGCTCGGCCCATAGTGGTTGAACACCCTGAGGCCAGGTGCCAGGCGGTTAACCTGCTCCAGCAGCGCCGGGCTGAGAGCATCGCCACCGAAGACCAGCAGGGCGCGAGGCAACAAGCGTGCATCGGGCAGCGCCTGCAACAGGCCGGACAGATGGCTTGGGGTGATCTTCAGCACATCCACCGGGTGTTGGTCGAAGAGTTCGGCCAGTGCCAGGGGGCTGAAACCGCTGTCTTCATCCACCAGCAACAGGCTGGCGCCGCTGCACAGAGCGCCGAACAGTTGGGTGTGGCCCAGGTCGGCGGCGATGCTGGACAACAAGCCGTAGCGGGCGGCCGGCGGCGGGTTGAGTACCGCGTGCACTGCCGTCAGGTAATCGACGATGGACTGGTGCTCGACCACCACACCCTTAGGGGTGCCGGTGGAGCCTGAGGTGTAGATCACGTAGGCGGCGTCAGTCGGGTTATGGGCCACGGCAGGTGGCGTGTCTGGCTGGGCGGCGATGGCGTCGGCCTGTTCCGCCAGCCACAGCGTTGGCGCGTGCTCGGCCAGGCCTTTGAGCAGGGGCGAGGCGGTGGCGCCGATCAGCAGTGCGGCGCGGCTGTCCACCAGCACGTCGGCCAGGCGCCCGGCGGGCTGCTTGAGGTCCAGCGGCAGATAGGCCGCGCCAGCCTTGAGGGTGGCGAGCAGGGCGATCACGAACCCGGCGCTGCGTTCCAGGGCCAGTGCCACGACGCTGTCGTGACCGATGCCTTGGGCGCGCAAGTACTGGCTGAGTCGGTTGGCTTGCTGGTCCAGTTCACGGTAGGTCAGGGCGACCTGGCGGTCGCGGACCGCCAGGTGATCCGGGTGGGCGGCCACTTGTTGTTCGAAGCACTGATGCAGGCACGCCTGGGGTACCGGCAGTTGTACGCCGCTTCCCTGCACGAGCAATTGCTGGCGTTCTTCAGGACTCAGCCACTCAAGCTCGCTGACCCGGCACTGCGCTTGCGCCGTCATCGCCAACAGGATGGCGCGCAATTGTGCCGACAACACCGCGACCTCGGCGTCGCTGAAGCGACTGCGGTCGTAGCTGATCAGGTAGTGCAGTTGTTTGTCCGGCACCACGATCAGCGACAACGGGAAGTGGTTGCGGCCTTGGGTGAGGGTGATGCCGTCGGCCTGCTGGTCGCTGCTCGGGGCACTGAAGCTCAGGCCGCCGGTGTCCTGGTTGAGCGCGTCGGTGACCGGGAAATTCTCGAACACCAGGATCGAGTCGAACAGCGCCTGCTCGGCGGCGATGCGGGTCATGGACTTGAGCTTGCCCAGGGGCAGGTAGGCGTGGTGGCGCAGATCGCTGTTGGCTTGCTGCAACTGCTGCAGCCAGTCCACCAGGGCCGGGCCTTCAGACCACTGCACGCGCAACGGCAAGGTGTTGATGAACAGCCCGACGGTGCTGTCCACGGCGGCCAGGTTCTCTGGACGACCGGCAACGGTGACGCCATAGACTACGTCGTCACGCCCGGCATGCTGGCCCAGCAGCAATGCCCAGGCGCCCTGGATCAGGGTGTTGATGGTCAAGTCGTTCTGGCGGGCGAAGTGTGCCAGATGCTCGGTTTCGCTGGCCGTCAGCAGGCTTTCCCGTTCGGCGAACGGTGCCCCCGCGGGTGCAGGCTGCCGCACGGCGAAGGTGGGCAGCGGTGTCGGCTCGCTCACGTCCTGCAACTGTTCGCGCCAGAAGCCTTCGGTGGCGACCATGTCCTGTTCCGCCAGCCAGGCGATGTAGTCCCGGTAAGGGCGGGTCGGCGGCAGGTCGGCGGGGCGGCCGTGGGCCTGTTCGTAGTACAGCGACAGCCACTCCTGGACGGCGATGCCGACGCTCCAGCCGTCCATGAGGATGTGGTGGAAGGTCCAGATCAGGTGCCAGCGCTCGGGCGCCAGGCGCACCAGGCACACACGCATCAGCGGCGAGTCGTTCAGCTCCAGGGGCTGGGCGCGCTGTTCCAGCGCCAACTGTCCGAGCGCGGCCTGCGGCTCGGGGCGGTCTTGCCAGTCCAGTTCCGTCAGGGGCAGTGGCACGTCCTGTTGCACCACCTGATAGGCATCGTCCAGTTCTTCCCAGAGAAAAGCACTGCGCAGCACGGCGTGGCGCCGCATCAACGCCTGCCAGGCACCGCGAAATGCGCTCAGCTGCAGCGGGCCGTTCATGTCCAGGCTCAGTTGCTGGTAATACACCCGCGAATCCGGTTCATAGACGCTGTGGAACAACAGGCCGTGCTGGGTCGGCGAAAGGGAGTAGATGTCTTCTATGTTGTTCATGCTTGCTTGGTCCATTTCAAAGTCTTGAAAACTCGAGTGAGCGTCGATCAAGGCGCCGCGCCGGTCCGCAGACCTGGGCGGGCGCCGCGTCGCTCGCTAGCTTTGGGAATCGGGTTTGGTCTTGAGTTTGCCCAGCAGTTTGTCCAGGGATTTCTGGTTCAGCGCCTTGGCCAGCGGGAAGTCCGCAGGCATCAGCGAACCGGCCTGCGGGTCGAGGCAGTGTTCGACCAGTGCCTGCAAACGTTCCAGCAGGCGAGCAGGCAAACGACTGTCGGCATTCGGCGTGACGCTGTGCCACTCGACACGCAACACGCCGTCCTCCAGCCAGGCCACCACCTCACGGGCATGGGTCACTCGGTTCACCGGGGCCACGTCCGGTGGCGGGGTCAGGCTGCTGGCGCGCAACCAGCCCGCTGGCGTTTGCTCATGCCCCAGGTAGTTGAACAGCACATCGCCGTGGCTGGCCGGCAACTCGCCGCGCTGGCGCAGCAAGCCGTAGCCCAGGCCCTGGCCGGGTACATCGCGCAAGGCTTGCTTGGCGTTGCGCACCTGATCGCCCGCGGCGCCGCTGGCACTCACGCGCAGTGGGTAGAGGGTGGTGAACCAGCCGACGGTGCGGCCGACGTCCAGCCCGGCAAACGGTGCATCACGCCCGTGGCGTTCAAGGTCCACGACGATGTCGCTGCGCTGTTCGACCTCGGCCAGGGTCGCGGCGAGGGCGGCGATCAGCAGTTCCTCCGGTTGTGTGCGGTAAGCCGCGTGGGATTGGGTCAGCCATTGGTGCGTGCGGCTGGCATCCCAGCGGGCCGACAGGGTCTGGCGTTCGGCGAGCGTGGCCATTGGCGGCGGGTTCGCAGAGGCCTGGGCACTCCAGTAGCGCTGCTCGGCGGCAGCCTTGGCGGCATGGGCTTGCAGGTGCTCGGCCCATTGACGATAGGAGGTGGTTTTCGCCGGCAACGTCGGCTGCTCGCCACGCTCCAGGGCGGCATACAACTGTTGGAAATCTTCCAGCAGCGGCGTCCAGGACACTGCATCGACCACCAGGTGATGGGCCACCAGGTACAGGCGCTGCGGTGTGCCTTCCAGCAGGGCCGCGGCAAACAGCGGGCCGTGTTGCAGGTCCAGGCTTTGCGCGACTTGCAGCAATTGCTCCGGGTGTTCTCCGCAGGTCAACTGGGCCGGTGCCACCGGCGCGATGTGTGCCTGCCATTGGCCGTCGACGTGGGTGAAACGCAGGCGCAGTGCGTCGTGGTGGGCCACCAGCCGATCCAGCGTGGCTTGGACGATGGCCGGTTCCAGGCGACGGTCGCTGTCGGCCAGCACCGATTGGTTCCAGTGCGCGGCCTGGACCTGTTGCTGGTCAAAGAACCACTGGTGCAACGGCATCAGCGGCATCGGCCCGGTCACGTCGCCTTGTTCGGCCTGGGTCAGCAGCGCCGTGGTCACATGGGCCAGGGCCGCCGGGGTCGGCGAGCGGAACAGGTCCCGTGGCGTGAGCGAATAGCCCTGCTCACGCAAGCGCGAGATCAGTTTCAGGCCGAGAATCGAGTCACCGCCCAGGGCGAAGAAACTGTCCGAGGTGCCCACTTCGCGACCGCCAGTCAAGGTTTCGCCGAGCAATTCACCGAACAATTGGCAGAGCAGGCGTTCCAGGTCGTTGCGCGGTGCCGCGTAGTCTTTCTGGGTGTTTGGCAAGGGCAGGGCGGCCAGGGCCTTGCGGTCGATCTTGCCGTTGGTGCTCAGGGGCAGCGCCGGAATGTGCACCCACACCGCCGGCACCATGTAGGCCGGCAGCTCGGCCGCGAGCTGGGTGTCGAGGTCCGACTGCGCGGTGCTACTGCTGTAGAACGCCACCAGGCGGTTGTCGATGACCAGGGTGCAGGCGCCAGTGATGGCCGGCAGGTTCAACAGGGCTGAGTCGATTTCCCCCAGCTCAATGCGCTGGCCACGCAACTTCACCTGGTGGTCGAGACGGCCCAGGTACTCGATGTTGCCATCGGCCAGGAAGCGGCAGCGGTCGCCGGTGCGGTACAGGCGATCGCCGGCCACGAACGGGCTGGCGAGGAAGCGTTCTTCGGTCAGGTCCGGGCGTTTCAAATAGCCACGGGCCACGCCGACGCCGCCGATGTACAGCTCGCCGATGCTGCCAATCGGCAACGGTTGCATGGTTTCGTCGAGGATGTACAAGCGCAGGTTGGCGATGGGCTTGCCGATCGGCACGATCACATCGTCCGCCGAGCAACGCCAGACCGAGACGTCGATGGCCGCTTCGGTCGGGCCGTACAGGTTGACCAGCGCCGCCGGGTGTTGGCCCATGAAGCGCCGCACCAGGTCCACCGGCAAGGCTTCGCCACTGGCGAACACCTGGCGCAAGCTGTGGCAGTCGACCAGGCTCGGTTCCTCGACAAAGGCCCGCAGCATCGAGGGTACGAAGTGCAAGGTCGTGACCCGTTCCTGCTGGATCAACTGGCTGAGGTAGGCCGGGTCGCGATGACCGTCCGGACGGGCGACCACCAGGGTTGCGCCGGTGATCAGCGGCCAGAAGAACTCCCACACCGACACGTCGAAGCTGTACGGCGTCTTTTGCAGCACACGGTCGTTCGGGCCAATTGGGAAGGCGTCCTGCATCCAGTACAGGCGGTTCATCAAGGCGCCGTGTTCGTTCATCACGCCCTTGGGTTGGCCGGTGGAGCCGGAGGTGTAGAGCACGTAGGCCAGGTCGTTGGCCTGGACGCTGATCGGCTCGAAAACAGAGGCGCCCGGCAAAGCATCCAGCGTCCAAGCCGCATGCCCGACAGGCAGGCGTGACAGCCATTGCGCCTGGGTCAAGGTGACCTTGGCATCGGCGTCTGCGATCAGGAAGGCCAGGCGCGGGGCCGGCAACTCCGGATCCAGCGGCAGCCACGCGGCACCGGCATGGACGATGCCGAGCAAGGCCACGACCATTTCCACCGAACGCTCCATGCACACCGGCACGATGCTGTCGGTACCTATACCGGCGGCGCGCAGGGCGCGGGCGACGGCTTGTGCCCGCTGGTCCAGCTCGGCGTAGCTCAGGCGCTGGCCTTCGAACACCAATGCCGGGGCGTTGGGGCTCAGGGTGGCTTGCTGGCTCAGGGCGGTGTGCAGGTTGGTCGGGCCGCTGTAATGACGTTCGGTGGCGTTCCACTCGATCAGTTGGCGATGACGTTCGGCCGCCGGCAGCGGTGTCCAATCCCCGAGGCGGGTGCGTGGCGCCTCGAGCATGGCTTCCAGCAGTTGTTGCCATTGTTCCAGCCAACGCCGGGCCGTGGTTTCGCTGAACAGCGCGGCGCGGTATTCCAGCAACACCGACAGCACTTCGCCGTCGTGCACTTCCCAATTCAGGTCGTACTTGGTGGCCTGGGCGGTCACCGCGCGTTCCCTGACCTGCAACTGCGGCCATGGCTGGCTCGACGTGTCGGCGTTCTGCATGGCGAACAACACTTGGAACAGCGGGGTCTGGCCGAGGCTGCGCGAAGGCTTCAAGTGCTCCACGACCTGGTCGAACGGCACGTCCTGATGCTGTTGGGCATCCAGCACACGGTTGCGCACCTGGTTGAGCAAACCTTCGAAATCCAGGGCCGGATCCAGGTCGGCGCGCATGACCACGGTGTTGACGAAGCAGCCGATCAGCGGTTGCAGCTCGGCGAATGGACGCTGGGCCACCGGGCTGCCGACCCGCACGTCGCGCTGGTTGGCGTAGCGCCCCAAGAGCAACTGCGCGGCACCAAGCATGAGCATGTACAGGGTGGCACCGCGTTGCTGGGCGAACTGCCGCAGGCGTTCCACCAGGTCGGGCGGCAATTGCAGTTGCACCGCGCCGGCCGCCGGGGCGAGCTGGTTTGGACGGCCCTGTTCGGTCGGCAGGTCGAGCAGGTAGTCGCCGTCCTCCAGTTGGTTGCGCCAGTATTCCAGTTGGCTGCTGAACGCGCTCTGTTGGCCGGGCTCGCGCTGCCAGAGGGCGTAATCGGGATATTGCAGCGCCAGCGCCGGCAGTGTCGCCGGGGTGCCATGGCACTGGGCGGTGTAGCACTGTCGCAGTTCCTCCAGCAGGTTCTGGCTGGAGGCATCATCGGTGGCGCAGTGGTGCACGCTGAGCAACAGCAGCGACTGGGCGCCGCCACTGCGTTGCAGCAATGTGGCCCGGACCGGCACTTCAGCGGCGAGGTCGAAACGGTGGCCGGTTTCCGCATGGATCGCCGCGTCGGTCAGTCGCTGCCATTGCTCGTCGCTGGTCGCTTGCAGTGCCGTCACCTGCACGGTGAGATCGACCTTCGGTTCGATGACCAACGCCAACTCGCCGTCGGTATCGCGCACGATGCGGCTGCGCAGGATCTCGTGGCGTTGGACCACGCTGTTCAGGGCCGTGCGCAGGGCCTGGACGTTGAGTGCGCCGTCCAGTTGCACAGCGCTGACCACGTTGTACTCGCCACCGCCGGCGCTCAGTTGTTCGAGGAACCACAAGCGTTGTTGTTCGAACGACAGCGGCAGGCGCGCCGGACGCGGCGCCGCAACGAAAGTCGCCGCCGGGGCTTGCAGGGGATCGCCCAGCAGTGCGGCCAAGGCGTCGAGGGTCGGGTGTTCGAACACCGCCCGCAACGGCGGCACAGTGGCGAACTGTTGGCGCAGGCGGGCAAACAGCGCCGCTGCCAGCAGCGAGTGGCCGCCGAGGTAGAAGAAATGGCTGTCACGGCCGATCTGCGTCGACGGCACGTTCAGCAACTCGGCCCACAGGGCGGCCAGTTGCTGTTCGGCGGCGCTGCGCGGCGGGTCCAGGGCGTCTGGCGCGGCTTGGATGTCCGGGGCCGGCAAGGCCTTGCGGTTGAGTTTGCCGTTGTCGGTCAGCGGCAGCTCATCGAGCAGCACGAACGCCGAGGGCACCATGTAGTCGGGCAGGGCGGCGCCAATGGTCTTGCGCCAGGCATGGATGTCGGCCTGCTGGTCGCACGTCACGTAGGCCACCAGGCGCTTGTCGCCGGGCACGTCTTCACGGGCCAGCACCACGGCCTGGCGTACGCCCGGTTGGGCGCCGATCAAGGTTTCGATTTCCCCCAGTTCGACACGGAAGCCACGGATCTTCACTTGATGATCCATGCGTCCCAGGTATTCGAGCTGGCCGTCGGGCAACCAGCGCACCAGGTCGCCGGACTTGTACATCCGTGCGCCTGGCAGGGACGAGAACGGGTCTTCGATGAACACCTTCGCGGTCTGTTCGGCACGGTTGAGGTAGCCCAGGGTCACGCCGGCACCGCCGATGTGCAGTTCCCCCGGGACGCCCACCGGCATCGGGTTGAGGAAGGCGTCGAGCACGTAGGTGCGCACGTTGGCGATGGGCCGGCCAATGATCGGCCGCTGCGGGAAGTCATCCACCGCGCAACCGGTGGCATCCACGGTGCATTCGGTCGGGCCGTAGGTGTTGAAGAAGCGGCTGCCTGCAATCGATGGCAGGCGTTGCCACAGTTGAGCGTCCACCGCATCGCCACCGAACAGCACGAAGCGCGGCAGGTACACCTCGCCAAGGCGAACGCCGTCGCTTTCAAGCAGGGCCTTGAGCTGCGCCGGGGTGCACTCGAAGGCGTCCAGGCGGGTATCGCGGAAGAAACCGGCCAGGGCCTCGGGGTCGTAGCGCACGTCTTCCGGGGTCAGGTACAGGCTATGGCCGTCGAGCAACAGGATCAGCTCGGCCACCGAACTGTCGAAGGCGAACGAGTAGTTGAAGCTGGTGCGCATCGGCTGGTCGGTGTAGCGGCGATACAAGCCATGGATACGCGCCCAGGCCAGGTTGACCACCGAACCGTTGGTCACCAGGGTGCCCTTGGGCTTACCGGTCGAACCGGAGGTGTACATGATGTAGGCCAGGTCTTGCGGCCCGGCGAGCGGGGCCGGGTTGTTGTCCGGTTGGTCGGCGAACAGCGCCGCGTTGCTGTCCAGGCGCAAGCGTGGCAGCTCGGCGCCCAGTTGTTCCAACAGGCCCTGCTGGCCTATGAACAGTGCCGGTTGCGCGTCTTCGAGCATGTACGCCAGGCGATCCACCGGGTAGGTCGGGTCCAGCGGCACATAGGCACCACCGGACTTGAGAATGCCCAGCAGGCCGACCAGCAGTTCCAGCGAACGCTCGACACACAGCGCCACCGGGCGGTTGGCGCCAACGCCCTGGCTGCGCAGGTAATGCGCCACCTGGTTGGCCCGACGGTTCAGTTCGCCGTAGCTCAGGCTGCGGCCTTCGAAGCACAGGGCGTCACGTTCCGGGGTGCGCTCGGCCTGTTGTTCGAACAACTGGGCAAAGGTCAGGTGCGTCGGCACCTCCATCTCGGTACGGTTCCACTCGACCACGGTGCGTTGCCACTCCGCGTCCATCAGCAGCGGCAAGGCGGCGACCGGGCGTTGAGGCTCGGCGAGCATGTGTTCGAGCAGGTGTTCCAGGCGGGCGAGGGTCTGGCGGGCGCTGTCGGCGACGAACAGGTCGAGGGCGAACATCAACTCCAGCTGGATCGGCGCATTGGCCGGGCACAGCACGTGCAGGTCCAGGTCGCATTCGGAGTGGCGCAGCGGGGTGTCCAGCGCTTCGAATTCCAGCCCGGGGAAGCGCAACCGCGACTCCATGGCCAGTTGCTGGGCGACCATGACCTGGTACAGCGGCGCATGGCTGAGGCTGCGCGGCAGTTGCAGGCTGTCCACCAGTTGCTCGAACGGCAAGTCTTGATGCAGCAGGCCATCGCGCAGGCGTTCGGCCACTTGCTTGACCAGGGCGCTGAAGCCGGCTTGCGGTTCGAAGTCCGCGCGGATCGCCAGGTTGTTCAACAGAATACCCAGCAGGCCTTCGGTGCCCGGTTGTTCACGGTGGGTGACCGGGGTGCCGACCAGCACCGTGGCGTCGCCGCTCAAACGGTGCATCAGTACGGCGAAGCCGGCGAACAGGACGGTGAACGGTGTGGTGCCGAGACGACTGGCAAAGGCTTGCACACGGCCGCTGAGGTCGGCGCTGAGTTCACGCTGCACGATCCCGGCGCGGTAGCTTTGCACCGAGGGCCGTGGATGGTCGGTGGGCAAGGCCAGCAGCGGGCTGGCGTCGCTGTCGCGACGGTCCAGGGTGGTGGTCCAGTAGTCGAGTTGGCGCTTGAGTTCGGCGCCTTGCAGGTGTTCGCGCTGCCAGAGGGCGAAGTCGGCGTACTGCAGCGGCAGGGCCGGCAGGTCGGCGCGAGTACCGTTGCAACGGGCTTCATAACCCAGGGCCAGCTCACGCAGGGCGATGGTGGCCGACCAGGCGTCCGACACCAGGTGGTGCAGGGCGATGCCGAGCACGTGCTCGCCCGGCGCCAGGCGCAGCAAGCGCGCACGCAGCAGCGGTGGGCGGGTCAGGTCGAACGGCTGCTCGAAGGTGTCTTGCAGGGCATTGAACTGCGCGCCGGCGCGGGCGGTGGCGGTCAGCCCCGACAAGTCTTCGAAAGGCAACGCGATGTCCAGCGCTGGGCTGATGCGTTGGCACGGCACGCCGTCGGTGCTGTGGATGCCGGTGCGCAGGATTTCGTGGCGTATCAGCAGGTCGTTCAGGCTGGCGTGCAACGCCTGGACGTTGAGTTCACCCTTGAGGTGCAGGGCGAACGGGATGTTGAACAGGGTGGTGCCTGGCGTCAGTTGCTCGATGAACCACAGGCGCTGTTGCGAGAACGACAGCGGCAGCAGCGTCGGGCGTGGTTGGGCCTTGGGCACGCTGAGCGCGTTGGCTTGCGGTGCGGCGGCCTCGGCCTGGCGGGCGTCGATGGCCACGGCCAGCAAGGCCACGGTGGGGTGTTCGAACAGGACCCGCAATGGCAGGTCCAGTTTGAACTGGGTGCGCAGGCGGGCCACGATCTGGGTCGCCAGCAGCGAGTGCCCGCCGAGGGTGAAGAAGTTGTCCTCCACGCCAACGGTGTCGCGCCCCAGGACTTCGGCCCAGATGGACGCCACGCTGGTTTCCAGGGCGTTGCGCGGGGCGATGCTCTCCTGGGCGTCCGCCTGCCAGTCCAGCTCGCGGGCGGCGAGGGCTTTGCGGTCGACCTTGCCGTTATTGTTCAGCGGCAGTTTGTCCAGGCCGACGAAAGCCGCCGGCACCATGTACGGCGGCAGTTGCGCCCGCAGGTGTTCGCCCAGGCCGTCGCTGCCCTGGGTCTCGTCATGGGCCGACCAGTACGCCACCAGCCAGGCTTCGCCGACGGTATTTTCCCGCAGCAGGACGGCGGCTTCGCGTACGTTCGGGTGCTGGGCGAGACGGTGTTCGATTTCCGTCAGTTCGATCCGGTGCCCGCGCAGTTTTACCTGCTGGTCGCGACGGCCGAGGTATTCGATCACCCCGTCTGCACGCCAGCGTCCCAGGTCACCGGTGCGGTACAGGCGACCTTCGAGTTGAGGGTGCTCGATAAAAGCCTCAGCGGTGCGCTGTGGGTCGTGCAGGTAGCCGCGGCCGACGCCGACGCCACCGACGCAGATTTCCCCGGCGACGCCAACCGGCACCGGGCGCAGGGCTTCGTCCAGCACATACAGGCGGTTGTTGGCGGTCGGCTGGCCGATGGGCATGTGGCTGACCTCGGCCCCGGGCGCCGCGAAGATCGGCTGGAAGGCGACGTCGTCGGCACATTCGGCCGGTCCGTAGGCGTTCATCAGGGCAATGTCGGGGAACCGTGCGAACCAGTCCCGGGCCACGGTCGGTGGCAGGGCTTCACCGGTGGGCAATACCCAGCGCAGGTCCGGCAGTTGCAAGTCGCACGGGCACAACGCGAGCACGGTGCGCATCAGGCTCGGGACGATTTCCAGCACGTTCAGGCGCTCGCTGGCGAGCACCTGCAACAGGCGTTGCGGGTCGTGGGCAACTTCATCGGGAAGAATGTGCACGGTGGCACCGAGCACCGGTGCGGCGAGGAACTGCCACACCGAAATGTCGAACGCCACCGAAGCGGTCTGGGGAATGCGGTCAGCGGCGCTGAGCCCCAGGGCCGGCACCTTGCCGAAGATGTTGTTGAGCATGCCGCGCTGTTCGATCATCACGCCCTTTGGCGTGCCGGTCGAACCCGAGGTGAACAGCACGTAGGCCAGGCTGTCGGGGCGGGCGAGCACCGGCAGTGGCGTGTCGTTGCCCGATGCCCAGCAGGCTTCGGCGAACAGCGCCGTGGGCGCCTGGTCGAGGCCGCTGAGCAGTGGCTCGATCAGACCGCCGCAGGCTTGGCTGGCGATCAGCAACGGCGCGCGGGACAGCCCGAGGATTTCCCGCAGGCGCTCGGGCGGGTGATTGACCTCCAGGGGCAGCATCGCCGCCCCAGCCTTGAACACGGCCAGCATCATGGTCAACAGCGCCAGGCCACGAGGGGCCACCAGCGCGACCAGTTGGTCTTCACCGGCACCGGCCTCGCGCAGGGCGTGGGCCAGGCGCGTGGAACGCAGGTCCAGCTCGGCGTAGGTCAGCGACTCACCGGCGCAGGTCGCGGCGACCTGATCACCGCGCAGGGCGACCTGGGCGGCAAACAGCTCGGCGTAGCTTTGATCCAGCGCAAAGTCGTGGGGGTTCAACGCCCATTCGCCCAGCAACTTTTGACGTTCGTCGGCGGCCAGCAGTTCGAAGCTGGCCAACGGCGCGTCGGGGGCGACGAGCATGCTGCGCACCAGGCTGGCGATGTGACCCAGCAGACGCTGCACGGTGGCGGCCTCGAAACGTTCGCGGTCATAGGACACGCGGATGCCCAGTTGATCGCCCGGCAGGATCACCACGGTCAAGCCGTAGTGGGTGTGCACGCTGTGGTCCATGCCTTCGAGACTGAACTGGAAACCGCCTTCGAGGATCTGTTCGTCGATGGGCGCGTTTTCGAACACCAGGATGCTGTCGAACAGGGTCTCGCCCCGGGGGAAATCGCTCCAGCCCTGAATGTCGGTCAACGGTGTGTGCTCGAAGTCGCGCATGTCGACGTTGAGTTTCTGCAGATCGCCCAGCCAACTGCCGAGTGAGGCGTTCGGATCCACCGAAACCCGCAGCGGCAAGGTGTTGATGAACAGGCCGATCATTTCCGCAACGCCGGTCAGGTCAGCCGGACGGCCGGCCACGGTGACACCAAAGACGACGTCCTGCTGCCCGCTGTAGCGCGACAGCAGCAACGACCAGACCCCCTGGAAAAACGTGTTCGGGGTGATCCGGCGACTGCGGCAGAACGCCGCCAGTGCCTGGGTTTCCTGTGCGTCGAGGTGAATCAGTTGGTCGTCCACTAGCACCGCATCGGTGTAGCGGTCGCGGCTCACGCCGTTGTCCACGGTCAGTGGCGTGGGGGCGTTGAGGCCTTGCAACTGGCCGCGCCAGAATTGCTCGGCCTTGCCCGCATCCTGGCGTTGCAGCCACTGGATGTAATCGCGAAATGGCCGAGGGCTTTTCAGTTCCGGCGTGCGGTCGTTGCACAGCGCTTCGTAGACTTTGAGGAAGTCCACGGTCACCAGGGAGATGCACCAGGCGTCCATCAGGATGTGGTGGAAGCTGCGAATGAACTCGTAGGACTCGTCGGCCAGGCGCACCAGCCGGAAGCGAATCAGCGGTGGCTTGGACAGGTTGAAGCCGACCTTCTGCTCGTCTTCCAGCAGCGTGCGGATCCGCGCCTCCTGCTCATGGGGCGCGAGCCCGCGCAGGTCGAGGGTGTCCAGCGGCACCTTGACCTGGCGATGGATCACCTGCACCGGTTGCTTCTGGCTTTTCCACTGGAAACTGGCGCGCAGGGAAGGGTGCAGTGCCACCACCTGGCGCCACGATTCGAGGAACGCCCCTTCATCGATGGCCCCGCCGATGCGGTAGCGATCCTGCATCAGGTACACCCCGGAGTCTTCGTGCAGCAGGGAGTGGAACAGCATCCCTTGTTGCAACGGCGACAGCGGGTAAATGTCTTCGATCGGGTTGCCAGCGGTTTTTTCGGTGGTCATTGAAAGCGTCCTGCGTAAAAAGGGGCAACGGTGATGGCGGGGCGACGGGAGGAGCCGTTCACAGGTCGGCCTCGTTCAGTTCGGCCATCAGCGCTTGCATTTCGTCATCGGACAGGCCCGAGGCGCTGAACTCGGTGCTGTCGGTTTGCGGTTCGGCGGCGCTCGGATCCAACGGTTGCGCGACCTCGGCCATGGCCGCGATGGTCTGGCGTTCGAAGACTTGCTTGGCGGACAGCGCGATGCCTTGCTCGTGGGCCTGGGCCACCACTTGCAGGCTCAGGATCGAGTCGCCGCCGATGGCGAAGAAGTTGTCGGTGACACTCACCGCCGAGAGTTTCAAGACCTTGGCGACGATCGCTTGCAGGGCGGTTTCCATGGCGTTGCGCGGCGCCACGTGGGCGTTTTCGTCGAACTGGTCCGGGTCGGGCAACTGGCGGGTGTCGAGCTTGCCGTTGGGCGTGCGCGGAAAGCTCGCCAGGGTCAGCACCAGGGCCGGCACCATGTACGACGGCAGGCGCTCACCGAGGAAGCGCTTGATCGCCTCCGAATCCGGCGCGTAGCCGTGGGCGGCCACGATGTAGGCGAGCAGGCGTTTGCCAGCGGCATGTTCTTGGACGATCACCGCGGCTTCGCGCACGTCGCTGTGGCTGCACAACTGGCGTTCGATTTCGCCCAGTTCGATGCGGTAGCCGCGGACCTTGACCTGATGGTCCTTGCGCCCCAGGAACGCCAGGCGCCCGTCGGCCAACCAGCAGGCCAGGTCGCCCGTACGGTAGGCGCGAGTGCCGTCGGCCAGGGTGACGAAGGCCTTGGCGGTCTCTTCGGGTTTGTTGCGATAGCCGCGGGCCAGGGTCGGGCCGGCCAGGACGATCTCGCCCGGTTCGCCAATGCCGCAAGCGCGGTCGAATTCATTCAGCAGGCGCAGGTCCATGCCGGCGATGGGGCGGCCGATGCTGACGTTCCGGCTGGGCTCCAACACTTCATAGGTGGCCCAGACTGTCGCTTCAGTGGGGCCGTATTCGTTCACCAACCGGGCGTGTGGCAAGGCCTTGCTGTGTTGCGCGATCAGCGACGGCGGGCAAGCCTCACCGGCGACGATCCAGCAGGCGAGGTGGGCGGCTGCGTCGTTGCGCTGCAATTGATCGAGCAGGGCTTGGTACAGGGATGGCAGCGACAGGCCGTGGCTGACCTGGTGCTGGGCAATCAGCTGCGCCAGGCGAGCCATCTCCAGTTCTTCACCCGGGGCGGGCAACACCAGGCGTCCGCCTTGGGCCAGGGTCCAGAAAATCCCGGCGACCGAACTGTCGAAGGCAAACGAGGACAGCAGCAGGTAGGCGCGCACGGGCGTCTCATAGGCGGCCATGCGCACTTGGGTCGAGAAGCTCAGCGCGCCGTGGCTGATTTCCACCGCTTTCGGCGCACCGGTGGAGCCGGAGGTGTAGATCAGGTAGGCGAGGTCGTTCACGTCCGGCAAAGGCAGCGCCGGCTTGTCGGCGAGATCCGGCGTTGACAGGTCATCCAGCACGAAACGTTGCAGGTGGGGCGGCACGCTGTCGGCCAGTTCGGCGCTGACCACGATGTGGGCAATGGCGCTGTCGGCGAGCATGTAGGCGCGGCGGTCGGCCGGGTAGGTCGGGTCGACCGGCACGTAGGCGCCACCGGCTTTCAAGACGGCGAGCATCGCGACAATGGCCGCGTTGCTGCGGGCGAACAGGATGCCGACGGGTACCCCGGGACCGATGCCGGCGGCGACCAGTCGATGGGCCAGTTGCGTGGCGCAGGCGTCGAGGCGGCTGTAGCTGAGGTCACCGTCCTGGTCGCTGAGGGCGATGGCGTTCGGTTGCTGGCGAACCTGACGGGCAATCAACTCCACCAGTGTCACGGGTTCGATGGACGGCATGCTCGCGCCGGTACCGATCAACTGCGATTGCAGTGTGCCGCCCAGGGGCAGTTGGGCCCAGGCCCGTTGCGGTTCGGCCAGGGCACCTTGCAGCAGTTGCAGCCATTGCTCGGCAAGGCAGCCGGCGGCTTCGGCACTGAGGGCATGGCGGTCGTAGACCAACTGCGCGCGCAGGCCGTCGGGCAACTGGCGGACGTTCAGGCATGCCTTCAGCGGATTCATCACCGCACTGGCGTGACGCTCCCGAGCATCGCCCGAGCGCCAGGCAAAGGCGTATCCGGCATCGAGGGTATCGGTGTAATAGTCCTGCCAGCCGACCGCCCTTTCCAAGGTGGCGGCTACTTGTGTGCTTTGCTCCAGCAGGGTCGCCTGGGCATCCAGTTCGATGTTCACGGGCAGGCACTGCTCGAACAGACCCAGGGTGTTCTCCAGTTCCGCGCCGCGACTTTCATGGATCAGGGTGAGCGGCACCTGTTGCTGGCCGGCCAGTCGTCCCAATACCGCTGCCCATGCCGCCAGCAGCAGGTCCGGGGCCAGGGCCGGATGGCGGACGATGGCGGCCGGCAGCGCCAGGTCCAATCGGGTCGGCGCAAACCCGCCTTCGAGGGCCGATTCGAGGGGCAGTTGCAGGGTGGCCTGTTCGGTTTCGCCCGAGGGTTTCCAGAAGCTCACGCCCGGATGGTCCGGCGCGTCTTCAACCAGGCTCCAGCGCCATTCGGCGTAGTCGGCGTACTGCAAGGTGTCGGACAGGTCCGTGGCGCTGCCTTGCAGCAGTGCATCGGCCAGCCATTTCAGGCTGGCGAGGTCGAAGTGGCTGCTGGCCGCCGCCAGGTCCAGGATCGTCTGTTCATCGGACAGGCGCACCAGGGTCACATACAGGGGAGACGTCCAGTCACGGGGCTGGCCGGCGAGTTGGGCCAGCGTGGCGTCCTGGTCGGCGTGGTTGTGTTGACGCAGGTCCTGGAGCTTCACCGCCAGCGGAGCGGTTTCGTCGATCACCTGCACCGGGTGGCGCAGGCCGGGCACGGGCATCAGGCGCGTGCGCAGGATTTCACTGTCGGCCACCAGCGCCTGCAGGTGTTTGTTCAGGGCATCGACGTCCAGCGATTGCGACAGCGACCATTGCAAATGGCAACTGAACGGGTGCTCCGCCGCGCCGTTGATGTGGGGGTAAACCGATGCCTGTTGCGGCGAAATACGAAAACCTTGAAGTCCGCTCATGTTCATCTCGACTGGAAAAGGGCTTGAGCCTGGATCGCCGCACAGACGCTGGGGCTTGCTGGACATGGGTCAGGCAAGCCTCCTGCGAACGGCGGGTGGACCCGTTGAATGTCAGACGGCAACGTCGCTCGACAGCAGGGCTTCAGCCATGCCGGTCATGATGGCGCGCTTGCCGGTAAAGGGTTCGCGACCGTGCACAGCGAGCATGTTGTCGATGAACAACACGTCCCCCTGTTGCCAACTGAACCGCACCAGTGAGTCGAGGTAGGCCGCGCGCAGTGACTCCAGGACCTGGGGCTCGATGGGTTCGCCATCGCCGTAAAAGGTGTTGGTGGGCAGGTCGAGGTCGTTGAAGTTGCTTTGCAGCGAATCGCGGATTCGCCCAGGCAGGGTGCTGATGTGGAAGAACGTGGCGTGGTTGAACCAGACCTCTTCGCCGGTGCGCGGGTGGCGCACCACGGCCGGCCCCCGTTGGCGGGTGCGCAGGCGATTGTGGTCTTTCCATTCCACTTCGATGCCGACGCTGGCGCAGTAGGCTTCCACTTCGCCACGGTCTTCGGACTGGAACACGGTCTGCCACGGCAGGCCGAAACCGTCGCCGTAGTTGCGAACGTACAGCACGCCTTTTTCCCGGAACCGCGCTTCGATCTGCGGGCTGATCCTGGCCTTCACGGCGCGGGTCGAGCCGATCGGTGTTTCACCGCCGGTCTCGGACGGCAGTTGGCAGTAGAAGAACAGCCGCAGCGGGAAGCGCGGTGAGTAGGAGTGTTCGTTGTGGGGGAAAATCATCTGGTCGGCCGGGTAGTCGGTCGAGGTGTAGATGTTGCCGCCGACCCGTGTCCGGGGCGAGGCACGGAACATGTACTCCAGCGCTCCGGGGGAAAGGGCGGCGATCACCTGATCGAACTGCTCGACGGAGGCGACGTTGAAGCCACGAAACAGCAGGGCGCCGTACTGCAGCAATTTCTTTTCCAACGACTCGCGTTCCCGGGCGGCCCAGGCGATCAGGTCGACGCCACTGACCGCTGGCTCGATCACCAGGGGCAGGGCGTGGTCCGGGCTGAGCAGGCGCTCGGTCACCAGCTGTTGTTCCGAGACGTTCATGGCTTTGCGACGCACGGCGCCGAGGGCGCGTGGCGATGGGGGCACGATAGACATAACGGCATCCGACTCGGTTAAAGGGACAAGGAGCGACGTTTGGCTTGCATCATCTGGCTGCGACCGGCCAGCGCCTGGGACTGTTGTCGCTCACGGGCAAAGGCCTGGTCCCAACTGTCGATGCGCTCGGCCAGTGCCGGCAACGGCTCGTCCAGCAGGGTGTGGAGTTGTTCCAGCAGGCACGTCCACAGGTGTTGCAGGCGCAAGGCACGGCTCTGGTCGAAGTAGTCGCCGCGATACTTGAGGGTCGCGGCAAGGCCTTCGCTGCCGTGCACGAGGTCGAGTACCAGGTGGAAATCCCCCGGTGCCTGGGCCACGTCCAGCGCGGCCAATTGCGCACCGGCGATGGCGGTCGGGGTCACCCGTGACGGTTGGTAGTTGAGCTTGACCTGGAACAGCGGCGAGTGACCGGGACGGCGCTGCGGCGCGAGGGCCGAGACCACCAGATCGAAAGGCAGGCCTTGATGGGCGTAGGCCAGGCGCGCTTCATCGCGAACCCGCTCAAGGAAACCGGCCAGGGTTGGCTCGCCACGCAGGTCACAGCGCAGGGTCAACTGGTTGACGAAGAAGCCGATGACGTCGTTGTGCTCGGCCAATGGCCGGCCGCTGACGTCGGTGCCCAGCAGGAACTGCTGCTGGCCGCCCAGTTGCTTGAGCACCAATTGATAACTGGCCAGCAATAGCATGAACAAGGTCATGCCTTGCTCGCGGGCCAGCGCTGCCAACCGCTCGCAGCTGGCCTGGGGCACGGTGAAGTCCAGGTTGTGTTCGCCTGGGGCCTGGCCGCTGCCACCCAGTTCCAAGGTTTGGGGCATGCCGGCCAAGTGGCCGCGCCAGAAGGCCTGCTCGCTGGCGATCCGCTGTTGGTTCCAGTGCCGGGCTTCCCATTGGGCGAAATCGAGGTATTGCCCCGGGAGCACGGCGTCCGCTGCCCCTGCCAGTTCCGCCAGCAATAGTTGCGCCGAGCGTCCGTCGAAGGCGATGTGGTGCAGGGTCAGCAGCAGGTCATGCTGTTGCTCATGTCGGCTGAGTAACTGCGCCCGCAGCAGCGGGCCGGCTTGCAAATCGACGGGGGTGGCGTGTTCGTGGGCCAGGCGCTGGCTCAGTGTCTGCTGTTGCTGCGCTTCATTCTGCTCACGCACATCGTGATGGACCAGCGCTACCGCCGTGGCCGGCAACACGTGTTGTTGCGGGCCATCGACACCGTCGCGGTACACCGTGCGCAGCACGCCATGTCGCTCGACCAGCGTGTTCAACCGCAGGGCCAGCGTCTCGATGTCCAGCGGACCTTGCAGGCGCAGGTGCAGCACCAGGTTGTGGCGGGTGTCGTCCGGGTTCAGCTGGCGCAGGAACCACAGGCGACGCTGGGCGAACGATTGATGCCCCTGGCTGAGGTTGGTCTGTTCGGTCGAAGCCTCGGCCGTCGGCACCGGCTGATTCAGGAGGTCTTGCAGGGCCAGCGCCCATTGGCCGAGGGTGGTTTCCCCGAACAGATCTTGGGTATCGAGGTTCCAGCCCAGGTCCTTGTGCAGGCGCGCGGCGAAGTCGGCCACGCCGATGGAGTCCAGGCCCTGGCCGATCAGGCTGAGGTCGAAGTCGGCGCAAAAGTACGGGTTGACCGCGTGCAGCGTCTGTTCCAGCCATTGGCGACAGGCGGCTTGGGCCTGTTGCGGCGTTTCGGTCGCCAGGCGCTTGAGCTGGGCAAGGTCGAGGGCCGCACTGTTCGAGGCCTGCACTGCACCGCTCTGGGCGATGACGCTCAACGTGCCCGCAGCGAGCTGCTTGCGTGCGCCTTGACGGGCGATCTTGCCGCTGGTGGTCATCGGGATGGTGCCGGCTTGCACCAGCACGATCTGGTCGATGCCACAGTCGGCGGCTTCGCGCACGGCGTTTTGCATTGACGCGAACAGCGCCGGGTGATGCGCCGGGT
Organism: Pseudomonas sp. NFACC24-1; assembly: GCF_900115235.1. NCBI lineage: Bacteria > Pseudomonadati > Pseudomonadota > Gammaproteobacteria > Pseudomonadales > Pseudomonadaceae > Pseudomonas > Pseudomonas sp. NFACC24-1. The sequence goes on from NZ_FOVS01000003.1 coordinate 262,783, forward strand.
CGACGAACTTGCGTTGCGGCTCGGCGACAATCACCAGCTTCTCGCGGCCCAGTGCCGGGTCCATTTCCGAGAAGGCGGCGATGCGCCCGGTGCGGATGCCCGGCTCGGCGTCGGTAATGGCGAATTCGATGTCGTGGGGGTAGAGGTTGCGCCCATTGAGAATCAACAGGTCCTTGAGCCGTCCGCAGATCACGACTTGGCCTTCGTGCATGAATCCCAGGTCGCCGGAACGCAGGTAATGCTCCGATGAACCGACAATCCGGGCTTCAAAGGCTTCGCGCGTGGCTTGGGGATTCTTCCAATAGGATTCGGCGTTGCTCGGGCCCTTGAGCCAGACTTCGCCAATGCGATCGGCGGCGCATTGTTCGAAGGTTTGCGGGTCGACGATGGCAATGCTGTGCAGGGCTTGCGGATAACCACAGGCGACGAACTCCACGGCGGCGGCATCGGCCGCCGCCAGCGCCACGCGGCCAGTCTCCAGCACGGCCTTGTCCAGGCGCAGCACCACCGGCAGCGCGTCGGCCGGCGTGGCGCTGACACACAGGGTCGCTTCGGCCTGGCCATAACCGGGGCTGATGGCCAATGGGTCGAGGCCACAGGCGGCAAAGCGCTGGGCGAACGCTTCGAGAGTGCCAGGGTGGATCGGTTCGGCGCCGTTGATCGCGTGCTTCCAGGCGCTCAGGTCGAGCTGCGCGATGAGGTTATCGCTGACCACGCGGTTGCACAGGGCATAAGCGAAGTTGGGGGCGAAACTGGCGGTGGCGCGATAGCGACTCAACGCTTGCAACCAGGTCGACGGCGCATTGACGAAGGTCTGGGAAGCCATCAGGTAGCACGGCATGCCGCTGTAGAGCGGGGCCAGCATACCGCCGATCAGGCCCATGTCGTGGTACAGCGGCAGCCAGTTGACCATGGCGCCGTGTTCGTCGAAAGCGTAGGCCTGGCGCATCAGTTCGACGTTGGCGATCAGATTGCGCTGACGTACCTCGACGCCTTTCGGCGAGCCGGTAGACCCCGAGGTGTATTGCAGGAAGGCCACGGTCGAAGCGTCGATGGCCGGGCGTTGCCATTGGCTGGCCGGTGGTGTGCCCAGGTCCTGGACAGTCAGCACATCGACCCGGCTCTCCACCAGTTCCAGCAAGCCTTCGCAATAATCCGCCGGGGCGAGAATCAGTGCCGGCTCGGCATCCACCACCACGTTGCGCACGCGGTCGAGGTGGCGTGGTTTACGCGACGGTGGCGGAAACAACGGCACCGCAATCAGGCCCGCATACAGGCAGGCGCAGAAGGCGCGGGCGTAGTCGAGGCTGCTGGGCAGCATCAACAGCACCCGATCACCCGGCGCATACCGCGCTTGCAACGCGGCCGCCAGGGAGCGGGATTGCTCGTGCAGTTGGGCAAAGGTCAGGGTTTCGCCAATCTCTACGCCGTCCGGCAGAAAGTGCAGGGCGGCACGCTGAGGGAAGTGCTGGGCGTTGGCTTCCAGCACGTCGATCCAGTGTTCGAATGAAAACATGTGCAGTTCACGCCATGGCCACGATGACTTTGCGGTCACCGGTAAAAGGATTGCGACCGTGTGCCACCAGTCGGTTGTCGAGCATCAGGATATCGCCGGGCTGCCAGGGGAAACTGATGGCAGTCTCGCGATAGACCTCGCGCACGGTGTCGAGCATGTCGTCGGCGATCGGCGAACCGTCGCCGAAATAGACATGGCGCGGCAGGTTTTCTTCACCCACCGCCGCCAACAGGCTGGCGCGTACGTTCGATTCGATGGCCGAGACATGGAACAGGTGCGCCTGGTTGAACCAGACCCACTCACCGGTCTCGGGATGCTGCTGCACGGCGGCGCAACGCTGGCGGGTGCGCAGGTCGCCGTCGGCTTTCCATTCCCACTCGATGTCGTTGTCCTGGCAGTAGCGTTCGACCTGGGCGCGGTCCTGGGTGTTGAAGACTTTTTCCCAGGGCAGGTCCAGGGCGCCACTGTAGTTGCGCACATAAAGCAGCTCGCGGCTGGCGAACAGCTCGCGGATCTCGGCAGGCATGCGCTGGTAGATCAGGCGGCTGTCGGCAATCGGGGTCTCGCCGCCGGTTTCACTGGCCTTGATGCAGTGGAACCAGATGCGCGAAGGCCAGGGGCGGGTGTAGGCCTGTTCGTTGTGCAATGGAATGAACTGATGGGCCGGGTACTCGGTGGAACTGTAGACCCCGGCGAAGACTTTGCTGCGCGGCGTCGAGCCGAATTCGTAGCTGGCTAGCGGCGCGCCGAAGCTGGCCGCGAAGCGCTTGAAATCGATGGGGGTGGCGACGGTGAAACCGCGGAACAATACGCCGCCTACCGTGGCCAGGACCTGGGCCAGGTCGTCGCGAATCGAGGCGTCCAGGTCATGGATCGACTGTCCCGCTGCCCCCTGCACCAGCACGGGCAGCGATTGGGCGCTTGCATCCGTGGGCGCCATTGAAAACAGCTCGGAACGCCCGTTCAGGTGTTCGATTGAGGTCATCCTTGTGCATCCTCTTATAGCTTCTTCGACCAGTCACAAGACCTTGAAAGCAGGGCAGCGGTCGGTTGTGTAGGACTCGTCTGTAATGTATTCAATTCAATACAAGACGACATACTAGGTACAAATGAGATGGATTATCAATACTATTTATTTAATTTTTTTTTTGGATTAGACTCCGCTCCGCTGGCGCCAAACAGCCTTCAGCCAGCTCAAAAAACCAAAAATATCTGTCGCAGGGGAGCGGGGCGTGAATTTCAAAAAGAACACAATTGCGTTGGCTGTAGGGTCGGCCATAGGCTTGAGCAACGGCGCTTGGGCGGCTGAAGAAGCCGGCAAGATGGAGATCGCTCCAATCACCGTGACCGGTGAAAAGATCGACCGTACCCTCGAAAAGACCCAGTCCAGCGTCGTGGTCGTCACCGACAAGAATCTGCGTGAGCACGGCGACAAGGACCTGGTGGATGTGTTTGCCCGCACGCCCGGCGTCTATAGCCAGGCCGGCAATGAGAACTGGGGGATCCGTGGCGTGCCGGTGTCCGGTTTCGACGACCAGGGCCCGGCGGCTCTCAACGGTGCGGTATCGGTGTATGTCGACGGAGCCGTGCAGCCCAACCGCGCACTGACCCTCAGCCCGGTCCCGCTCTGGGATGCCGAGCAGGTCGAGGTTTTCCTTGGTCCGCAATCCACCACCCAGGGCCGTAACTCCCTGGCTGGCGCGGTGGTTATCCGAACCAAGAACCCAACCTTCGAACCGAGCTTCTCGGCGCAGACCAGCGTGGGCAACTACGGTGAGCACGGTGCGGCCGTGGCGGGCGGCGGCGCCATCGTGGATGACAAGATCGCCGGGCGTATCGCCGTGGATTATTCCGACGGTGACGGCTACATCCGCAACACCACGCTCGATAAAGACGCCAACCCGCATCGCACCAGCAACGCCCGCGGTAAATTGCTGATCCTGCCCAATGACGACACTGACGTGTTGCTGACTTATGCCCATAACGAACATCGCCAGGGTGACCGTTCGACGATGCGAGGCGCTGATGGTAAGCCGAGCTATTACGACATCGGGTCCAATACCGAGGCCTTCGACAACCTCAAGCAAGACACCCTCAGTGCCAAGGTGGATTACCGCCTGAATGATGCATGGTCGCTGACGAGCATGACCGCCAATACCAGTACGGACTACAGCAACCGTCTGGACTTTGACCAGAATGCTGTGGACAACGAGGTCGTTCTGCGTAAGCAGGACGGCAATCTGTTCAGTCAGGAGCTGCGTCTGAATTACGACTCGGACACCGTGAAGAGTTTCGTCGGTGCCTACTATGGCCACAACACCAACAACTTCCACGACCGGTTGTTGTTCGATGACGTGCTGGTTCGTACCGTCAAAGGTGATACCAAGATTGAAAACAAGGCGGTGTTCGGTGAAGTCAACTGGACGTTCGCCCCGCGCTGGACCTTGATCACCGGCCTGCGTTACGACCACGAGACGAACGATACCGACATCGAAGCGGATGGCCGCTTCGTCCCAGAGAAAATTAAAAAGTCGTTTGATGCCGTGCTGCCGAAACTCGGCATCGACTACGAACTGGCAGCGGACCAGTACCTCGGTTTCACGGTGCAGAAGGGCTATCGCGGTGGCGGTGTCAACCTGCGTTCCGGTAGCGGTCACCAGGCCTACGACCCGGAATACACCACCAACTACGAGCTGTCCTATCGCGGTTCGTTCTTCGACAAGACCCTGCGTACCCGCGCCAACCTGTACTACACCGACTGGAAAGATCAGCAGGTCAGCGTGCGGCAGCCTGGTAGCAACGTCATTGATATCTACAACGCTGGTCGCAGTGAGATCAAAGGCCTGGAAGTCTTCGTCGAAAAAGACATCACCGAACAACTGACCTTGAACGTCGGGGGCGCCATTACCGATAGCAAATACAAGGACTTCGTCGCTGACAATGGTCAGGACAGGAGCGGCGAGTCTTTCCTCTACTCGCCTAAATACAAGGCCTCGGTGGGTGGTGTCTATCGCTTTGACGATCGCCTGATATTCGGCACGGATATTGTCTATCAGAGCACCGCGCCGTCGGAGTACGAGTTCGACGCGAACGGCAAAGTCACTGGTGAGCGTAAGAGCGACGCCTATGTGCTGGTGAACTTCAACACCGAGTACAAAGTCACCAAGAACGTCGCGGTTTCCGCTTACGTGAAGAATGCGTTCGACAAGGAATACGTCACCAACAACCGCAACGACGACATCATCGACGTCGGCGCACCGCGTACGGTGGGGATGATTCTGCGTTACGACATGTAAACCCAAGGGCGCGGGGAGGCAATCTCCCCGCGCCTGCTCCAACGTTTCGGATGTTTGTTTCCAGGCTGTTCGTTCCCTTCCAAACCCAGCCTCCATGGAGGAAATCATGAGTGCTTTTTCGAATGTCACAGCAGGTGGCGCGCAACAGCTACGCCTGTTGCACACCGGTCTGTCGAGCCCTTACTGCCTCGATTCGACGCCGCTGCTGGAGCGTCAGCAACAGCAGGAATCCAACGCCCGCAGTTACCCGCGACGCATTCCCCTGGTGCTTGAAAGGGCCCATGGCATTTATGTGCAGGACAGCCGGGGACAGGTGTTCGTCGATTGCCTGGCCGGTGCCGGAACCCTGGCGCTGGGACACAATCATCCGGTGATCATCGAAGCCATCACCCAGGTCATGGCGGCCGGTGTGCCGATGCATACCCTGGACCTCATGACACCTGTGAAGGACGCATTCGTCCAGGAAATTTTCGCTTGCCTGCCCAGCGAGTTCGCTCGTCACGCACGCATCCAGTTCTGCGGCCCGAGTGGGGCCGATGCGGTCGAGGCCGCGCTCAAGCTGACCCGTACCGCCACCGGGCGCCACTCGGTCCTGGCGTTCGAAGGGGCCTACCACGGAATGACCCTGGGCACGCTGGCCATCAGTGGCAATCTGTCGCCGAAAAATGCCCTCGGTGCCTTGATGCCCGGGGTACAGCGCCTGCCGTTCCCCCACGATTATCGTTGCCCGTTCGGGGTGGCCGGTGATCAGGCGGTCACCTTGAACGTGCGCTACCTCGAACACTTGCTCAACGACCCGGAAAGTGGGGTGACCGCACCCGCGGCGATGATCCTGGAGCCAATCCAGGGCGAGGGAGGGGTGATTGCCGCGCCGGACCGTTGGCTGCAGGAATTGCGCCGGTTGACCCAGGCCCACGGTATTCCGCTGATCGTCGACGAGATCCAGTGTGGCATTGCCCGCAGCGGGCGGATGTTCGGCTTCGAGCAGTCGGGCATCACCCCGGATGTCATCACCCTGTCCAAAGCCATTGGCGGCGGGTTGCCGCTGTCGGTGATGGTTTACCACGAGTCGCTGGACGTCTGGCAGCCGGGTGCCCACGCCGGCACGTTCCGCGGCAATCAGTTGGCGATGGCGGCGGGCACCGCGACCTTGCGCTTCATCCGCGATCAAGGCTTGGTCCAGCACGCCGAAACGGTAGGGGCTCACCTGCACAAACAATTGCAGGCACTGCAAAACGAGTTCGACTGGATCGGTGATGTGCGTGGGCGTGGCCTGATGCTCGGCATGGAAATCGTCGACCCGCAGGGCACTCCCGATGTACAGGGGCATCCGCCGGTGGACACGGCCCGGGCCAAGGCTTTCCAACAGGCGTGCCTGAAGCACGGATTGATCGTTGAACTGGGCGGCCGCCACGGCGCGACCGTCCGCTTCCTGCCGCCGTTGATCATCACCGAGCAGGAAATCGATTTTGTCGGGAAAATCCTGTTCCAGGCCGCGAGCACGATCAACGAGCGTCCCGCACGCTGATCATAGGGTCAGGGTCAGGGTCAGGGTCAGGGTCGGCGTCCGGCTTGGACGCTGGCCCCGGTCCAACGCGCACTCAGTAGTCCCAATAGGCTGCTACCCAACGAAAGGCATCACCGTCGACCGCCACCCGGCCAACGGAGGGGAACGGCAGGTGAGTGGCGACCAGCAGCTCACCGGACGCCGCCGCTTCTTGCATCAGGCGGACCCGAACGCGGACCGATTCTTCAGGGTCATGCTCAAAGCCGTTGTGCCAGTCGGGGTGGTCGAAAGCGACCGGGAACAACGCATCGCCGGCGAATGTCAAGCGCTCCTCGCCGCAGGTCACGTGGACCACGCTGTGCCCTGGCGTATGGCCGCCGGTGCGCTTGACCAGCACGCCCGGGGCGACCTCGTAGGCTTGCTCGAAGGTGCGCAGCTTGTCGTGGTACTCGCGCATGAATTGCTCGGCGGTGGCGTGCAGTACGTCCGGTACCGGTGAGGGCATGGAGGTGAGGGAGAAATCCGGTGCCGCCCAGAACGCTACCTCGCTAGCGGCCACGTGGATCCGCAGGTCTGGACGCAACCGGCTCTTCACCTCATCAACCAGCAGCCCACCAATGTGGTCCATGTGCATGTGGGTAATCACCACGTCGGTCACCGACGCCAGATCGATACCGGCGGCGGCAAGGCGCTTGGGAAACTGCCCGGCCCGCGGGAAACCGGGAAACTGGCCGCCGAGCCCGGCATCGACCAGTATGGTCTGCTCTCCGCTCCGTATCACCAGCACGTTCAGCGCCCAATCGAAGGCGTCCGGGCCCAGGAACATGTCCTTGAACCAGGCCGCGCGAGCGGCTGGGTCGGCATTGGTGGACATCGTTGCGGTCGGCAGGGGCAACACCCCATCGCTGACCACCAGTACGTCGATCTCGCCAATTTTCAGCGCATAACGCGAAGGGACCAACTCCTCGTACGAGGCAGCGTGCAAGCTCATGTTTGAATCCGGATGCATTCCATCCTTTGCTGCAGGGGCGTTCAAATGTGTGGTCATGGTCGTTCTCCGAAGGCTTGGCTCAAGGGCTTTGGCGAAAGCCGCCTTTCTCGGTATGAGAAAGTGGCTGTCGCTGGAGAATGAGTCTGCATCGCGCCGGACCGCGTTCGATACCATACGTGGGTATGTTGTACAGGCGCTTTAGCGTGATGGACCCCAGCAAAAGGTATGGGCATTCAGTGAGCCGGGGAGACGACGGTACATGCGCCATTGATGCGACTGACCCACCGCCATCGCGAGCAAGCCCGCTCCCACAGGAAAGTCAGGGGGCATGTTTAAGCAGGGTCATTCCAGCGCTTGAACCACCAGTGCAGCCGGGAGATCGGTTTGCCCTCGGCGTCCAGTGGGCGGCCGTCTTCGGCGTAGGCTTGGGCCGGTTCCAGCAGTTGGCCGTTGAGGTAGCGAGCTTCGACCGCCGGGCTGCCGTTGGGGTGCAGGCGGCGGTAGCGGCCGTCGCGCACGCCGTCGCGATAGACCTCGGCTTCGGCCAGTTGCCCGTTGGGGAAGTAGTTGTTGGCCTCACCGTGCAGCAACCCGCGGTGGTACGTGGCCTGACGTTGTAAGCCGCCTTCGGCCGCGTAAAAGCTCGCCACGCCCTGCAATTTTCCCTTTACGAACGGCAGGACCGCCGAGACCTTGCCATTGGGGTGATACAGGGTGCTGGTGCCCTGCAGTTCACCTTGGCTGTAGTTGAGTTTCGCTTGCGGGCGTTGGGCTTCCTCGATGTGCAGCGGACCGTCGAGCCGGCCATCGACCAGTTGCCCGTCCAGCCGGCTGTCGCCGCGTTCCAGGTCCAGTCTTTTCGTGGTCATCGCCGTGCTCCCGTCAGTTGACCTTCACCAGGCCACCCTTGATGGTCAGCATGCCGCCGCCGTCCACCGTCTGTTCGGCGGCCGCCTTGTTCACCAGGCTGATGCCGGCGTCGTTGGTCAGGGTGGTGCCAGCCTTGTTTTCCAATGACGTCCCGGCCTGGTTGCTCAGGGCCGTGCCGGCTTTCTGGCTGATGGACGTGCTGGCCTGAGCCGCCAGGTCCGCGCCGCTCTTGATGGCGAAGCTGCCGCCGCTTTGCAGGGTCAGGGTGCCGCTGACCTTGATGGTCAGGTTGCCGTCCACCGTCAGGCTGTAATTGCCGGTGACCTTGTGCTCATAGTTGCCGCCGGTGCTGTGGGTCTGGTCCGAGCCCACGGTGACGGTGCGGGTGTCCTTCACATCGAGGCTGTCGCTGCCGGTCTGGATGGTCACGCTGCGCTTGCCTTTCTCCAGGGTGACGGTTTCGTCGCCGTCCTTCACCGTGCGGGTGCGGGCGTTCTGCACCGTGAGGGTTTCGTCGTGGCCGACGGTGGCGGTGGTGTCATTGAGCACGTTGATGTTGAAGTCCTTTTGCGCCTGGAGAAATACTTCTTCGGCGTCCTTCTTGTCTTCGAAGCGCAACTCGTTGAACCCGCCACCGCCCTTGGATGAGTTGGTCTTGATTCCGGATTGGGTCTGGTTCGCCGGCAGCGGGTAGGGCAGGGCGTTGTCGCCGTTATAGACGCAACCGGTGACCAAGGGACGATCCGGGTCGCCGTCGATGAAGGTCACGATGACTTCCTGGCCGATGCGCGGCACGAACTGCATGCCAAAGCCTTTGCCGCTCCAGGGCAGGACCACGCGCACCCAGCAGGAGGAAGTCTCGTCGTTCTTGCCGGTACGGTCCCAGGGGAACTGCAACTTGATCCGGCCGTATTCATCGGTCCAGATCTCTTCGCCGGCCTTGCCCACCACCACGGCCGACTGGGTGTGCATACGCGGTTTTGCCGTGACGCGGGCTGGTCGATAGGCCGTGGCCTTGGGGATCGCTTCGAAGCGATTGCGGTAGCTTTCATGGCTGGCTTCGTGGCTGACCGAGGTCACGACCCAGTCGATATTCAGCGCCGTGTCCTCATGGCCGGCGAGGGTGAACCAATACCCCGGCACCAGCCAGCGGCAGTCACTTTCGCCGACAAAACGTTTCTCCTGGCTGCGCAGGCCGTCCGCCCGCTGTTTGGTCAGTGCATCGCCCTGGGCCTTGGCGGTATAGCCGCCCGGATGTTCATACATCGAACTCGGCCCGGCCACGGCTTCTGCCTGGCTGAAGAGCGATGTGGTCGGCGTGGTGAATTCATAATCGGTGGCCTGGTAAACCCCGGCCACCGCCTGCAGACATACCTGCCCTGAGCGGATACCGTGCAGTTCTCGCTCACCCATTTTCTGTCCGAGATAATTCACCGTCGGCCCATTGGGGATGGGCACGAAGGCGTCATTGCTGTCGGCCAGTACTAAGGTGTGCTTACCGTCTTCATGGCTGAAGAACCAGAAAATCCCGTCTTCCTCCAGCAGCCGCGAGACGAAGGCCAGGTCGGTTTCGCCGTATTGCACGCAGTACTCGCGGGGTGTGTAGCTGCCGCTGAGCTTGAGCTGGAAGTCGGTGAAACCGTGGGCCTTGAAAATCGTGGTGACGATGTCCGAGGTGGCGAGGTTCTGGAACACTCGGTTGTTGCTGGCCAGGCTCAACCACCAGAGCCAGGGCCGGAGCAAAAGCTGATAACGCTCGGCGGTGGCATCGGCCGGCAGTTGGCGAATCTCGGCCACCAGCCCATCCAGCGGGCGCAGCAAGGCGTCCTTGTGCAGCGTGGTGGTCACGTGGCTGGCGACGGCCGTGGTGAGGTCCAGCGAGGCGCCGTCGTTGATGCCGTTGAGAGTGTGCGAGCCCAAGGCATTGAGGCGTTCTTCGCCGGACAGCGATTCGGGGTACAGCGCCGACAGCGAACTGGCGGTGAGGGAGAGGGTGGTGTTGCTGTCAGTGGAGCGGGGCATCAAGCGTCCTCGGCAGGGCGTGGAAAACGACGACCGTTGTCGTTCAACTTGTCACATCGAAAAGGATGGGGCGGTGATCGGGACCGGACATATCGAACACCTGGGCGAGGCCAGTGATGTCAACCGGCACGACCCTTACGTCCACCGATGCCAGTACCCAGTCGAGAATGCCGCCCTTGCTCTGGGTCTGCTGGCCGTTCCAACACTCATAGGCAAGCCCCGCCGTATCGAGTTGCCCTACTTTTTGATAATCCAGGTTCAGGTCACCTGTTGCGACCCATTTACCGCCCAGGGACGTACAGGACTTGAGCTGGCTCTTGGTCACGCCATTCTGGCCGGACTTGAAGTGTGCGAGGAACACGTAGCCCGTATAACCCTTCACGCCGTTGGCTTCCACCGCAATCAAATCCCTGTTCAGGGTAAACAGGCTGCCCTGGCTGATCACTTGCAATCGCTCAAAGCTTTTGACCATGACGATGTAGGCGTTCGAGTAGCCGCCAGTAAAGGCATAAACACTGTAGTTCTTGTAGATGGCAGCCAGGTTCGAGCGGTAGTTTTCGATTTGGGCCGAATGTATCTCACACAAAAATACGATGTCCGCATCCCAATAGCTACTGGAGCAACAGTTGTAGAGAAAGATGTCCACCTGGGTTTGCTTTTCCAGGGTGGAAGACTTGCCGTTTTTTTCAACGTTGAAGCTACCGATTCTCATGATCCCTGTGCTCCTTACTCCAGCACCCACTCCGCCAATTTCCCTGTCACCTGTGTCATCAACACGTTTTCGACATCCCGTGCCCCCGCCGCGCAGCATTTGGCCAACACGGCCTTGACGATCCCGGCATCGAATTCGAACTGTTTGCCTGTCGCGGCCTTGTAGCGCCCGCGCAATTTTTCCAGCTTCGCCAGCACGATCCCTTCCAGCGTTGCTTCATCCAGCGGCCGGTACGCCACCACCGTCATGCGTGCCAGGAACGCCGGACGGAACGCTTGCAGCAGCACCTTGTGCAAGGCCTCGTTGAAGGCGTCGGTGCCCAGTTGCGCCGCCGGCGTGTCCAGCAGCAGTTCGGCGCCGACGTTGCTGGTGGCGAGCATCACGGTGTTCTTGAAGTCCACCACCAGGCCGGTGCCGTCTTCCATCAGGCCTTTGTCGAAGACGTTGTAAAAGGCTTCGAGCACGTCCGGGTGGGCCTTTTCGATTTCATCCAGCAACACCACGGAATAGGGTTTGCGCCGCACCGCTTCAGTAAGCACGCCGCCGCTGCCGTAGCCGACGTAGCCGGGCGGGGCGCCTTTGAGTTGGCTGACGGTGTGGGCTTCCTGGTACTCCGAGAGGTTGATGCTGATCAGGTTGCGTTCACCGCCGTACAAGGCATCGGCCAAGGCGTAGGCGGTTTCGGTCTTGCCCACGCCGGTGGGGCCCACCAGCAGGAACACGCCGACTGGTTTCTGTGGGTCGGTGAGGCCGGCGCGGTAGGCTTGCAGGCGCTGGGCGATGGTGTTCAATGCCGTGCCCTGGCCCATGACCCGCTGGCCCATGCGCTGGCCGAGGGTGCGCACGGCGTGGGCCTCGTCGGCGAGCATCTTGCCCACCGGAATGCCGGTCCAGCCAGCGATCACCGCGGCGACGGTCTTGCTGTCCACCTGTTCGGGCACCAGCGGATCGTCCTGGCGAATGGCATCGAGGCCGGCTTCCAGGCGCAGCAGTTCGGCGGCCAGGTGGTCGATGCGGTTATCGATCTCGGTGTCGGCTTTTTCACTGTCGGCCCGTTCGCTCAGGGCGAGCAGTTCGCGCCGGGTGTCGAGCAGTTCGCGTACGGCTTCGCGCTCTTCGCCCCAGCGGGTTTCCAGCTCACGGATGGCTTGCACATTGCTGGTCGATTCGCCCTCCAGCAGGGTGATGCGCTCGCGGTGATCCAGGCCGGTGGCCTGTTCGCGGCGCAGGCGTTCGACTTCATCCTTGAGGCTGTTCTGCCGGTGGCGCAGGCTTTCCAGTGGCGGCGGCACGTCGTGTTGGCCGAGGGCGACCCGGGCGCAGGCGGTGTCGAGCACGCTGATGGCTTTGTCCGGCAACTGCCGCCCGGAGATGTAGCGGTGGGACAGTTTCACCGCTTCGTGGATGGCGGCGTCCAACACTTGCACGCCGTGGTGCTGTTCCAGTTTGCTCGCCACGCCGCGGAGCATTTCCACGGCGGTGAGTTCGTCCGGTTCTTCGACCTGCACCAACTGGAAGCGGCGGGCCAGGGCCGGGTCTTTCTCGAAATATTTTTTGTATTCCAGCCAGGTGGTGGCGGCCAGGGTGCGCAGTTCGCCCCGGGCCAGGGCCGGCTTGAGCAGATTGGCCGCATCGTTGCCGCCTTCCGCACCGCCGGCGCCGATCAGCGTGTGGGCTTCGTCAATGAACAGGATGATCGGTTTTTCGGCGCTGCGGACCGCATCGATCACGCCCTTGAGGCGTTGTTCGAATTCGCCCTTGACCCCGGCGCCGGCCTGTAACAGGCCCAGGTCGAGGACGCGCAGGGTGACTTCCTGCAGCGATGGCGGCACATCCCCGGCAGCGATCCGCAGGGCCAGGCCTTCCACCACGGCGGTCTTGCCGACACCCGGCGCGCCCACCAGGATCGGGTTGTTCTGTCGGCGCCTGAGCAGGATGTCGATGCACTGGCGGATTTCGCCGTCGCGGCCGACGATGGGGTCGATGCGACCGTTCCGGGCGTCGGCGGTCAGGTCCTGGGTGTACTGGTCCAGCACCGGGTCCTGTTTCTGTGGCGCCTCGCCGGGCTTGGCCGGGCGCACGCCAGCGACATGCTCACGGGAGCTTTCGGTCCATTCCAATAGCTGGGCGCGCAGGGCGTCGCGGGGAATGCGCAGCAACGACGAGGCGCTGTTGAGCAGCAGGCTGCGGCGTTCATCACGGTCCAGCAGTGCCAGCAGCAACAGCCCGGAGCGGATGCTGTCCAGGCCCAGCACGCTGGCCTGGACCACGGCATCTTCCAGCAGGCCGATGGTGTGCGCCGACAGGGCGGGCGTGCGGGTGCTGCCGGATTTGAACAGGTCCAGGGCCTTGTTGGTTTCCGCGGCCACCGCGTCACGTTCCAGGCCGAAACGCGGCAGCAGGCAGGCGAAGTCACCGCCCTCGATGTCGAGCAACTCCAACAGCAGGTGTTCGATTTCCACGTAGTGATGGCTGCGCTGCATGCAGCGTTGCGCGGCCCGTTCCAGGGCGCGGCGGTTGTCCGGGTTGAGGCGTCCGATCAGGCTGGCCAGTTCCATTTCAGGCAATCTCCGGCTGGCGAAGGCGGGTTTCGATCCGTTGCACGGCCAGGCTTGGCTGGCGTTGCAGACCACCGTTCCAGTTCAGCCGTGGCGCTGCCTGGCGACCCAGTTGCAGCGGGCCGGCACCGCGGACCAGCAGCACCAGGGTGCAGTCCAGGTCAGGGCCGAAGTACAGGGCGTAAAGGCTGGCGAGCAGCGGATGGGTCTCGCCGGTGGGCAGCAATCCGCTGGCCTGGGCCGTGCTCAGCGGGCCGAGAGTCAGGCGCACGCCGGCGTGTTCGTCCCAGACCCGGGTGCCGGCCACCGCGCTGCGGCCCAGGCGCAGGTTGCGCCCGCCCGGTTGCAGGCGGCTGCGACTGGCGGGCGGGATTTCACGCCAGCCACCTTCGTAGGCACTCAGTTCCACGGGCAAGCCGAACTGCTCGCGAACAATCGCCGCGAACCCGTCCAGGGAACGCCGGCCATCGGCGTACAGCGCGGTGCAGGCCAGGACCGCCGAGTCGGGGGCGGCCTGGCGCTCCTGCAAGGCCTTGGGCAGCAGGCCGGTCAACGCTCGCAGTTGTGCGTGTACGGCGGACGCGCCTGGGGCGGTGAAACCGAGGGCGATGCGATGTTTGCGCATCACCTTGTACAGCAGGCTGAGCAGGCGATGCTGGAACAGGTCGAGGAATTCCGCCGGGGCGTGATCCTTCGCCCGCGCTCGCTGTTGCAGCCATTCCTGATAGGCGTAGGGCAGCGGGCCGTCCGGGCCTCCGAGGCCGAAGATCGGGGTGGTCAAGGTGGGCGGCAGACCGGGCTCGTGGTCCAGGCTCTCGACTTCACTGGCGGCGAACAGCGGCGTCAAGGGCCCGCGCAGGCGCAAGGCTTCGGCGTGCGGCGCGGTGCCGCTGCCCAGTGGGGCGGCCTGGGGGTGTTCGCGTTCGAGCAACAGCAAGGCCTGGAGCCATTCGAAGCGTTGCGGGTCGCGTCGCAGTCGCTCGCTCAGGTTCAGAGCACCAGGGGTTTGCCGGCTTGGGGTTGCCATGTCTTCACCTCCTTGTCGGACTGGACCAGCACAGTGCGCACGAAGCGATTGGCGGTGGCGTAAAGGGAAAAGAACTGCGCCAGCACGCCGGAAAAGAGCACGGCGCTGCTGCCGACAAAGTGTTGCGGATCCAGGTGCAGGCGCACCTCCAGGCCGTTGCGCCAGCCGCGCCAGGCGTCTTCGCCGACATGGGCGATGACGCGCTCGCAACCCAGTCCGGCGACCCCTTCGATCTGGCGGTGGGCGCTGGCTTCGTCCCGCAGGTTGTGCAATTCGAGAATTTCACGCAGTGCGTCCAATGCCTGGGGACCTTCGACCAGTGACAGATGGTTGAGGGTCAATTGCGACACCAGCCGCCAGCGCGATTCACCGTCCAGGCGCGGCAGGCTTTGCGGGCTGGGTGGGTTGCGCAGGCGTGCCCAGGCCACCGGTCCCGGGCGCTCGAAACCCAGCGGCGTACCGGCCGGCAGACTTTGGGCCAGGTGGCGGTTGGTGCACAGCAGTTCGGCGGTGAGGCTGTAGTCGCGGGTGTCGGCCAGCGGGTCGAACCGGGTGTCCACCAGGCTGACCATCAAGTCGGTGCCCAGCCGGTTCGGGCTCATGCCGCTGACCCGGCGCGCATGCCAGTAGCAGATTTGGTCACTGCCATGCTGGCTGCCGTAGTAGGCCGGCACTTTGCGCACGCCTTGGCCGGAGATGGCGCGCATGCCCCGGATGCTGTGGATCTCGACGCTGTTTTCCCGGTGACTGTCGGCCACCAGCCGGTACTCGCTGCGGGTGCCATCCGGGCGCAGCGGCTCGGACGTGCGGGGGAACAGGTTGATTACCGGCGTGCACCCCAGGGCGATGTCGCTGGCCTGGAGCGGCAGGCGACTGCCGGGTGCACGGTCGAACACGATGTACAGGTACAAGGCCTGGCTGTCGCTGGTGGCGCCGGCCAGGGGCAGGTCGAAGAAACCGAATTTATCCGGGAAGGCAAAGTACTCGGCCAGCAGGCGCATGCCAGGGTGCACGCCGTCCTCGTCCGGCAACAAGACCTGGTCGCTGGCGAAGCCGACGATCTGCGGCAAGCCGGCCAACGGTTCGGGTACGCTGCCCGGCGCGCCGGCCAGGACCTTGATGGCGTGGGCACCCAGCAAATCGTACAGCCCGGCGTTGATCATCGGTGACGCCGCCAGGTGCACCCGCAGCGAGTCGATCCCCAGCGTCGACCACTGGCTTTCCCCCAGGCATCGCAATTCCAGGCGCAAGGCCGAGCGGGCCTGGACCACCCCGGTCAGTGCCTGGGTTTCATCGCTGCCCAACAGCAGCGCTTCGCTGACGTGGACTGGCCACAGATGCACGGCGGCCGTGGTGCGAAAATGAATGCTCTGGCCTGTGTCGGTGGTGACGAACAGCGGTGTGTCGCGGGGCAGCGGGTAGCCCTCGTTCAAGTTGCCTTTGCTCGGGTCGGGCTCGAACTGCACGATGGCGCACGATGGCAAGGGCCGCATGGCCAACGGATAAAGTTGTTCGAGCAGGGCATCGCTGAATTCGGCGTAATCGTCGTCCAGCCGCCGTTGCAAACGCGCGGCCAGCAGGGCGAACCCTTCCAGCAGGCGCTCGACGTGGGGGTCGGGGCATTCGCCGGGGGACAGCTCCAGGCGCCGGGCGACCTTGGGATAACGCTCGGCGAACAGGCTCCCGGCGTGACGCAACCAGGTCAGCTCGCGTTGGTAATAGTCCAGCAGTTGCGGGTCAATCGAGTCGCTCATGGCGTACCTCCAGGCCGTCGCCGGCGGGCTCGATGACAAAGGCCACGGGCCATGCGTGCAGGTCGCCGCGCAGCTCGCCCGACAGCCGAATGCACAGTTGCTGCGGATGGCCTGGCACCGGGCAGACCTGGACCTCGCCCAGACGCAGGCGAGGTTCGAAGTGGGTGATGGCCTGGCGGATTTCCCGGGTCAGTTGGCGCCGGTCATCGCTGCGCTGCTGTTGCAGCGCGGTCCAGTCGGCGATGCCATAGTCGAGGATGCTCGGTGGTTCGGTCAGCGCCCGCGGACCGCGTCGGGTATTGAACAGGCGCGACAGTTCGGCATGCACCGAGTCTTGCAACGCCTGTCGGTCGAACGCCCGCCCGGTGTCGTCCGCCGGGCTGGCCAGGCGTTCGAACAGGGGTGGGCGCAGCCCGAAGCCAGCCATGGGCGCGGCGGCCTTACTTGGTCATTTTGTTGGCGGCCAGGTCCCAGGTCGTGCCCGCCGTGCCTTCCTTGGTGCCGTCGTCTTTCTGTGCGGTGAGTTCCCATTTGATCTTGGTGAAGTTCAGCGACAGGGTTTCCACCGGTTTGCCGCCGGTGCCGCCGCTGACACTGACGTTGGACAGCACGACGTTGGTCAGGGTGTAGATGATGAAGGGCATGAGTTTTCCGCTGCCCTCGGCGGCGTTGCGGCCGATGGTGATGACGGCTTGCGGGATTGGCTTGCCGGCGCAGCAATATTCATTGAGGGTGGGGGTGGAACTGTCGACGAATTTGGTCAGGGTGAATTCGCCGATGTGGGGCCGGCCGGAGGTGCGCTCCGAGTTGCTGACGTCGTTGGTGACCTGCATGGCCACGTTATGGCTGTAGGACATGACCTCGATCTTGTCCGTGAACCCCTCCAGCAGGCTGTCGCCCTTGATGTCGCCGCCGAGGTCGAGAATGATTGCATCCATTGTGTGGAACTCCTGAAGAAGACAAGTAGGTGGTACCCAATACCCCTATAAACGAATGTCGAACCCCTGTGGCGAGGGGATTTATCCCCGCTGGGCTGCGCAGCAGCCCCTTGAGCAGTCAGCTTAATCTGCCGGATACACCGAGTGGCCGGTATTTAGGGCCGCTTCGCGCCCCAGCGGGGATAAATCCCCTCGCCACAACAGTGTCCTCGCCACAAGTTCAACCGTCAGGCAGCTACCGGCGGTGGCAGGGTCGCCACCAGGCGGATCGAGGCGGTCAACTCCTCCAGCTGGAAGTGCGGCCGCAGGAATACCGTGGCCTTGTAGGCGCCGGGCTTGCCGGCCACCTCCGTCACGTCCACCCGGGCTTCGCGCAATGGGTACTGCGCCTTGATCTCTTGCGGCGCGTTGTCGTTGATCAGCACGTAGTCGGCAATCCAGTTGTTGAGGTAGGTCTGCACGTTGTCGCGGGTCATGAAACTGCCGACCTTGTCGCGCATGATCACCTTCAGGTAATGGGCAAAACGCGAAGCCGCGAGTACATACGGCAACATCGCCGAGATCCGCGCGTTGGCGTTGGCCTCGTTGGTGTTGTAGACCTTGGCCTTGTTGGTGGTCTGGCCGCCGAAGAACACTGCCACGTCGCTGTTTTTCTTGTGGCACAGGGAGATGAAGCCCAGGTCGTTGAGTTCTTTTTCACGGCGGTCGGTGATCGCCACTTCGGTCGGGCATTTGAGCGACAGATCCCCGGAGCTGGTGCGGAAGGTATGGGCCGGCAGGCCTTCGACCGCACCACCGCCTTCGGCCCCGCGAATCGCCGCGCACCAGCCATATTTGGCGAAGGCTTCGGTGATGCGTTGCGCCAGCGTCCAGGCGGCATTGCCCCACAGGTATTTGCTGTGGTCGGTGCCGTTGACGTCTTCGACGTAGTTGATGCCTTCCACCGGCAGCGTTTCCGGACCGTAGGGCAGGCGCAGCAGGAAGTGCGGCAACACCAGGGACACGTAGCGCGAGTCTTCGCTTTCCCGGAAGGCGCGCCACTTGATCAGCTCCTGGCTCTCGAAAATCTTCGACAGGTCCCGGGGGATCGCCAGTTCGGTGAAGCTGGTCATGTCGAACAACCGCGGACTGGCGGCGGCAATGAACGGGGCATGCGCGGCGGCTGCGACGTTCGAGAGTTTTTCCAGCAGGCCGATGTCCTGCGGATGCCGGCCAAAGGTGTAGTCACCCACCAGCAGGCTGAACGGATGCCCGCCGAAGGTGCCGTATTCTTCTTCGTAGATTTTCTTGAACAGCGCGCTCTGGTCGAATTCGACGGCTTTTTCCAGGTCGTTCTGCAGTTCTTTCTGAGTGACGTTGAGCAGGCGCAATTTCAGCCGGGTGCTGGTTTCGGTGTTCTGCACCAGCAGGTGCAGGCCGCGCCAGGAGGCTTCGAGTTTCTGCAGGTCGGGGTGGTGCAGCACTTCGTTGAGCTGGGCGCTGATCAACTCATCGATCTGGCTGATGCGATCGTTGATCATCGCCACCGTGTCCTTGTCGATGGCCATGCCTTCGTCGAGGACCTGGGTGGCGAATTCGGCCAGCATGTCGCGGGCGTAGTCTTGCTGGCTATCGTCGTGGGCCATGCGGCCTTCGGCGATGATCTTGTCCAGCAGGGACAGGGTCTGGGTCGTGCTCTCGCTGGTTTGAGCGCTGGATGAAGCAGGCATGGCGTTATCTCCCTTGAATGATGCGCGCGATCAGGCCTGTGGTTCGGCCGGGGCAGGGTCATCGTTGGCAGCGACGGTCGGCAACTCCTGCGTTGCGTCCTGGGGACGGGCCGACTTGATCTCCTGCAGGCCCTCGGTGTTGGCGATCACGTCACGCAGCAATTTGTCCAGGTCATCGTTGCCGTCGAGCTTGGTCAACAGATCCCGCAGGCGTTGGCGCGCTTCGAACAACCGACGCAACGGCGTGACCTGCCCCACGACCTTGACCGGGTCGAAGTCGTCGATGTGCCGGAAGTTGAGCTCGATGTTGAGCTTGCTGTCGTCGCCGCTGAGGGTGTTGTTCACCTGCAGCGTGGCGCGGGGGGAGATGGAGGCGAGCACCTCGTTGAAGTTGTCCCGATCGATTTCCGTGAAGCGCCGCTCATTGAGCTTGGGCAGCGGGTCCAACGGCTTGCCCGAGAGGTCGGCCAGAATGCCGACCACCAGTGGCAATTCTTTTTTCTCGATGGCATTGCCGATTTCCACGTCATAGGTGATCTGGACGCGGGGAGGACGGACTCTGTCGAGCTTGTGCTGGGTACTTTCTGCCATGGCGGCCGACTCCGATGCATGTGTGGGAGCAATGCATCGGGAGGCCCGCTCATCGCATTCCCTTGCTGATCCGCAGGTTGCAAACGGGCGGCAGAAAACCTGTCATTCCCTTGACGAACCTGGTCCATTCAACCGTGTGGGTCGAACTACCCAAGACGCTAGAACAGGTCTATAAAAAAGCAAGCAAAAACAATTTTTGACCGCTGAGAAAAGGAAGATTCATTTTGCGTGGTTTTTTTTATGGATTTTTTTTGAGCCTGGCGCTCACCGGTTGCTCGTTCTTTGCGCCCAGTGTCGACCTGGACAGCCTGACCCTGGACGTCGCGCCCCGGGCCAATGACGACACGCCGATCGCGGTGGATTTCATCGCGGTGAACGACCCGGACCTGCTCAAGCAGCTGTCGGGCATCACCGCCAGCCAATGGTTCGCCGAGCGCGAACAGTTCCAGCGCGACTATCGTCAACTCATGTCGGTGTGGGGGCTGGAGCTGGTCCCGGGGCAATTCATCGATCGCCAACCCTTCCCATTGGAGGGCCGGCGCGCCGCTGGACTTTTGGTCTTCGCCAGCTATAACACTCCCGGAGCCCACCGGCTTCGGCTGGACGATCAGCGCAAGGCCTGGCTGAAGTTCGACAGTCGCGAGATGACCCTCGTCAACGATGGCCAGCGTGATGACCGTCAGCCTTGAGTAAACCGCGGGCCGCCATGGGCGGCGACATTGGGATGTCGAAGGGAGTCGTATGAGTCTGTTACCTGACGCGGTGTGCTGGCATGAGGGTATGCAATTGTTGCCCCAGCATTTTCAATTGCAGGGGCTGCGTGCCGAGGCCTTGGCTGCGCATTTCGCCGGGGCCTGCAACCCTTGGTTCTGGGGCGTCAGCCAGTTGGAGGTCGACCCGTCGGCCCTCAGCGCCGGCCAGGTACGGCTGCTGCAATTGCAAGGGACCTTGCCGGATGGCTTGCCGGTCAACCTGCAGGCTGGCGTCGGGCCGACGCTGGAGCTGGACATCACCGAGGCGATCGACAAGACCGCCGACGCCACCGTAACGGTGTACCTGGCCGTCAGCCCACTGTGGCGTGCCGGGCAACTGCTGCCGCTCAAGGGCCGTTTGCAATCGGTGGTCGGCGAGGCGTTGCCGGACCTCACCAGCGGTGAGTTTCCCGAGTCGATCACCGTCTGGCGACCCAATCCGAGGCTGTGTACGCAACTGAGCAAGGCCGATTCGATCTGCCTGCCGCTGCTGCGCATCCGCAAGGAGGGCGGTGGCTTCTGGCGCGTACCCTACACACCACCAACGCCGGTCTTGTTGCCGGAGTCGGTCCTCGGCCGGCGGGTCGCCGGGGTGTGTGCCCGGGCCCGGGAAAAGTGCATGTTCCTCGCCGGTCGCTTGCGTCAGGCCCAGGCGGCCGGCAACCAGGACGATGCCATGGAAATCCGTCGGCAATTGACCGCCTTGTGGGCGCGCTTGCCGGAAGTCGAAGGGGCGCTGAACACCCGGGTGACGTCGCCCCAGGCACTCTACGGTTTGCTGCTGGGGCTGGCCGGGAGCTGGTCGGCCCTCGATCCGCTGGCGGGCGTCCCGGCCTTCGCACCGTTGGATTTTCTTGAGTTGCAGCGTGGCTACGAGCCGTTGCTGGATTGGCTGGAAACCACCCTGGAGCTGGTCCGTGCCGGCTATCGCAGCCTGGCCTTCGAGCGCAACGAGCAGGTCTTCTCCATCCAGTTGCCGGACGACCAGCCGGATCAACGCCTGGTGATCGGCCTGCGCATGCCCAACGGTGCCAGCGAGCAGGCGGCGGCTGAGTGGTTGCGCGGGGCGATCATCGCGTCGGCGCGGCACGTCCCGCTGCTGAGCCGGCAACGCATGAGCGGTTTGCCCCACCAGGCCATGAGCCGCAACGAACAGGTGGCCTACAGCGTCGGCGACGACACCCGTTTGTTTGTGGTGGCCGCCAGCGGGCAATGGTTCGACGGGCAATTGCCGCTGCACATCGTGGCGCCGGCATCAGCCCAGGCCAGCAGCCCGTGGCAAGTGGTGTTGTTCGTGGCGCAAGTCAATGAAAGTGCCTGATCGCAAAAGGGGAGTCGTATGCCTGACGGAAGTGGCGGGGCGGTTCGGAGTCTGCATGAGGCGCCGCTGAGCAGCGCTTTTCGCCAGGCCTGGCTGAAGTGGTCTCAGGAATGGCAAGACTTGCCCAAGGACAGCGACCCCGCGGTATTGGTCAACCGGGTGGTGGAGTTTTCCGGGCGCAGTGCCCAACGTCTGTGGCGGGTGGCCTTCGCCACCGTCGGCGATGCGGCCACCGAGCAGGTCAAGGCGCTGGTCTATGCCTTCGTCGCGCTGGTGGACGAAACCCTGTTGTTCAGCCCTTGGCCCGGCCAATTGGCCTGGCAGCAGCACCCCCTCGAATCACGCATGTATGCCAGTCGCCAGGCCGGCGAGCGTTTGCCGGCGGCGATCAAGAAATTGCTGGACGAGCAGATGCCCGGTACCCGGGACTTGGCGAATGTCTATCTGCAGTGCCTGATCCTGGGGTTCCAGGGGCGATTGCGGGGCGAGTCTGGCCAGGTCCAGCAGGCCAAGTGGCGCGCGGCGCTGTTCACCTTCGCCTGGCAACACGATCCTGATTACGTCGACGTCAGCCAGCGCCTGGCGTTGGCTGCGGCAGCGCCGCCAGTGCGCATGCCGGTGCAGCAGTCGTTGCCGGACGGCTTGCGCCTGGGGCTGGCGATCCTGGCAATGGTGTTGTTGCTGACCGGCTTGGGGCAGGTGTTCTGGCGTGACATCCGTTTGGAGCTCGAGCCGGTGTTGCAACTGAACGAGTCGGCGGTGGTTCAGGAGCAGGATTCATGAGCACCCTGAGCATCGTTGCCCTGGTGTTGATCGCCATCGTCGTGGTGCTGTTGATCGCAGCCCTGATCTGGTGGCTGCGGACCCAGGGCGGGGCGGCGATCCGCAGTTTCTATGGGGCGGTGCGCCACATGGAACAGGAGCAGGGCACCCGGGACCGCTATCAGATGCCCTGGCTGATGATGCTCGGCAACGAAACCGACGGTGCCCGACTGTGCGCCCAGTGGCGCTTGCAACCGACCGATAAGGCGGCCTGGTTCGGGCGCTGGTTTTCCGATGCCGAAGGCGCGGTGCTGGTGGTGCCCCAGGCGTTGTTCCTGCCCGATGAAGGCATGAACCGGCAACGGGGCAACTGGTGGCGCCTGCTCGGGCTGATGTTGCGCTTGCGCAGCAAACGGCCATTGGATGCGGTGATCTGGACCGTGCCGTTCAGCACCCTCGATGACATCGAGCACACCACCGAGCTGAGCCTCAAGGTCCGGCGCTGCTTCATCGACCTTTTGCAACGCTTCGGTCTCAGCCTGCCGGTGTATGTGGTGATGACCGGGATGGAAGAACTGCCCGGGTTCCAGGAACTGGTCAGCGCGCTGCCCGTCGAGGCGCGGGAGTCGATGCTGGGCTGGTCGTCGCCGTATTTGCCGGATGCGGCGTGGCAGTCGCAGTGGAGTGATCAGGCCCTGGACCAGGTCAACGCTGCGCTGTCGCAGTCGATCATCGAGATCGGTGCGCTGTCGGGACAATTGGGCACCGATCTCTATGGCTTGCCGGAGCGTTTCGAAGGCTTGCGGCGGGCATTGCAGATCCTGCTGGAGCCGGTGTTCCAGGGCAACGCCCAAGGCGAAGCGCCGCGTTTTCGCGGGCTGTATTTCACCGCCAGCCAGGCGCCGGCCGTCAGCGGCGACGGGTTGACCGCCGCCGACAGCGCCCAGGGGCAAACCGTGTTCGCCCGGCAATTGTGGTCGCGGCGGCTGGTGGCCGAGCGTGGCCTGGCCCAGCCTGTGCCACGGCTGTTGCGCTTGCGCCAGCGTGGGCATCGGTTGGCCGCGGCGGTGGCGTTGGTGGTGGGCCTGGTCTGGCTGGGGGGCATGGTCTGGGTCTGGCACGATTCGGTGGAGCAGGCCGAGGGGCTGTCGCGGTTGATCCTCAGCGCCCATAAGAACCACCTCGTCGTCGACCCCGACGAACCGCAACTGGAGCCGACCCGGCACAACGTGCAGAACTACTGGAATGTGTTGGAAAAAGCCCCGCGCTGGCGCTTCGTCTCGGTGGTCTTTCCCACCTCGTGGTTCTCTTCGGTGGACACGCAACTGGAGAATGGGTTGCGTCTGACCGCCCGGCATCATTGGATCTTGCCGTTGCGGGATCTGTTGAACGCAGACCTGGAGCAACTCAAGTCCATCCGCAACACCGAGCGCCGGGGCAACGTCGAGAGTGAAGACCCGGCGCAATGGCAGAGCTACGTGAAGGCCAAGGCACTGGTGGACTTGGCGGTACGCCTGGAACAGCACAACCAGATGTTCAGCCAGGTGGTAAACGACCCCAAGGCGCCGCTGGACGAACTGGTGCAACTGAGCAACACCGCGTTGTCCCTGGGACTCAACACCGGCACCTTGAGCCGCGCACACTTCTACAACCGGGTGCTGTTCGATGCCCAGAACAGCGATTTGAAAGGGTTGGACCTGAACGCCGCGCGCCCGATGATCTCCGATAACTTCACCGGCCTGATGCAGCGCTGGCTGGACCATTACTTCCTGGCGGACAACTTCGTGCGCCAGGCCGGTTACCTCAAGCTGCACTTGCAACGGCTGGAGGCCGGCAGCGGCAATTCCTTGAATGAACTCGAAGACCTGATGGCGCTGATCGACGATTTGCAGACGCTGGTCAGCTTGACCAATTCGGCCTGGGGCCGAGGCAAGGGCCAGGACTTGGTACCCGGCTACAGCCAGATGCTGGACAAGGTCAGTCACAGCGCGTTGCTGGGGCCGGATATCGAGCAGGACCTGGAGAGCCAGGCGGCGAAGTTGCAGCAGAGTTTTCGTGACCAGTGGATCGTCCAGACCGGCTCCCGGGACAACCTGCTGGTGCAACAGGGCAGCGGCCTGCTGGTCTTGCAGGACCATGTCACCGCGCTGGACGGTGCGGTGCAGGCACTGTTCAAGCGCGATTTCGTGGCGTTAGCCATGCAGAAGGATCCGTCGGACAGCAACCCCGATGCGATGGGCCAGGGCGATGGCAGTGATGATTTCAGCGTCGCCCTGAACTACTTCGCCAGCTACAAGAGCTATGCCGGCGAAGAACTGCCGCGCATTCCGCCGGATTACCGTGACGCGCTGATGCAGGCCGCCGAAGGCGCCGCCGCACGGGCCATGTGGTTGAGCCTGGATGAAAGCGACGCGTCGTTGCCCGGTATGGGGTTCAACGTACAAACGGCCCAGGCCGTGGCGTTGCAAAAAGCCTTCATGGATGTGCACCGCGGCGACCTGGCGATCCGTTTCCAACGTCTGCTCAATCGCCGGGCATTGGCGCAGATCAAGAGTGGCCTGGATGAAATCGATGCCCAGCCGCTGTTCAGCCAGCGGGCCGATGTCCAGCGCTGGGACGGTTCGAAGAACTTCGGCTTGCAGCTGTACGGTGCCAGCGATCCACAAGACTTGAAGCTGAGCCTGAGCCAGCAGTTCGGCGTGATGCTGCAGGTCGCCGAGCAGCGAATGCCCGCCCTCGAATGGCTGATCGTCCAGCAGGACAATCTGTCGGCGCTGGAGCACGACCAGGTGGCGCGCTTCATGGCCCTCAACGATGAATTGCTCAAGTACAAGAACCAGAATCCGGCCAGCTCGGCGGCCCAATTGGAGCAATTGGTGAGCCGGGACTTCATCACCATGGACACCACGTCCTGTGCGCAGATCTTGCAGACCTCCAGCCTGCCCAGTGGGCGCGGTGACCTGGCACAGCGTACGGTCGCGTTGCAGCAGGGCGCTCTGCAACGGTGCCTGTACCTGCAACAGAACCAGGCGGCGACCGCCTGGAATGACTTGGCCAACTATTTCAATCAATACCTGGCCGGGCGCTTTCCGTTTGCCCAGGATGTGCGAGCCAGCGATGCCGACCCGGCGCGGGTCCAGCACCTGCTGGAACTGATCGACACACGCCTGCCCCTGGCCCAGGCCGGGCTGGTGTTGAGCCAGACGCCGGAGCGCTTGGCGGCCGAGGATTTTCTCAACCGTTTGAAACAGGCCGGCACTTGGCTCGGGCCGCTGTTCGTGCGCGACAAGAGTGGCATTCTGGGGGTGGAGATGGACGTGCGCTGGCGGACCGATCGTGATGAAGAGCGCGGCGCTGACCAGGTGATCGCCTGGAGCCTGGACGCCGGCAACCAACAGATCAACTACCCCGGCGGCGGCCAGCAGAACCTGCGGTGGATGGTCGGCCAGCCCGTGCGCCTGACCTTGCGCTGGGCCCGCAACGGCTACCAGCGTCCGGCCAATGACCCATTGCAACCGAACCTGGTGGTGCGCGACCTGGAGGCCGGCTGGGAGTACCAGGGGCCGTGGTCATTGCTGCGCCTGATGCGCGCGCTGGGATCGGCCCAGCGCCAGCCGAATGTCGACTACACCGATTTTCCCCTGGCCCTGCAACTGCCGGTCACTGCCCAGACCCAGGCCCGCACGGCGGAACAGACCCTGATGTTCGTGCGCCTGTCGTTGATGAGCCAGGGTTCCAAGCTGCCGTTGTCGATCCCGCCGCTGCCGACGCGGGCACCCCGATCACCTTTCATGGCGACCTCATCGAGCCCCGCCATTGCCACCCGTGAGGAGGGCCTGTGAGCGTGCCGATATCACCTTTGCCTGAGTTGGTCACTCAGTTGCTCGAGCCGATCAGCGCCGAGTCGCCCTGTGGTCCCGACCTGCGCTACGAGCCGGAATACGACCAACTGCGCGAATTGCGCCGGGAGGACGACACCAGCTTGCCCACCGGTGTGTGGCAGTCTTCGATCAAGCGCGCCCTGTGGCCGGACCTGGAACGCCTCGCGACCACGCTGCTGCTGGAGCGCAGCAAGGACTTGATGATCAGTGCCTGGCTGGGGGAGGCCTGGTTGCATCGGGCCGGGCTGGAGGGGTTGCCGGGCAGCCTGGCGCTGGTGGCGGGGTTGTGTGAACGCTATCCGGAGCAGTTGCATCCCCAGGCCGATGAAGGCGACCAGTCGTGGCGGGTGATCCCGTTGGAGTGGCTGGCCCGGCGCTACAGCGAAGTGTTGCTGACGCGAGTGCCATTGCTCGATGGCCGGGACCCGGCGTTTGCCACTTTCTGCCTGGACGATTGGCAACGCTTGCAACGTCAGCAAGTGTTGGTCAACGACAGCAAGAACGCCAAGGCGTCGGCGGAAGCGGCGCGCAACGAGCAAAAAAAACTCAGCGAACTGATTCGCGGCACCCCCTTGTCATTCTGGTTGCACCGCCAGGGCAGCCTGATGTTGAGCCTGCAGCACCTGCAACGGCTCGAAGCCTGGAGCGACGCTTACCTGGGCAACCTGGCCCCGGGCTACAAATCCCTGCAGGACGTGATTCAGGCGTTGCTGACACTGGTAGAGGAGTTCATCGCGATGCACCCACAGCAACCCACCATCGTGCCGGTGCAAACGTCCCCGGCGCCGACGTCGCCGCCTCAGCCGCAGGCGGTCGCCGCCCAGGTCTTCCAGGAGCCGGCCAATCGTGAGGAGGCCTACCGACAGCTACTGGTGATCGCCGGTTACCTGGCCCGTACCGAGCCCCACAGCCCGGTGCCCTATCTGATCCGGCGCGGCGTGGAGTGGGGCAACAAGCCGCTGAGCGAGCTGCTGGGTGAGCTGATCAGTGCCGATGCCGAATCCCGGCGGTTATGGACCTTGCTGGGCGTGCTTTAAAGCTGCGTGTCGGGTAGCGGCACCGGCGTCAACACCGGTTTGCCGGCAAAGAACGCGTTCAGGTTCTGGCCCACCAACTCCACCGTACCACGCGTCGCTTCCGGCGACAGGCCGGCCACATGGGGCGTCAGTACGACGTTGGGCAGGTTTTTCAGCGCGTCCGGCACTTCGGGTTCGTGATCGAACACGTCCAGGGCCGCGCCAGCGATCCGCCGTTGTTCCAGGGCGTTGATCAGGTCGGCGGTGGCGACGACACTGGCGCGGGCGATGTTCACCAGGAAACCATGGGGGCCCAGGGCGTCAAGGGCCTGTTTGTTGATCAACTGCCGGGTATCCAGGCCGCCGGGCGTGGCGACGATCAGGAAGTCCGAGACCCGGGCCAGTTCCGTGGGCGTGGCGCAGAAGGTGTAGGGCACGTCGTTGCGCAGCCGGCGATTGTGGTAGCTGACGCTCATGTCGAAGCCGAGGGCGGCGCGCTTGGCAATGGCCATGCCCACCGCGCCCAGGCCCAGCACGCCCAGGCGCTTGCCGGCCAGGGAAGGGCGCATGACCTTGGCCCACTCGCCACGGCGCACACTCGCATCGGCCCGGGGGATGTCGCGCACCAGCGCCAGCAGCAGCGCCATGGCGTGGTCGGCTACCGACGAGGCGTTGACCCCGGCGCCGTTGGTTACCACGATGCCCCGATTGCGGGCGGCTTGCAGGTCCACCTGCTCGTAACCGGCGCCGATCACGCAGATGATTTGCAGGTTGGGCAGGGCGCCGATTTCTTCCTCCGTCAAACCCAAGGGGCCACGGGTCAGTACCGCACTGAAGCGTTCACCGTGTTCGAAAATCGCTGTCTTGCGTTCGGCCGGCGTGGGCGCCAATTCCAGGTGGTAACCCTGCCGCTCGAGAATCGGCAGGTATTCATTGACGGTTTCAACCAGTACCAGAACGGTTGCGGTCATGCTGGGCTCCTGTGGGCGCTGGATCGATTGTGGCTATTCAACCTGATTGTAGGAGCCGGGGCAGGGGGGCTTGGCTTTTTATGTGCATTTCGGGTTCAGCATCGCCATTGTGGGAGCGGGCTTGCTCGCGAAGTCGGTACATCAGTAACGCATCGGCTAAATGACACACCGCTTTCGCGAGCAAGCCCGCTCCCACAGGAAATACGGCGGCTGTTTCTATTGGCTTGATCTGATCCGCACAACCACTCCTCGGCTAAGTCTTTGCTTCTGCTCGTGAATCCCGGACAATCGCGCCCCTGTTTCGGCCAGGGCGCTGCCTGTCGGGGTTTTCCGACTCGTCCCGGCCGGGTGCATGTGACCGGAAAGCGGAGATCCGACCGGATGAATGATCAGGCCAATAGCGTCGAAGAGCGCTTTGAAACGACAGTCCCTGCCACCCTCAGCCAATGGAGTCGCCAGGACACCACCTGGATGCTGGGGCTGTTTGGCACCGCCATCGGTGCAGGTACGCTGTTTTTACCGATCAATGCGGGCCTGGGTGGTTTTTGGCCACTGATGATCCTGGCAGTGCTGGCGTTTCCCATGACGTTCTACGCCCACCGGGGACTGACTCGCTTTGTGTTGTCCGGTCGTGACGGCGCGGACATCACCGAGGTGGTGGAAGAGCATTTCGGCCTCAAGGCCGGTGCGCTGATCACGTTGCTGTACTTCTTTGCGATTTTCCCGATCCTGCTGATCTACAGCGTGGCGTTGACCAATACCGTGGGCAGCTTCCTGGAGCATCAGCTGCATATCCAGCCGCCCCCTCGGGCGGTGCTGTCCCTGGTGCTGATCCTGGGCCTGCTGGCCGTGGTGCGTTGCGGCGAACAGGCGATCGTCAAGGCGATGAGCCTGATGGTCTATCCGTTCATCGTTGCGCTGCTGTTCCTGGCGGTGTTTCTGATCCCGCACTGGAACGGCGGCATCCTGACCACGGCGTCGACGCCGCCTGAGCCATCGGCCCTGCTGCATACCCTGTGGCTGGCAATTCCGGTGATGGTGTTCTCGTTCAACCACTCGCCGATCATCTCGGCGTTTGCGGTGGACCAGAAGCGTCGCTACGGTGCCAACGCCGAGGAGCGCAGTTCGCAGATCCTGTCGCGCGCCCATGTGCTGATGGTGGTGATGGTGCTGTTCTTCGTGTTCAGTTGCGTATTGACCCTGACCCCGGCGCAATTGGCCGAGGCCAAGGCGCAGAACCTGTCGATTCTGTCGTACCTGGCTAACCATTTCAGTAATCCGACCATCGCCTTTGCCGCGCCGTTGATTGCGTTTGTCGCCATTTCCAAGTCGTTCCTGGGGCACTACATCGGCGCCAGCGAAGGCCTCAAGGGCCTGATCGTCAAGAGCGGCCGCCGTCCGGCACCCAAGACCCTGGACCGTCTCACCGCAGCGTTCATGCTGGTGGTGTGCTGGATCGTCGCCACCCTCAATCCGAGCATCCTGGGTATGATCGAAACCCTGGGCGGCCCGGTCATCGCAGCCATCCTGTTCCTGATGCCGATGTACGCCATCCGCAAAGTCCCGGCCATGGCCCGCTATCGCGGCCAGGCCTCGAACGTCTTCGTTGTGTTGGTGGGGTTGGTGGCGATTACGGCGTTGGTCTACTCCTTGATGGCCTGACCATCACCTTGTGGGAGCGGGCTTGCTCGCGAAAGCGGTGGTTCAGCTGGCAGGGATGTTGGATGTGCCGCCGTCTTCGCGGGCAAGCCCGCTCCCACACTGGTTTCGGGTGTTCATGGAAATTGCAACCATCCCAACTCCCTGTGGGAGCGGGCTTGCTCGCGATAGCGGTGGCTCGGCTGGCATCGAAATGACAGGCATAAAAAAAAACGCCGCCCCTCGCAAGAAGGGCGGCGCTTTTAGTCGGGCGTTCTAAGCTTTACGCTTGAACGACCGGGATGTTGGCGTTTGCAGCCGCTTCACGGAACTCGGCGATCTGGTCGAAGCTCAGGTAGCGGTACACGTCCGCTGCCATGCTGTCGATCTTGCCGGCGTATTCCATGTACTCCTCGACGGTCGGCAGGCGACCCAGGATGGATGCAACGGACGCCAGTTCGGCCGAAGCCAGGTAGACGTTCGCGCCGTCACCCAGACGGTTCGGGAAGTTACGGGTCGAGGTCGACACCACGGTGGAGTTCGGCTCGACGCGTGCCTGGTTACCCATGCACAGCGAGCAGCCTGGCATTTCCATCCGTGCACCGGCCTTGCCGTAGATGCCGTAGTAGCCTTCTTCGGTGAGCTGGTGAGCGTCCATCTTGGTCGGCGGCGACAGCCACAGACGGGTTGGCAGCTGACCCTTGACCTGCTCCAGCAGTTTACCGGCGGCGCGGAAGTGACCGATGTTGGTCATGCACGAACCGATGAACACTTCGTCGATCTTCTCACCGGCAACGCTGGACAGCAGACGGGCATCGTCCGGATCGTTCGGCGCGCAGAGCACAGGCTCGTTGATGTCGGCCAGATCGATTTCGATGACTTCGGCGTATTCGGCGTCGGCATCGGCTTCCATCAGTTGCGGGTTGGCGACCCAGGCTTCCATCGCTTGGGCGCGACGTTCCAGGGTACGTGCATCACCGTAGCCTTCGCCGATCATCCAGCGCAGCAGGGTGATGTTCGATTGCAGGTACTCGGTGATCGATTCTTTCGACAGCTTGATGGTGCAACCGGCAGCCGAACGTTCGGCCGAGGCGTCGGACAATTCGAAAGCCTGTTCCAGGGTCAGGCCTTCCAGGCCTTCGATTTCCAGGATGCGGCCGGAGAAGGCATTTTTCTTGCCTTTCTTCTCGACGGTCAGCAGACCGTTCTGGATGGCGAAGTACGGAATGGCATGAACCAGGTCGCGCAGGGTGATGCCAGGTTTCATTTTGCCTTTGAAGCGCACCAGGATCGATTCCGGCATGTCCAGCGGCATGACACCGGTGGCAGCGGCGAACGCGACCAGGCCGGAACCGGCCGGGAACGAGATGCCCATCGGGAAACGGGTGTGCGAGTCACCACCGGTACCCACGGTGTCTGGCAGCAGCATGCGGTTCAGCCACGAGTGGATGATGCCGTCGCCCGGACGCAGGGAAACGCCGCCGCGGGTCATGATGAAGTCAGGCAGGGTGTGGTGGGTGGTGACGTCGATCGGCTTCGGATAGGCCGCGGTGTGGCAGAAGGACTGCATCACCAGGTCAGCCGAGAAGCCCAGGCACGCCAGGTCTTTCAGTTCGTCACGGGTCATCGGACCGGTGGTGTCCTGGGAACCCACGGTGGTCATTTTCGGTTCGCAGTAGGTACCAGGGCGCACGCCTTGGCCTTCCGCCAGACCGCAAGCCTTGCCGACCATCTTCTGCGCCAGGGTGAAACCCTTGGTGCTTTCAGCGGGGGCTTCCGGCTTCTTGAACAGGTCGAAGGGTGGCAGACCCAGTTCGGCGCGTGCCTTCTCGGTCAGACCGCGGCCGATGATCAGCGGGATACGACCGCCGGCACGGACTTCGTCCAACAGGACCGGGGTCTTCATTTCGAAGGTGGTCAGGACTTCATCGGTACCGTGCTTGCAGACTTTGCCAGCATGCGGGTACAGGTCGATCACGTCGCCCATGTGCATGTTGGACACATCGAATTCGATCGGCAAGGCGCCGGCGTCTTCCATGGTGTTGTAGAAGATCGGTGCGATCTTGCTGCCGAAGCAGAAACCGCCGGCGCGCTTGTTCGGAACGAAAGGAACGTCGTCGCCGAAGAACCACAGCACCGAGTTGGTCGCCGATTTGCGCGACGAACCGGTACCGACCACGTCACCGACGTAGGCGATCGGGAAGCCTTGGCCACGCATTTCTTCGATCTGCTTCATCGGGCCGGTCTTGCCTTGTTCATCAGGCACGATGCCGTCACGGGCCATTTTCAGCATGGCCAGGGCGTGCAGCGGGATGTCCGGGCGGGACCAGGCGTCCGGGGCAGGGGACAGGTCGTCGGTGTTGGTTTCGCCGGTGACCTTGAACACCCGCAGGCTGATCTTGTCGGCCAGTACCGGGCGGTTCTTGAACCACTCGCCGTCGGCCCAGGATTGCAGTACGGCCTTGGCGTGAACGTTGCCGTTCTTGGCTTTTTCAGCCACGTCGTGGAAGGCATCGAACATCAGCAGGGTGTGCTTGAGTTCCTTGGCGGCTACCGGCGCCAGCTCGGCGTCGTCCAGCAGTTCCACCAGGGTCACGATGTTGTAGCCGCCCTGCATGGTGCCGAGCAGTTCAACGGCACGCTTCTTGTCCAGCAGGGGGGATTGGGCCTCGCCCTTGGCCAGGGCGGAGAGGAAACCGGCCTTGACGTAGGCGGCTTCGTCGACTCCAGGCGGAACGCGGTTGGTGATCAGGTCAACGAGGAAAGTTTCTTCGCCAGCCGGAGGATTTTTCAGCAGCTCGATCAGGCCTGCGGTTTGTTCGGCGTTAAGCGGCTGGGGAACGATACCCAGGGCTGCGCGCTCTTCGATATGTTTGCGGTAGGCTTCAAGCACAGTTATTACCCTCATCAGTGGTCCCAAATGGGTGTCCGGGACGCTCATCCAGAAACCCACGGTACTCATGCGCGTCGGCGGCTTTTTGAGCCACCACGCCAGAGTTTCCGGAGTTCCTCACAGAAGCTGCTTTCAAAGTTTTACGCCTGCAGAACGGGAGCTGATGAGGGTTGGCGTTGGGCTTTCCCCGCTGGAAAGACCCTTCGCCAACACCGCTCTGAAGGAACGACTGTGCTCGTGACGCTTTGAAAACAGCTTCTAACGGACATTGGCGCCTTAAAAGGCTGGCTGATTCTACGGGAAAAAAAAATTAAAGGTAAGTTGGGCGCTCAAGTTTGAGGGGTGATCAATCTTAGACAAAGGGCTAACATGCCAGCCTGTCCTGCTTTTGCGTGTGCTTTCCCCTATGCCCAACCAGCTCATCAAGACCCCCTGCGTCGGCCTTTGCTCCACTGTCTACGGTGACCTGGTGTGCCGTGGCTGCAAGCGGTTCCACCATGAAGTGATTCACTGGAACGGCTACAACGAGGACGAAAAACGCGCGGTGTGGATGCGGCTCGAACAACTGTTGGTGCAGGTGATGGTGGCCAAGTTGGAGGTTTTCGACCCCGGGTTGCTGCGCCAGCAACTGGAATCGCGCAAGATCCGTTTTGTGCCGCACCAGTCGGAATATTGCTGGGCCTACCAGTTGATCGCCCGGGGCGCGCGGGTGATCAACAACCTGGAAGCCTATGGCATGGTGCTGATGCCGGAATTTCGCGATTGGGAACTGCCGGACCTGCGCGATGCCATTGATCGGGAGTTTTTCCTTCTGTCCGAAGCCCATTACCAGCGTTACATCGCGCCGGGGTTCCTGAAGGATGCGATCGGCGGTTGAGCTCCGGCCATTTGTGCAAAGGCGCTTTTGTGCCCGGGAGCTTTTGTGGCGAGGGGATTTATCCCCGTTCGGCTGCGAAGCAGGCGTCTGGCGTTTGGACTGATGGGGCCTGCTTCGCAGTCCAACGGGGATAAATCCCCTCGCCACGGCTTGTTTATTCCTTGGTCGCCAACTCCACCAGATGATCCTCGACCTCCTGGGGCTTGAGCACCAGCACATCGCTTTCCAGCGTATCGAGCACGGCCTCGGCGGTGTTGCCGATCAGCACCCCGGACAACCCCGAACGGGCCACGGTACCGATCACCGTCACCGCCGCCTGCAGCTTGCGCGCCATGTACGGAATCAAGACATCCGCCGGGCCTTCTTCGATGTGCAGATGCTGGTCGTCGATGTCGAACTCGGCCTGGAACGCCCGGCATTGTTCGCGATAGCGGGCCTCGATGGTTTCCTTGAGCTGGAACGTCGGGTCGGCGGACGAAAGCATCGGTGTGGGGTGGGCGCTGATCACATGCAAGTGGGCCTTGGCGAGGAGGGCGATGTCATAGCCATGATCGATGATGGTGGTGTGCAGGTGCCGGTGCTCGCCGTCGGCATTGCCGACATCGACGGCCGCCAGGATCACCCGGTCTTTCCACGAGCCGGCGGTTTTCACCAGCAGTACCGGGGTCGGGCAGTGGCGTAGCAGTTTCCAGTCCGCCGGGGTGAGCAGGGCTTTTTTCAGCGGGCTGTCGGGGAAGTGCTGTTTGATCACCAAGCCGCAGCCCTCGGCCTGCTGCACATCGATGATGGTTTCGTAGAGGCTCTCGTTCCAGGCCTGTTCGGTGGTGACGCTGTAGCCGTCCGCCAGCAGCGCGGCCTTCAATACGCTGAGCATGCCGGCATGGTCATGCTTCTTGTCGCACACCAGCAGGTGCAGGTGGGCCTGGGTCACCCCGGCGATCAGCTTGGCGCGCTTGAGCGCCAGGCTTTCCGAATGTTCGGGTTCGATGACCACCAGAATGCTGCGAATGGCTTGCATGATCGGCGTTCTCCTGCAATGAAAAGGCTGGCATTGCTCAACTATAGTTGCTGTGGGGCAGTCTAGTTCTTATGGGTCAGTCGTCGACTTGATGCATATCAACGACGGTGACTGGTGGTCTGGAGGCAGGCCGGTATAATCGGCGCCCTTCGCTCGACTACCTTTGCCCGTGAGCCCCATGATCCTTCCTGAAATCCACGAATTCCTTGGTTGCCGCACCCCCGATGCCTGGGTCCAGGCCGCGCTGGCCGACCAGGAAACGTTGCTGATCGACCACAAGAACTGCGAATTCAAGGCGGCCAGCACCGCCTTGAGCCTGATCGCCAAATACCATTCCCACGTCGACCTGATCAATCTGATGTCGCGCCTGGCCCGGGAAGAGCTGGTGCATCACGAGCAGGTCATGCGCCTGATGAAAAAACGCAAGATCGGCTTGCGCCAGCTCTCCGCCGGGCGTTATGCCTCGGGGCTGCGCAAGGTGGTACGCAGCCACGAACCGGTCAAGCTGGTGGACACCCTGGTGGTAGGGGCTTTCATCGAAGCCCGTAGTTGCGAGCGCTTCGAAGCTTTGGTGCCGCACTTGGACGAGGAACTGGGCAAGTTCTATTTCGGCTTGCTGAAAAGCGAAGCCCGGCACTTCCAGGGCTACCTGAAACTGGCCTACCAGTACGGCGACGCCAAGGACATTGCCCAGGTGATCGACAAGGTCCGTGAGGCCGAGCGGGAACTGATCGAATCGCCGGATGTGGAGTTCCGGTTCCACAGTGGTGTGCCGGCTCGATAGTGCAGAGGTGCCGGTACTGACGTCATCGCGAGCAAGCTCGCTTGTATGGTAGGACTTGAAGGGAGGAGGAGGGACAAAGCTCGATTCTGACTGTTAGCCGCAGTACAGACCGTGGGAGATTTCACCCCTCCTCCTTTCACCCAAGCGCCGATAAAGAATGCATCTGGCCTAGACCGACGATAGGAACAAGCCTGCGCCTCTGGGTGAACCCTTCAAGTGTTCAAACCTTAGCCCGGAGGATTTTCAATGGCAATGCCGGTTTCTGTCGCAAAGCCGATCGTGGGTGTTGATGTCGCCAAAGATGAGTTGGTGATTTATCACGCAG